>CAZDDE010000001.1:0-55636 GCA_964504205.1 uncultured Candidatus Saccharibacteria bacterium
GTACCTCATAAATCTATTTTACTATGAGGTGGTGCACTTCAAACGTACATTAGCATGGCCCGCCACACGGGCTCAATCCGAACACTTGGAAAATTCAAATAAGAAAGGGGGTTAACAGCTTTTCGGACTGGCGATGCCGGAAAAATGCAGTGTACAAGCGCATTTTTATCGGTTTCGATAAATCGCAAAAGCCTTGAAAACGTTTACGGATAAAGGCTACAGGCGTTCGGATTGATTTGCGGAAGTGGGTGGGGGTTCCTTGACAACAAAACCTTGAAAGGAGAGTAACGAATGAAAAAGAAAAAGATGGGACTTCTGAAATGTCTGTTTGTGCTTTTTGCGGCCGTACTGATTTTGCTCGGCCTGCTCCTATATCCGCTTTGGCGATTGTTCGCATGGACGATCAATCTCATTGGCATCAAAGGAATTCGTAACACCGGCGGGAATATCGAAACGCCAGTGGTGTTCTATGAACATCCCGAAACCAAGAGGCAAATCGTCTTCATCGCAACAATCCATTTCGCCGAACCGGAGTACTTCACTGCGCTTCAGCGACTCATCGAATCGTTATCCGGTCACAAGATTCTCTTTGAAGGCATGGGTAAACTTTCTCCGCAAGAGGAACAAGCTCTCACCGAAAAAGAGCGGAGTGTCGCAAGATACTTAGACCACATCTTCGGGGTGGCGCGCAAGATCGGTGAGATAATGTCGCTTCAGTATCAGAAGGAAGGATTGGCCTACGACTCCAGTTGGGTTAATACCGACATGCGATTGTATGACCTCATTAGGTCATTTGCCCAACACGATATTCGTCTCCTGAAGAAAGAGAGAGACTTCAATGATTTGTTTGGTGACGAATCGGCGCAACTGTTCGTTCGATGGTTCGTCAACAAGTTGTTTAGTCGATTCGTTCCCATAGTCGTAATCGTTGGTGCTCTTGTTTTCTTCTCGAGAGATAAGAGGTTGGCGAAAAAGTTCATCCTCGAAGCTCGCAATGAAGAGGCGGTTCGCGGCATCAACGAACATCTTGTAGAGGGCAATGTCGCAACCATCTGGGGCGCCGAGCATCTGCGTGGAATCGAGAAGAGGCTCAAGCGGGCTGGTTTTCGCGAAGTTCGCTGCGAGTGGTTCACGGCGTATCACATTCGCGATTATGGCCTGTTGGCGTGTCTCAAGAAGATGATCAACACCAGCAAGACGGCGGCAAACACCGCCACTGCGCTGAAGAAGGACTAAGCTGTCCTGGGCTCCGCGTGAAGCAGTTCACGCGGAGCCCTTTTTCTTTTTCAAAATATCAAAGAACAAATCTTTGCGAAAACAAATTCTTTCAGTTATTATTTACTTGTATTTGTTTTCACAATTATCGGCGCGAATTTTTCCGAAGCGAGGGCGGGGCGGGCATTCATTTCCCCCCACCATTTTTTTGTCCGTTCCGCAATCAGAAATTTTCTTCAAAAAAGGTTCGTGCCAATCTCAGTATACGCTACTAGGTTCGGGGGGGGCGGGGGGGTCATTCGACCCCCCCGCCCGGTCGCATGACCGGGCGAATCCCGTCGGGGCTACTATTTCTAGAGTTGTGTGAAGTTATCTAGACAGGATTTATCCTTGCACTACTTGTACTAATTGATAAATATGCTTTAATTAGGATAATCTCAAAGGAGGTGAAAGACTAATGGACGTAGATAAAGAAGTGGCAGGAATAAGGGCGGAAATGAGAGAGAAGGTCGTTAAAGCTTGCGAGGAAGGGCAACTAGTCGGAAGGCTGGTGCGTAATTTTGGGATAGACAAAGGAAGGTGGCAGAGATGGGGGGGTGGTGCAGTCTTTAACAATAGAAGGCGAAAAGTTGGTACTGCGAGCTGGAGAGCGTGAATCCTATGGGCATGAGCCCTTTGAATCATCAATACTTCTGGACGGTGTACATTTTTACGAAAACGAAGAAGCAGTCTTTATCACAGACAGATTTCCCTCGGGATGGACAAGGGAGTGGAAGTTCTTTTTTCGGTAACAAACTTATGGCGAGTAATCCTCGCCTTTTTTATATCTCAAAACTCGGCACAGTATAATTCCTCAACTTCTCCAGTAGCCCCACCACAAAAGTTCGCATTGCGTCCTCATTGGGGCTATGTAAAATTTTCTCTTTTGTGAAATAAGTCTTCATAGAGATTGACCTTGCGTTATTTTGGTAGTTGTGTACTATTTGAATAGGCCCATTAGAGCATTGAAACGAAGGAGGAATTGGTGAACACGAAAAGGTTTCTGGATTTAGATAAAGTGTTTCTTGAGGTAACATTAGAGCATGGGAGATACAAAGTATTTGCGCTTACCTCTGCTATATTTGTCTGGGATGGCTGGGCAGGTTGTTATTTCGGAACAGCAACAAAAACAGTCGAACTATTCATACCTATAAAGGATCGTCGCCAGCTCAAGAATGGAAACACTCGTTTAGCTGATATCTTCAGTGCGATTGCGTATCTACTCGGAACGCGTAATGGATTTATCGTGCTGATGGAGCCTGCAGAGGAAAAGTCAATAACTACTCAAAGCGGGAATAAGTACGATTGCGAAGAGTACCAGCTTATACTAAGTTCGTCTATTCGGAACATTTCTGTGCTTGTAGGGCAAGGGGATAAATAGGAGGTATAGTGTCATCATTACGCAGTAAGCATGGAGGAGGTCCGATGAACCTTGATAAATTTCTTGGCTGTATATACGGCGTGGCTATAGGCGATGCTTTAGGGAGGCCGGTTGAGACGATGAATGCCTGCGAGATAAGAAATAAGTTTAAGCGGATAGAAAAGTACGAGCGGTTTCACAACCATTCTACCGGTGAACGTTATAACCCCGGAACCTGGAGCGATGATACCCAGCTTACTTTGGCGTTAATGGAAGCGTTTATTAAATCAGATTGTTCTTTTGATATGGATATAATAGCCGAATGTCATAAGACGGCCTTTCGCAATGCCAAGGGCAGGGGTTGGGGCCCTTCTACCAGGAAGGCTTGTAAAAATCTTGCAAAAGGTGCGCATTGGTCAGAATCGGGTAGTCCAAATGGAGCCGGAAATGGCGTAATGATGAAGATAGCGCCGTATGCGCTGTTGCGCAGTGTGCTTTGGGCAAGCCCAAAGAAATTTATGGAAGAGTGCGTAAGGTTGGCAAAAATGACTCATCTTGGCACTCCGGCTATAGTCGGTGGCGTAGTGCATGCGTTCGCAATTGCGAGCTTAGCCGGCCATAACGAGCGGCCCATTCATGTGCCGACATTTTTGTACTTCTTGTATAAAGTTGCTGTTGAGGTGGAAGAACAGCTTCCGTCATGGGAGGACAGGATTTCTGATCAGATTAGCCGGATTATACAATACGGGGTCAACGGGCGTCTTGGCACTGCGGAGTTGGAGACAATTGCCGCTTGGTTCGGCGGCGGCACGTCTTATGCGCACAATTCTTTTGGGCTTTCCTATGCAATCTTTACAAGGGGCTGCTTGAATTACGACATTCAGGATTCGTTCAATGCAGTTTTCGACGCCGTTAATGCCGGCGGCGATACTGACTCCAATGCCGCGATCGTCGGTTCGCTTGTCGGCGCTCTGCATGGCATGCGCGTAATTCCCAAAGACCTTGTGCGCGATGTTGAAGAAAGCAGTGAAATACTGAAGCTCACAACAAAATTTTACTATCTGTGCGACAAACTGCGGCAGACAAAATCGAGCTATTGAAATAACTCGATTTTTTATTTAGAATACAAGGATGAATAATTGTAGAAAATTTGCCGTCTTTGATATAGATGGCACGATATTTCGTTCAAGTCTTTTGATAGAGCTAGTGGAAAAATTTATAGAGGAGGGCCTGTTTCCATATCAGGCGCGCGCTTTATTTACCGAAGAATATCAGCGCTGGCTGGATAGGAATGGCTCTTATGCGGATTATATAGACAAAGTAGTCCAAGCTTATGGCGATTGCATTAAAGGGGTTAAGTTATCCGATGCTTTGGATATCTCCGACCGCCTGATGATCTTTCACAAGAACAGAGTCTATACTTTTACACGAGATTTAGTAAAAAAATTAGCGAAGACGCATTTTCTTCTTGCAATTTCGCACTCGCCCTATCATGTTGTTGAGCCATTCTGCCGCGAGTGGGGATTCAATAAAGTTTATGCTATGATGTATGAGGTTGATAATAGCGGTATTTTTACGGGTAATGTTGAATATGAGGATTTGATTAAGGACAAAGGGAAGATTCTTGAACGAGCAATTGCAAAAGAGAGTCTTACTCTCAATGGATCGATCGGTGCGGGCGACACCGAAAGCGATATACCGATGCTCAAAATGGTCTCGCGGCCAATCGCGTTTAATCCCAATCGTAAATTATATCAAGTTGCTAAGAGAAATAGATGGGAGATTGTGATCGAACGCAAGGATATGATATACAGGCTATAAATTTCTAATTAACCTAATTAACCTAATTTGTAATGATACGTCTCTCCCCCAGCACTCTAAGCTTATACAAAGAATGCCCTCGTTGTTTCTGGCTGCAGCTGAATCAAAAAATCGCGCGGCCACGAGGAATTTTTCCGTCTTTGCCGAGCGGAATGGATATTGTTATAAAAAAATATTTTGATAAATACCGTGGCGCTTTGCCCCCGGAGTTGGACGGCAAGATAGACGGCGTTTTAATGGACGATATGCCGCTTCTAAACAGATGGCGCAACTGGCGCAGTGGTCTTCAGTATCACGACAAGGAGCGCGACGCGGTTTTATTTGGGGCGCTTGATGATTGTTTAGTGAAAAAATTAAAAAAACAAAGCCCAAATTACAAAAAATACTATATGCCCTTAGATTACAAGACGCGGGGTTTTCCGCCGCAGGAAGGGGCAAGCGAGGAGTATTACCAGCATCAGCTTGATGCTTACACGTTACTACTTGCCGAAAATGGTTACAGAACAGGCGATCATGCTTATCTTGTCTATTATTATCCGAACGAAGTCAAAGAAGGCGGAGTTGTGGAGTTTGAAGTAAAACCGGTGCGAATAGAGACAAACATAGAACGCATCAAAAAGATGTTTCAAGATGCCGTTGATTTGCTGAATGGCGACTTGCCGCAAGAACACGCCAAAGGCGCCAACGGGGGTGCTTCCTGCGAGTTCGGCCTGTGGCACAAGCTGGCGATGGAGTTTGATTAGCGGAGGGAGAAAATGACAAACAAATACCGTCTGCGTTGAGCAGACGGTATTTGTTTAAGAGTACTAAAGCCTTTTCGCATTATCTCCTCACTTCAATCGGAATGCCGCCGTTATATGGAGGAGTTTCATTAAGAAGTTCGGTAACCGGAGCTGTAACAATTATTCTGTCGAATGCTGTTTTAGAAATTTTATAACCAGTGCCGTTAGTCGTACTAAGTGTATAAGCTGGATCAGCGGAATTAATATAAGCAGTGCCTGTCCATTCTAGTCTGGACGTTGCGGCCACCGGGTCGCTTGGCATGTTAACCATATAGCGCTGTCCGGCAGTCAATACGCTAAGATCAATTAGTCCGGTGCAAACCCCTCCTTCCTTGCAAATCTCGGTCGGTGTTGTGGTTATGACGGATGGTGGTATGCCCCTGTTATCGACCATATGTTGGTGTGTTGCATCCAAAATCGTGTTGGCATGACTCCATCTTGTGGAGTTGTTGGCTTGTTTAAATTGTCGGCCAGGGTTAATAGCTACTATAACTACAGCCGCTAAGATAGCGATAATAGCGATAACGATTAGGACCTCAATAAGCGTAAAGCCGGCTCGATGAGTTCGCTTCATCGCTTTGCATAATAATGTCAACATATAAGTTGTAATGGCCATCACGCTTCGCCATAGTTCTAGTATAAGCGAAAACGAAAATGGCGACCTTTTTAATATTATCGACTAGACTGCTAAAAGTTATTCGCGTTTTGTTGCATATTGTGCGAGGATCCACCCATCATTGCTGTCGTTTAGCTTTATCCTAAACCATCCTTTGTTTTCTTCCAAAAGTGGATAAGTCTCTCCCGGATTTACTCGGCCAATAACTGGATAATTGGTCCCGGCATCTTCTCGGACGTTGAGCCAGCCCGTTGGAGTTTCATTTATAACGACTTCATTAACTGCACTTTCCTCTATTATATTATTTTCTGCATCCTGCGGCAATGTTTCATCTGTGGATAAATTCTGTTCTTGGGCTATATCCTTTTCTGGTGGAATGGTGGTGGATTGGGTTGGAGGAGCGTTCTCGGGCGGAGTATAGGTTTCAAATTTTTGCTGTTGGGTAATTATTGTTATGCCTCCTTCTTGTAAAATATACTTGTACACAACTACGGCCAAAAAACCTACTGCAACAACAAGAAATCCTAGGGCAAATACGAAAGTTCCAAAAAATTCTGCAAAATTAAGATGGCGACCCCTCTCTGCAGGGAGGGCTTCAGAGATGGTTTGGGGAGTAATTTGCCGCGATGGAATAATCGGACCACTTGTGATGTCTGTTACTTTTTGTTCGATTGGCATTTGCACGATGGCCTTATAGCCTTCTTTGGGGAGAAGATTGATACCGGCGTTTACTGGATCTTGATCCAGGGCGCGCAGGGCAAGACCAATTGCATTGGAAAACAGGATTGGCGGCAAGTCGCCGGGTAATTTATGTGATTCTTTCAGATGCGACAGTGGATTTCCTATCTCCACATTGATCCCGATTAGACTCTTGAAATACCCATCTAATCCCATAAGATTGGAAGAGCCGCCGGCAAGAATGACTGATGCTACTTCTGTTTTATTTTTAGCGGTGTAATAATCTTTTAGCATTTTTATTTCATAACCCAGTTGCTTAATAGATGGTTCGACAATAGGAAGAATTTTATTATCAGGACTTGGTTTCAATCCGAATTCTTTCTTCATATCCTCTGCATCTGGGAAAGAAATATTAAGTTTTTCAGCAATTGCTTTGCTTAGGGTATTCCCGCCAATCGGTACGTTAGCAGAAAAGTGCAGGGTTCCGCTGTTATCAAAAAATCCAATAGCTGTGCTCCAGGCTCCTACATCAACTAACATCGTTGTTTCTGTGTCTTTGGCATCGCTAGAATTTGCGAAAATAAGCGCGCGCCCGAGGCCGAGTATTTCAGCATCAATCGCGATTACTTTGAGCCGCGCTGCGTGCATAACCCTTATATAGTCATCAACTATAATCTTCGGAGCTGCAACGTACAGCACAGCAGTTATGGTCCCTTCTTTGTTTTGAGTAAGCGAGATTTTAAGTAGGGATGGCGCTCCTCCAGTTGTTTTTTTAACGAGTTTTTTTTCCTGCGTTCTGCTCTTGAGTTTTATAAAGTCCCAGTACATTTCCTTAGGGTGTAATGGGATTGCTTTTGTTGCCTCGGATAAAATTTTACTCTCTAATTCGTGATCCTTTACTATTCCTGGAAACTCATAGTACTGAAAGAAAGTATGCGATTCTGGAATGCTTAGAATAACTTCCAGTGGATCTATGCTTGGCTGAAGATTGACGGGCTTGGTAGATCTTAACACTTCGCGAAGTGCGGAAACCAGTTTATCTTTTTGCATGATCGTTCCGCCCTCAACTATCCCAGCGTCCAAGATTGTTCTTCCATACGCTAAAACCTCCGCCCCTTTTTGCATTTGTAACACTTCGATTGAATGATCGCTTATATCAATGCCGACAACATTTCTTTTTTTTAAAAAATTAACCATAACTAGTTTGGATGATCTTTAATGTTAGTTAAAAATTAGCTACCTCTTGCCAAGAATTAATAATCAAAGGGTTGAGCTGGCCTATATCAACGGAAATTCGCCGTGTATAACCCTTGATTCGAGCGTCCGCCTTTACCCCTCGATTAGTATTTGAACCCGGGGTTCCTTCGGTAGGGTAGATATGACATGAATCACTTCCTTGTACTATTATATCCTCATCTCCAGAATAACTGAAGTTGTTTCTTAATTTAATAAGCCCAAGCTCGCCGCATGTATTAGCAAGACCAAGAACCCGTGTTGCAAGCTCCTCGTTTGCTGACATATCTGTTTCGCTGATTGACCGCAAGACAGTACTCATGCCCACCAACAAAACAACAGCCATAATCGTAATTACTGCGGTTAAGACAATAAAACCTTTTTGTGCAGTCATCTCCTTCTTACATTAGCTGTATTATGAAATGTTTCTTGGAAGTTAAATTCTTCGCGGTTTGATTGATTGTTAAACCGAACAGTGATGCTAACTCTAATTGTACCAGGTGTCGCTGGATAAGATACGTTAGAGAATTGAAGGCTAGTTACCGCAACGATGCTTGAAGTTAAATTAACTGGAGGATCTGTTGCTTCAGTTATTCTTAAAACGCTGCTGGATAGATCAAATACCGTTGGATTATCCAGGGGATCTAATGTTTCGAGGGAAAGCGCGGGAGCAGAGGTGCCGGGCGCTGGGCTGTTGATAGCTTGAGCGTTGCGAACAGCAAGTGCGATCCTATCCAACGCGAACCTGGCATTCTGACTAACCTCGTCCATTGAAGCAACACGCGCTTTTCCCCAAATAGTGTGAAAGGCAAAATTGCCGATAACTGTAAGCGCTACAGCAACAATGCCGATATAGATTAAAAATTCTACTAAAGAAAATCCTTCATTCATCCTGAAACGTAAGTTGTTAAGTATTGTGTTATTCATCGGACGCTTAAGATTGAATGGGGGGACAATCCATCTACTAATAAGTTAATCGTAAGTTATTGTGATATCGTCTAGGATGGGTGTATCCACTAGGTTGCCTGAAAAATACCCCTTATACTGGAGCCACCGAACACCCGAAGCTCCAGGATCAGTAACGATCGTTTCGCCTCCAGGAACAGTGTAAAATGTATTTTCTGTCCCATCTCGACCAATCCATGTGGCGGTTGTAAGTCCAGCTACAGTAGAAGCAGTGCGCAGTTTAAATTTCAATTCACCCACGCCTCCGGGCGACCAAGATATTGCCTCCCATAAAGTCAGGCCGCTGCCGCTGTCATACGACGAGGAGGTAAGCCATCCTGCTTGGGCATAACTCCCCCCCCCGGCGGTTGGCGCAAACTCAAGGATTTGCAGTTCCATATCATCTTTGTTATTAGCCAAGTAAACATAATTGCCGGCATACCAAAGCGCATTTGCTGAATCTATAGTGTCGAAGTGGTGCAATTCTATAAAATCAGAAAGCCGCACGACTGTCATCTGCTCCGCGGATGTGCGAGTAGATATATAAGCATTGCTGCCAGATAGAAAAACGTCGGTGTTGTCGCTTCCCAGATTCGCTGATTGGATGTAATTAAACGTAAACCCTCCGCCAGGGGCCGTTGACGGTTCAATAATCTGCAACTCCCTAGAGTCATTTTCATTAGCTATATACACATAGTTTCCGTTGCGAAAAACTCCATTACTGTGCCCCAAAGATCCAGTATCAAAATGCCCGACTTCCGGCAAAGAAGTCGCGGGGGCAGAGACATCAACGATTGTTAATCCATAAAAAGGTCCGGCACCGCCTTCTTGGGCAAGCTCTGTTGCCACAAAGGCAAAATTATTGCCGAAAAAGACATCGTTGTTGTCGCTGTTTAAGTTCGCAGAATAGACCGAAGCGATGAGGTCGGAGGGCGCTGTACTGCCCGGCTGCACTATCTGCATTTCCGCGCTGTCATGCTCTGTGGCTAAATAGGCAAAGCCGTTGTAAAAGAAAACATCATTGGCCGTAGCGCCAGCTGAAAAACTGCCCACGTCGCCCAAATAGCTTACTGTGCCAATATCTGCCGGGTTTATATTTAATATTCTAAGCTGGGGGTCACTGCGTGTTGACACGAAAGCCCTAACGCCAAAGATTGACACATTGGTATTGTCGCTGTTCAAGTTGCGCTTGCCGACTTCAGCAATAAACGGTGAAAAAACGGTCCCTGCTTGCACTATCTCGAGTTCCTTTGTATCATGCTCTGTGGCTAAATAAACATAATCGCCATTTGTGATTAGGCCAGCGGCTCTTGCCTGCGTATTAAAAGTTCCCAATTCAGCAAAAGTTGCCAAATCAACCACTGTCAATCCCTCGCTCGATGTTCTTGTGGAGACAAATGCTTTGCCGCTAGCGACCGCCACGCCGGTATTGTCCGTATTTAAATCAAGAGATTGCGGCGGAGGCGGAGGAAGCCCCGCGCTGACATCATATGCAAAAAAGTCCGGGTTGGTCGTGTCATTATTTGTAACTAAATAAACCGTATCGCTCGCATAATAAATCCCGCGCGCGCCTGCACTGCCTGCTGTATCATCTGACCACGCCTCTGTAATACTGGCCGGATTAGAGATATTTAGGGCAACTATTTCCCTTGCTGAATTATTCGTCGCAAGATAGGCATAACTGCCCTGCATGTAAATATCATAGACATGCGTACCGACATCGTAGGTCGAGGGAGGACCAACCGAGGCCAACGTGATGTTCCCTGTATTTTCAAAATCATAATAATAAATATAGAATTCACGATTACTGGGAGGCGGACCGCCGTTGTTGCGGGTCCCCAGATACACAATCGCGTCATAGGGAGGCGGCGCGCCGCTCGTCGCAAAAATTGCCAGCCCGTCAGAATTATCTTCGACATCCAACTCAAGCACTTTGTTTGGGCTATTTTTTGCTGAAACATTCATAACCACTAATTCTTTCCCGTCATCGCTCGTCGCCAAAAAGGCAAAGTTTTCTAAAACATAAATATCATTGACATCCCCGGCGATTCCAGCAGTTCCTTCAATAGATGGATTGGATGGATTAGAGATATTGACGACATGAAACTGCTTATCGCCGCCTTCCGCTGTGACAAGATAGGCGTAATTCCCAGAGACAAACACTGCGTTTGCATTGGTAGGGTCTGCCGCAGTATCATAAAAACCATTTAGCGTCGGATTGACCCAGCTTGGCGCAGGGGCGCCGCCGGTTTTTACATCCAGCACAAAAAAATCTTCAGCCGCGCCATTATTTAAAGTAGTCAAATGAATATATTGAGCGCCAGGGTCATAGTCTAGGCCTGTAGCATCAATATCTCCCGGCGTATCATAAGAATCTATCTCTTGAATATCCAAAACATTAGATGCATCTAAAATCACAAACTCGCCGCTGTTGCGGCTGGTTGCCAAATAAGCAAAAGTGCTTGCGGCATCAACACTAGCATAGATGTCATTAATATTACCGTCTAAATTAAATGAGCCGAGGGGCACGCCGGGAGGGGTTGTAAATTCTGTAGTGCTTGTATCAAATTTTAATACATAAAACTCCGCATCGCCGGATCCGCCGTTTTTTTTCGTGCCAAGATAAACAGTGATTATATTCGGAGCAGTGGTTATGGCAAAAACGGAAAGGCCGTCCAATGCCTCGTCTGCGTTAAACTCTGCCACCCTGTTTGCGCTTGCAATATCCACGACCTGAAGTTCCATAGTGTCTTCGGCTGTCGCAAGAAAGGCATAATTTCCCTCCGCAAAAACATCATTCACGTCATCGCTTCCCAAAACTAAAGAGCTTTGACTAGGCGGCGCGACTGGATTATTCGGGTTGCCAATATCTATAATGTGAAACTGCTTATCGCCGCCAGACTCAAGACCAAGAAAAGCATAGTTACCTGCCGCAAAAATAGTTTTGGCGTTTGCCGATGAGATGGCATCGTAAGAGGATTTAAGAGAGCTTGGCGACCAGGTCTCTTCCAGCGCGCCGCCGGCTGTAACATCCATCACATAAAAATCATTGGCGATGGAACTGTTATCCGTAACGACATAGGCATTGCCGGAGTTATAATCAACACCCTTGGCGTTTGCCGGCAAATCATAAGAGTCCGCTTCTTGAATATCCAAAGGATTAGAAACGTTCAAAATGATAAATTCTTTCGTGGCAAAGCCAGTCGCCAAGTAAGCAAACCCGCCGCTTGGCCTTATTTTTATATCATATACATTCGCTTCAGCATTGTAAGAATCCTTGAAGGTGAATACGTTGCTGACTGTATCAAATTCAAGTAGATAAAATTCGCGATCAGTCGGCGGGCCGCTGTTCAACTGCGTGCCAAGATAAACAGTGATTATATTCGGAGTAGTGGTCATGGCAAAAACGGAAAGGCCATCCCAGGACTCGTCTGCGTTATATTCAGTGACTAGGGAAGGGCTAGAAGGAATAGCTACATTAACTGCAATAAGTTCTCTGCTGTCATCGGCCGTCGCAAGGAAGGCGTAGCTTCCTGCAACATAAATGTCATTGACGGTGCTTCCAAGCGACAACGTACTGCCTGAAACGGGTTGGGGAGTTGCCGGATCTGCGATATCAACAATCTCAAACTGTGCGGCGCCAGATGCGTCAAAGGCAAGATAGGCGTAATTGTTTTCTATAAAAACAGCGTTGGCATTGGCGGCATCGCCTGTATTGTAGAAGCTCGTCAGCGTAGGCGAGGACCAATCTTCTGTCGGGCCTCCGCCGCCAGTGACTGCAAGCTCATAAAGATCGGCGCTTGCCGCAGCGTCTTCAGATGCAACATAAACCTTGCTCGTTCCATCGTAAGCAAGGCCCAGCGCCGTTCCGGCAGTATCATAAAAATACGCCCTGGCAATAGCGGCGAGGTTTGTGAGATCCAGCAGCATTACTTCTTCCGCTGGATTTGCGGTAGCTAAATAAGCATTTGTTCCATCGGAATTTACGCGAATATCGTTAACGTCCGCGCCTGCTTCGAATTTTGAATTGGGGTCGTTCGCTAAGGATATAGCCAAAGGATTAGCCGCATTCAAAACGTAAAATTCTTCACTTGCGCTATTTTTCACCCCAAGATAAACATATGTAACCCCGCCGATATTTTTTGCAAAAACCGCAAGACCGTCGGCAGTACCCAAGACGTTATAACAGCCATTTCCACCAGTGCACGCTCCAGTATTAATGACTGAGGGATTATTTTTATCGGTAACGTCAACTACCAAAAGTTCTTTGGCATCATCGCTTGTGGCTAAGTAAGCATAATTTCCTTCAACATAAACGCTGTTGACGCTAGCGCCGATATTTAATCGCTGCAAAGGCAAAGATTGCGGGTTGTTTGGATCTGTAATATCTATGAGATAAAATTCCGCTTCATTGACATTTGTGTTATCGTCAGTAACAAGATAGGCATAGTTATCTCTTATAAAAACATCATTGGCGTTATATATATTAAATGTGTTCAATGAGCTTGCCAAAGCAGGAGTTACCGCCCCCCCAGTATTACCCCCTTTTACGGCTGATATCTCCAGCAAGTCATTCGCTGTTGCCAAATAAACATAAGCGCCCAAAAAATATACTGCCGAAGCGTCGCTTGCAGTGTTTAAATCTGCAAAGCCTGCCTCCGGACATAATGGTAAACAAGCTGTAAGATCAAGCACGACCAACTCTCTATCATCAAGACTTGTTGCAAGATACGCCCTCGCATTGTTTATAGAAACGTCATTGACATTGCCGGATACTTCGGCCCGACCGGCCAGCGTCATTAGCGGAAGATTAAAAATATAAAATTCCGGATCGGCTGAATTAAGGCGACTTATGTAGACAACACTGCCGTCTACAAATACAGCCGTGGCGTCAGCGGTGCCAGCAAGATCCTGTGTAGAACTTACGAGTTCACTAAAAGAAGACAGGTCCAGAACAAAAAGTTCTTTACTATCGTGTGCTGTCGCCAAATAAGCCCTGCTGGCGCTCGCCGCAATACCAAAAACATTGCTAGCAATCTCTGTCGAACCCAGTTGTGGAAGAGGAGATTCCGGAGATGAGATATTTAGCGCATAAAATTCTGAACCGCTGCCATTGATACTGGTGCCAACATATGCGACGTTATTTGTTGTCGCAATCGCTAAGGCCGCTGTCGGAGTGTTGTAAGAATTGACAATGGTGTAGTCTGAAAGACGCACTACTTTTAACTCCCCGGCGCTATCGTCAGTCGCAAGGTAAGCATAGCCACGATAGACAGATACAGCATTAACATTACTGGCGATCTCAACAGAGCCAATCTCTGGAATCACCCCTGTGCCGGGAGTATTCCCTGCCTCAAGGCCGGAAATATTAGAAATGTCAAAGACCGTAAACTCCTCTCCGCTTGCGCTATTGTTAGTTGCAACATAGAGGGCAGATGGATTAGATACGTCAATATCATTAGCCCCCAGTCCATCTACCGCGGAAGTTGCAAAGACCGTAGCGTTTGTCCAATTTCCAAGAAAAGCAAGTTTTACTTCACCGTCTATATCGCTTGTTGCTTGTAAGCTATTCCTGCTGAGAGCGAGAAAATCTGTTTGTGAGATATCAAAAATTAACCTCTGAACAAAGTCAACTAAATACGAGATCACTTCAACGGTGTTAAGTCTCGCTCCGCTAAATTGCCAGGTAACCTTGGAGGTTGCCTTTCTTCTGGCCGGCCCTACGCTTTCAACACTGACAACTCTTTCATAATAGGTATCTGTGAAATCAGATGTCCCGAAAAATTCCCATTGATTGAGAGGGGATAATCTAAGTCCGTGATCTCCAATTGTTAAATTGCTAAAACCGCTATCGCGAATGGATCGCGCCGCCTCGATACCTTCTTGCGCAAGAAGAACTGCTTTAGATCGCTCGACGCCTTGGCGTGAGCCGATATTTGATCCTAAAATCAAATACCCCAGAGAACTAACACCAAACACAAAAAGACCAAAGGCAACCAAAAGTTCTATGATTAAAAAACCCTCATTAGCACTATTTACCCTCGCTTTGAGCGGAGGAAGGACAAGATATTTAGATAGCATATGTTATTGCCGTTCAATTTTTCCTTGCGTATTGATATTAATTTGTTTGTTATTTCCTAAAAAGCTTACCGTGATATTTCCTGTTGTATTCGGCAAGCCGCTCAAATTTTCAAAGACCACTTCGCCTATTCCTGATAGCGAAAATCCGAAAGGGAGGTAAAATTTTTCATCAGCGGCCGGCATCCTTGTTATGTAAGAATTGCCTTGAAAGAGAACATATGCGTCTGTCTCCGTAGAAAAATTTATACCAAACCTGCTATCTTCTCTTTGTGTAATAGCTTGACTCTGCGAGCGGCGCAGAGCGATCAAGATGTCTTGAGCGGTTTCATCAAGGATTTGATCACGATAAAAAATTATACCAAAAGGAACGGTCAAAACTGCAATTACAACAACCATGCCCAGCGCTATGCCGAGTTCAGCTATTGTAAAACCGCAATCCCTCCTTTTGCTATGACTCATGTTGGCAGGAATTTTTTTACGCGCTCCACTACCTCTGATAAATTGATATCTGTCTTGACCAAATAATCACTTGCCCCAAGGTCCATACCATTCTGGATATCCGCCTCTTGTCCGAGATTCGTGAGGATAATGACCGGGATTTCTTTTGTTTCGGGACTATTTTTGATTTGCTCCAGCACATCAAACCCATTCTTTTTAGGCAACACTAAATCAAGCAAAATTAAGTCGGGTTTTTCGCTAAGTACTTTATTGATACCCTCTGTGCCATTTGTGGCTTCAATAAATATAAATCCTTCCTGTTCAAATTTATCCCGATACACCTTCCTTAAAAAGAGATCATCCTCCACCATTAGTACCTTTCTTTTTTTGTTATTTTCCATAGATTTTTGCCGCTATCAATTCTAATAAGGGCTTTTAGAGTTATTTTTAACAATAGGAACAGTAAAGTAGAATGTGACCCCTTTGCCGCTTTCGTTATGCTTAAGCCAAATTTTTCCCCCGCTAGCCTCCACCGCGGCCTTATTTATGTATAACCCTAACCCGCTCCCCGAAGGGTCTATGGCGAAGGCCTCTTCAGAGCGATAAAATTTGGAAAAAACTCTTTTAAGATCCTTGTCTTGAATTCCAATGCCGTTGTCCCTGGAGCTAAATAGAAGAAAGTTCCCATGTTTCTCGAGGCTAATAACAATCTTGCCCCGTTCCTCAGATTTGTATTTTATTGCGTTGGAAATAAGATTTTCTATAACCTGCCTAATCTTGTGATCATCAGCATAAGCCAAAGGCAATTTGTTTGGGCGCGCAAAATATATTTCGGAATTTGAGGCCTCCGCCCATGAAAAAAAATCTTTTACAATATCGGCGATTAGCTTTGTAAGATCGAACTTACTCGGTTTCACAGCATAAACATTCGCTTCAATTTTTGAAACATCCAATAGATAGTCCACTATCTTAGTCATTCTATGCACATTGGATAGTGAATCTGCCAGGTATTCTTTCTGTTTATTATTGAGCTTCCCAAAGTATTCAGAACTCAAAGCCTCTATATAAAATTTTATTATAGAAATAGGGTTTTTTAGCTGGTGGGCCGCCACAGATATCGGTTCTGCTAGCTTCTTTTTATGAATGCTTGTCTTATTTATTCCAGTCATAATATTATTTACCTGGCAATAGTGCCAAGCTCGCTTATCATTTTATACATCGGAAAAATAACTGAAAAAGCAAGTAGTCCTACCACAATTCCGACAAAGAATAATAGTAATGGCTCGAGTATAGTTGGCAGATTCCTTGTCCTGTTAAACACATCTTTTGAATAAAAATCAGATAAATATTGAAATGAATCATCAAGAGTGCCGCTCTTTTCGCCTATGTGCACAATATTGATAAAATTTTTGGGGTAAAGGGCAGGGAAGTCTCCCAGGGCTTCTGAAATAGAAACCCCGGCAAATATTCTTTCGCCGATCTGTTCGATTGACTCCCGATACTGGATTGTAGGCGCGCCGCGAGCGGCAACGTTAATAATTTCACTAATTGACAAACCGCTTTGAAAAAGACTGGAGAAAATCTGTGTTACCACCGCAATATGATAGGTTAGTATAATATTGCCCAAAATTGGCAACCTAATCTGCGCCCATTGCATAAAGCGTTTAAATTTTTTAAATCTAGAGATAAACTTATACGCAACAAACAAGACAATTGCTGCTATGAGTATCCATAACCAGTTGTCGCGAGTAAATGTCATAAAGCCCAGCATGAACTTGGTTGTAATTGGCAATTCCACATCCACACTTTCAAAGATAGATACAAATCTCGGAAGCAATAGAAAAGTTATTAAGATTCCTAAGACAGAAGTTCCAGCGATAATAATCTTTGGATACAGCAACGCAGAGCTAATCGCTCGCTTGAGGTCGTTATTGCGTTCAAGCCAGGAACTTAAAAACAAAAGATTCTCCTCAAGCCTTCCGCTAACTTCCCCAGCTTTTAAGAAACTAACAAAAACGTCTCCAAAAGTGTTAACCTTTCGCTCAAAAGCTTCAGAAAGAGCGGTACCGCGCTCCAGTTCTTCTTTCAGTTCATACAAAGTTTTTTTGAATGTATTTGATTTTTCCTGTTCGGCGATATAGCCCAAAGATTCGTTGATAGTAATGCCGCTGCGTAGCATGACAGCTAAATTATTGGCAAAATCAACACGTTTTTGAACAGAAATACTTCCAAACATAGATAAATACAATTACATTCTAATTGCCCTTACAAGTTCTTCTAAAGTGGTTATGCCTTGAAGCGCCTTTACTACTCCGTCAAATAGCATCGACCTCATTCCGTTCTCTAACGCTTTGCTCATTATCTGTGAAGAATCTGCTTTCTTGGTGATGAGCGGACGCAATGCTTCGCCTATCTCCATGACCTCGAATATCCCCGTGCGCTCGCTATATCCAGTGCCTCCGCAACCCTTGCAGTTTTTTGCTTCTCCTTTGTAAAATCTAACCTTGGTAAGATCATCCGTTCCCGCAGCTATATTGATGTATTTGAAAAGTTGCAGCTCTGACTTCACTAAGGCCAACTCTTCTTCACTTAAAAAATAACTCCTGCGGCATTTCATACAAATTTTACGCACTAATCTCTGCGCTATAATGACATTAACTGATGAAGCGATGAGAAATGGTTCTACTCCCATATCTTGAAGGCGTGGAAAAGTTGTAGCGGCATCGTTGGTGTGCATACTAGAGAGAACAAGGTGGCCGGTCATTGCCGAATTTATTGCAATGCTTGCTGTCTCGTTGTCGCGGATCTCGCCCACCATTATTATATCGGGATCTTGGCGCACAATCGACCTAAGACCTGTGGCAAAGGTTAGTTTCTTCTTAGCATCCACTGCTATTTGCTGAACGCGAGTGATATTATATTCTATAGGATCCTCAATTGTTGTTATGTTTACTCCTGACCTTTTTAAAGTTTGCAAAATCGCATAAAGGGTTGTGGTTTTGCCGCATCCGGTGGGACCTACAGCAAGAATCATGCCGTATGGCTTTGCTGATGCCTGCCTGACTTTCTCAAGATCACTTTCCATAAGACCAAGGATTTCAATGTGCAATCGTCTTGATACTTCAGAAAGAATCCTCATCACTATGTTCTCTCCATCAGAAATAGGGACGATCGAAACACGTACGTCAAAAACAGTGCCTTCCTTCTTGAATTCAAATCTGCCATCTTGCGGAGCAGCATGCTCGTCAGTGCGGAGCCGTGACATAATTTTAACTCGAAAAACTATTCTTTCGTGCAGCTCTGTGGGATATACTGCGGCCTCGTGCAGAACTCCATCAATGCGGAAACGGACAACAACCTCGTTTTCGGAGGGCTCGATATGAATATCGGAAGCGCGGTTATCATATGCATACTCAAGAAACAAATCAACAAGCTTCACAACATTCTCTTCGTTTCTTATATTGCGCCGAAGGTCTTGAATGAGTGCGCGAACTCTCGCCCCAATATCGCTGCGATAATATTTCAAAGCCTCCTCAATTCCAAGTTCAGTGGCATAATACATATCGGTTTTAAGACCAGTCTTTTTCTGGAGCATCTGCGCCATCTCAAACCCCCTCTCTGGATTGGGCGTAGCCAGCTTCAATGTATTGTCTAATTTTTCAAAAACAACCACTTTTTGCGCACGGGCGACAATTTCCGGAATAAAATCTAAGAGCTCAACCGTTAAAACAATCTGATTGAGGTTTATAAACTTATAGCCCACTCCATCAGCAATAATTCGACCAAGATTTTCATCCGACATCAGCTTTCTCTCTATTAAAACTAAGGTCGTTGAAACGTTTCGTTTTTCCGCTTCTTTCGCCGCCTCATCAAAATTTCCAGCACTTACATGCCCCGGCCGTACCAGCAAATCTTTTAACTTGTCATTAGAAATTTTGATCATTAGAAAATTTTAAATTTAATCTAAATATGCAAGTCTTATACTCATTCTATCAAATACAAAAATATTTTCAAATAGCCACTAGGCAGAACTGAATCAGTAAAAGGTTTACCTCTTGACATATAGGCATAAATAATGTTAATCTAGCGCTATATCTTGGCCGATAGAGGAGGTTGCAGAGTATGGGTAACGAATATCTGCGCAAGCTTAATAGTATGACGAAATACCCTCCAATAGAGACATTCCATGAACTTGGAGAAAGAGGGATGCTGAATAATGTATTGACTCGTTCGGGGTTGAAATTTGCGGGAAGAACAGGTTACTCGGCGACCGAAAAGATCGACGGAACAAACGCAAGGGGTATTCTAATGAGATTGCCGAGGCGTAGTTTGTCGCGTCCGATTGACTGGTTTCTTGGATCGCGCGATCAGTTGTTGACCGCTCGGGGCGATAGGATTCCAAATCCCACAGAAGGAATCGTGGAGCATCTTTCTTTAACGGTAGAGACGATTTCATGCAAAGGATGGGCAGATAATGCATTTGGCTTTGGGCACGAAGTAACTCTTTTAGTAGTGTACTGGGAGCTTTACGGGGGCAATATAGTAGGAGGCGGCGGCGCAAAGAATTATTCTTGCGACGGCTCTGTTGGACTTCGGGTTTTGGATATGAGAATGATGACACAGCACGAGTATATGGCAGCTATGGAAATGTCGGTCGATGAAATCGCACTGAAGCGTGAACGCGGCGTTCTCCCGGGACGTTGGCTTACTGATGAAGAGCGTCTGGGATTATGCATGCAACTTGGACTGGAAACGGTCCCACTGCTTTTTTCCGATACACCGATTCCAGAAGATGTCCATGGCGTTTACGAATGGCTTGCATTAGTAGCAGGAGAAAAGACACATGCCGTAATTGGCACAAACGAACCCGGTCGTCCGGAAGGAATTGTGGTAAGATTGCCTGATCGTTCAGCCATTGCCAAGTTTAAGTTCACAGAGTACGAGAGGTACGAGAGAACATTAAAAATAAAGCCATAAAAAGTGGCGAAAAGGGAGGGATTTGATTGGATAGTACTGGTGACCAAGTGCACATTCGTACAGGGAGTGACGAGGGCGCAAAAACCGTCTTAGCCGCCCTCGTAGTGAATAGCGTGCTTTTTGTAGCTAAATTAACCGCTTACTTTATCAGTGGGGGGCTGGAAGAAGCGCCTCTCGCGATGCTTGCCGAGGTGCTCCATTCGTTTGGCGATTCTACAGCGCAGGCGCTTTTGATCCTCGGAATCTATAAAGCGAGCCGCAAAGCAGACAAGATGTTTCCATTTGGTTATGGCCGAGAGAGATTCCGTTGGAGCTTCGCATCCTCGGGCATTGTTCTGCTTCTTGCGGGAGCAACAATCATCCAGGGAATACACGGCATCGCAAATGGTGTAGAGCCCCACATTGATCGCGTTTCGCTTATTCTGTTTATATGCGCCGCATTTGCCGAAGGAACAGTTTGGTGCATTGCTTGGCGCGGTATACGGAAAGAGATGAAAAGACACCATCAGAGTTTTCGGCAGTACCTTAAAGAGACATCCAATCCTTCCCACGTTGCGGTACTGTTGGAGGACGCGGTTGCGGTAACTGGCATCGCCGTTGCGCTTGGCGGGATTGGACTTGCGAAGTGGACTGGCAGTCCTGTCTATGATGGGGTTGCCTCGATCCTGATCGGCGGCTTGATGGGGCTCATGGGTTGGTATTTGTTCGATCTGAATGGCAAGTTGCTTATCGGGAGAGCAAGTCCTCAAACCGAGTTCCGTATACGTAGAATACTTGAGAACCTCCCGCTTGTGAAAGAGATCAGGGAAGTTAAGGCAGTTTTTGTGGGGGTGGAGCAGGTAAGGGTTCAAGTTACGATTGCGTTAAACGACGAAGAGATTGAAACACGTCTTATCGATCGTCTCAATGGAGACGCGGAAAGACTCGTTACTGATTCAAGCGAAGAAGGAATCCGCAGGATAGCGAAAACTCATGACGACATTAAGGACAAAGCGAAGGATGAGGTAGAATTGAAATTATGGCACGGTTGTCCAGAACTCGCGTACCTCGCGCTCGAAGAAGAGCCATCAGAATAAAATAGATCGCCGAGTGTTGGGGGCACCTCGGCTTTTTTGTTGGAAAAATATATGCTATTGTGTAAACATGCTCGACATGAAATTTATTCGCGAAAATCCTGAAGTTGTAAAACAGGCGGCGAAGAATAAGAATATCAAAGTTGATGTTGATAAAATCTTGGAATTGGATAAAAAGAGGCGCGATACTTTGCAGATTGTGGAGAAAATGCGTGGCGAGCAGAACAAGGCGTCGCATGAAATAAGTGGAGCGAAAAACAAGGATGAAAAGAAAAATTTGATAGGAAAAATGCAGGCCGTGAAAGAAGAATTGCAAGGAGTCGAAGGCACGCTCGATGTGGTGGAAGATGAACTAAACAGCTTATTAAAGCTTGTGCCTAATGTGCCGTTTGATGATGTGCCGGTTGGTCGAGACGAAAGCGCGAATGTTGTTTTGCGCGAAGTTGGCGACAAGCCCAATTTTGATTTTGAACCCAAGGACTATATGACAATAGCGGAAGTGCGCGGCTGGATAGATACGGAGCGTGCCGCAAAAGTTTCCGGAACTCGTTTCGGATATATAAAAGGAGATTTAGCGCTTTTGGAATTCGCGATTGTGCGTTACGCGCTTGATGCCCTGACAAAGAAAGGATTTATTCCCGTGTTGCCGCCAGTGTTTATAAAACCCAAATACATGGACGCGATGGGCTTTCTTCATGGCGAAGCGGCAGATGATGTTTACTATTTAGAAAAAGATGACTTATATTTAGTCGGCACTTCGGAGCAGGCGATTGGGCCAATGCATGCCGGCGAAGTCTTCAAAGAAGAAGATTTGCCGAAGCGCTATGTCGGCTTTTCAACCTGTTTTCGCCGCGAGGCTGGATCATATGGCAAAGATACGAAAGGCATCTTGCGGGTGCACCAGTTTGATAAAGTTGAGATGATTTCGTTCACAACGCCTGAAAACTCCCGCGATGAGCATAAATTTTTGCTTGCCATCAACGAAACAATGATGCAGGAACTTGGGTTGCCATATAGAGTCGTGCATATCTGCACCGGCGATATGGGCCTTGCCAAAGCCGAGCAATTTGATATCGAAACATGGATTCCATCCGAAGGCCGCTATCGCGAAACACATTCCGCAAGCAACATCACCGATTTTCAGGCGCGTCGGCTCAATATTAAATTTGGAAAAGATAGGCGATACGTTCACATGCTCAATGATACCTGTTTCGCCATAGGCCGAACCCTTATCGCAATGATTGAAAATTTTCAAACAAAAGACGGCGCGGTGGAAGTCCCTAAAGTTCTGCATGATTACTTGGGAAAGAAAGTTCTAAAATAAAAGACGACTTTGCGTCGTCAATATTTTAGAACTGTTAGATATCGTTGTTATGTAGTATTACTTCTGTAAAATTAGTCTGTTTTAGTCTGTTTGGATGTGAGAAGAATCTGGATTCCATCTGTGAGAAATTAGCTCTCTGCGCTAGGGTCAAACACAATTAGGTAGCCGACATGCAATCTATCCCACCGAGCTTGTTGGTTGTCGGTCAGTGTAGATTGCGAAGTTATCGTCACAGTTTTTTCTTTCGTCTGTATAGTTAGTTGCGTTTTAGTAATCGCCCCTATGTGCAAACCCAAACCACCCTTATCGTCTTTCCATGTTTTTTGAACAATAATTCCATAATCCCACGTATTGTTAAAATGATAGGAGCTTGTGTTAAATGTCCGGATAAATTCAGCCACAGCGTTTTTGTCTGCAACTAGAGTTTCCGAGTTAAATTCATTGTGGCATCTCGACGCGGTTAGAGTTAAGATCAACACAGCGGCCAGTATTGATAACATCACAATTTTGCGCAATATTTTCAAGGTATCCTCCTCCGAACTTATTTTTCGTACTATACTATGTCTTCTCAAATAGGCAGATATTTAGTCCAGGTCTCCACTACTTCTAGTATTCGTAACAAATCCCGTCTCCTTATTCGTCTGAATTAACCGCAACCCACGCGAAGAGTTATCTTGCGGCACAGGGTTTTTAAAAGCGATAAGAGAACCTGTCTTTAGCTTATCAAAGTAGCCATCGTCGCTTACAGCAAATTCAGGAAGCGCGATGGTTTCTTTTTGGGTTGTTCTGATTTGTAGTGTTGCGGTTTTTATGTCGGCCGCGTGGTCGTCTTCCCATTCTTTGTAGAGGATAATTCCCAATTGCCAGTCCTCCAAAAGATTATAGGAGTTTACATCAAGCTCCTGTAGATATTGATCAATTTGATTGGCATCGGCGATTAGTATTTCGGAATTGATTTGATTGGAGCACGTACTAGCGGTTAAAAACACAAGAAGAGTCACGGAAAGTATCCCCACATGCAGAAACTTTAGCACTCTTTTCAAAGAACACCTCCTTAAACTGTGCTAGTATAATAGCATGTCTCTTCACAAAAGTAAAGTCGTTGGCCGCTATGGGCGGCCGGTGAAGAAAACGCGCGGTTGGCGCATTAGTTTTCGCTACCTGCGGAAAACTTTTTTGTTTTGCTTTGCGCTTACAGCGCTTGGAGGGGCTTTTTACTCCGTTTTTTTATCAGATTATTTTGCGCTCAAAGAAGTTAAGATAAGCGGATTAAAGAGTATTGCGGAAGAAAATTTGCGGCAGGAAGTCAAAGAAATTTTAAGTAGAAGAAAATGGATGATTGGGAAGTTAAGTAACTATTTTTTGTTCTCTGCGGATTTGGCAAGGGCAGAAATTCAAGGGGTTTTTCCGAAAGTTGGCGAGATTGAAATAGAAAAAATATATCCCAGGACCCTCAACGTTAATGTTAGAGAGCGAAATGCAGTTGGCGTTTGGTGTCTCCCCGCGGGAAATTTGGCAAATCCAGACGTACTTGAGCACTGCTTCTACTTTGACGAGAAGGGGGTGATTTTTGAGGAGGCGCCCAAGAGCTTTGGGGGATTGATGATAACGATTGAGGATTTTCGCCCAATCGCTGGAGCGAGTCTCGGTGCCACGGCGCTGGAGGAGGGGGAAGCAGTTTTTTTTCAAGAAGCAAAGGGGCTTATTGCTGAAAATTTTTCGTTTGGTATAAAGTCGTTTGTAATCACACAGAGAAATGAGATTGAAGTTGTAACTTCTGAAAATTGGCGGGTGATTTTGGATAAGAAAGAAGGATTGAAGCACCAGCTTTCCAATCTAAAGTATCTGCTTGACGATAAGATCAAGGAACGCCGCAGAGAGCTTGAGTACGTGGATTTGCGGCTGGGGAATCGGCTCTATTATAAGTATAACTCCACAACTCCGCAAGGCCACAACTCCACAGAACCTCAATTTAACGATGAATGATTTTCAAAAACAACTAAGAGATAAAATGGATGAATATGCGCATTTAGTTTATAAAGTAACAAAAAATTTTCCCAAAGAAGAAATCTTTGGAATAACATCACAGTTTCGCAGGGCAACACTTTCTATAGTACTAAACTATGTTGAAGGATTGGCGCGCCAAAGCACGAAGAGCAACCTATCGTTTCTTGATATTTCTTACGGTTCTTTTAAGGAATCTAAGTACTTATTATACTTTTGTTTTTCTGAAGGTTATATAAACAAAAAGGATTACGAGAATGCGCTTAAATTATGTGAAGAAGTAGGTGCGATGCTTTGGTCTACAATCCAGCTTTTACGAAAGACTGTGTGAGCTATAGAGCCATAGGTTTGTGGGGTTGTCGCGGTGCGGAGTTGAGTTTTGTGGAATTGTGGAGTTGTAGGTTTGTTATTTGATATCGTACACAAATATAGAATATCCAATTTTCTCTACTGGCTCATGTTTATAGAGCCATTCATATGATGCCCAAGGATAGGCGCGGGAAGTTTGAAGGAACGAGGCGGAAACAGCAAGCCAGCCGGTGGTTGGGCCATTATCGGCATGCCAAATTTCGGCGCGATCTGCCAGATAGTATTTTACATCCCCGCCGCCGAAGTAGTCCACTTTAATGTGGTCTATTTTATTTTCATCAACAAATTTTTTAAGGCGCCGAAGATCCTGCCCCCAATCGAGGTTTGAGTCAACGGCATAGCGATAACCGCCATTTGCTCCTCCGGCTAGTTCATTGAAATGGGCAAGAAAATGCGGAAAGACGCTAAGGGAGGAGACAATATACCAGAGAAGAAGTGCGGTTGTCAGCGCTCCTCCTGCCAGGCGAAGGCGAGGCGAGGCAGTTTCAAACCATCTCTTTAGTTGCCCGGCAAGTAAAAGATATATAAACGGAAAGCTTGGCAAGACATGGCGCACACCGATATTAAGATTTCCGGTAATGCTGATAGCCCAGTAAAAAAGAACAAATAAAAGCATCGCCACTTCGTCAAAGTTGGCACGAATAGCTAAAAAATTGAAAGTTGTCCTTAAGCGTTTTAGCCATGCACCAAGACTCATTGCTATTAAAAGTAGTAGCGCGCTCGGCACCTTTAGTAAAAATACTACAGGAAAATAATACCACCAAGCCTGGTTAGACACTTCTCCTAGGAAGTAGGCCGTGTTTCCTCCGGCAACGCGCATAAAGACCATTGAAACCCCAAGAATATATTGGGCGTATGCGCGCAGTACCGGCTTATCGCTCATCCAAACAAGCGCATCGGTAAGCGCGGGAAATCTGTTGTTTTGAAGAATATGCTGAATATCCGCGGCTTGCTTTAGAGGAGGATAGTTTAAGACATGAAATTGATAGACGGGCAGGATTACGAAAGCGGTGATGGCAAGGATAGTAGCGAACCGTAAAGCCGCAAGCCAGATTTTTTTAAGACTAAACCCGCTTACCAGTATCCACAGCAATGTAATCCCGGGAAGAAAGC
The DNA here is from genome assembly GCA_964504205.1 of uncultured Candidatus Saccharibacteria bacterium. Taxonomy (GTDB): domain Bacteria; phylum Patescibacteriota; class Minisyncoccia; order Spechtbacterales; family HO2-43-30; genus CAZDDE01. The sequence goes on from CAZDDE010000001.1 coordinate 26,069, forward strand.
CGAGAAGCAATACTAGCGAAAATTTAGTTAATTGCGCTAGCGCAAAAACGACCCCGGCGATAATTAGATTTTTCCGCGAGGGATTTCTTAAGAATTTTAAGTAATAATATATTGCCGCAAAGAAGGCGAAAGCGGCCGGAACATCTGTGGTCACCAATCTGCCATGCGCAAGAATAGTGGGCGAGAAAGCAAAAAGCGTGAGCGTAAACAGCGCCCACTTATCGCCAAAAAGCTCACGCGTCCATTTAAAGACGAGCCAGCCGAAGAACAGTGTGATTAGAATTGGCGCGATGCGCCCCCAAAATATTATTTTGTCCGGATCGTTGCCGGAGTGATACAAAAATTGCGGGCCCAAGTCCCATTGGGCGTTGACCATGCTAGTCCATGCCGGATGATCTATCGGGAAATTAACATCTTGAAATAAAAGCGGAATAGCTGCGGCATCTTTAATTAAAGGAGGATGTTCAGGATTAAGCCGCATGTCCTGAAATTTTAAGTAACTGTATCCCGCCGTGATATGCGGCGACTCGTCCGTTGTAACGGCATCGTAACGTACAGAAAAAATTGCCACAAGGCCCATGATAGAAAGAATGGCGAGAGCCATCGCGCTTGAATTTTTTAAAAATTTCATATAATATCATTATAGCATCACTGATAGCTATGAGGGAGGAGAGGTTTCGTATGAGATTTACAGCAAGGGTTGAAGACTTGGTCAAAAAGAGAGTTCTGGTTGAATTTCCGTGCATCTTTACTACTTCCCTGGAAGGGGCGAATTCTACTGCACGTCAACACCTAAAAAAGACGCAAATCTATCAAGACGACGAGAACGTGCGTGACTTTGTTCGTGTTCTTGAAAATATGGAGGACGTGGATACGGCCGGGCACGAGTTTGATGTTTTGCCGGAAGAGCTTCGGAGATACGCGCTCGTTATCACACGAATCGATAAGTAAAAGTAATACGGCGCCTATTGCACGGCGCTCTTATTTTTGTGTATAATGAAACTATGATCAAGATGCTTTTTGTGTTAATAGTGATTAGCATATTTTTCGCTGGGGCTTTTATGTGGCAGAAGAGTCCGGCTGAAGCGCCGGAGGGCGAAAAGGCCTCGGAGAACTTGAGCCAAGATCAAGAATCTACTGGCGGATTGAAGCCGCCAACGAGCGAGGAGATTTCATCAATACAGGGAATTGACAAAATCATTGCGGCAATCAGCACCGCGAAGGGCGATATAAAGCTTGAGCTTTATCCTAAAATCGCGCCAACGACAGTAGCTAACTTCAGAAATTTGGCGAATGCCGGTTTTTATGATGGCACGAAGTTTCACAGGGTTATTTCTGATTTTATGATTCAAGGCGGAGATCCGTTGTCCAAAACAGACGATCCAAGGGTAGGCACCGGCGGACCGGGATATAAGTTTGGCGACGAAATAAACCCGAAAGTGCTTGGACTGCGAGCTGAAGATATTGTCGCGCTTGAAGCGCAGGGATACGATTATAACTTGAGTATAAACTCAATGAAGGTGGATGTAGGCACTATTGCTATGGCAAATTCTGGTCCAAATACAAACGGCAGTCAATTCTTCATAGTTACGGAAAAAGCTCAGCCGCATCTCAACGGCTTACATACTGTTTTTGGAAAAGTGGTTAGCGGAATGGACGTGGTGCGGAGTATTGCACAAGGAGATGTTATCAATAAAATAACTATTCCTGATTAGACTAAAAATTCGTTCGATCTTTTCGTTCTCCATATACTCTATACCAATTTGTACTGCTTTTGTATGTTTGTATGGTCGAAACTCATGATAAATTTGGGCCAGAGGTACTGCTTGAGGTTTACGATGCAAAAACTGGCATGCGGGGTTTTTTGGTTATTGACAATATCGCGCTGGGACCCGGGAAGGGCGGCATACGGATGACGCCGAACATTTCCATGGAGGAGGTCTTTGCGCTTGCGCGGACGATGACGTGGAAGAACGCCCTTGCCGGTTTGCCGTTTGGCGGAGCAAAGGCAGGGATCGTTTTCAATCCTGAAACCCAATCGCAAGATGAAAAAAAGAAAATTGTCCAGGCCTTTGCAAGGGCAATTAAACCATTTTGTCCTAAGTATTATATTGCCGGGCCTGACATGAACACCGGCGAGGAAGAGATGCAGTGGTTTGTGGAGGCAAATGGCAACTGGCGCGCGGCAACCGGCAAGCCGGCAAAACTGTGCATGCTTGTTTTCGGTAAAAATGGCAGCGAGGAACATTGCGGCATTCCGCATGAATTCGGCAGTACCGGCTTTGGGGTGGCGCAGGCCGTAAAGATATCTGCTGAACACAGCGGAACTGATCTTAGGGGCGCAACCGTTGCGATACAAGGCTTCGGCAATGTTGGAGAATTTACGGCCAAGTATTTAAGTGAGATGGGCGTAAAAATCGTTGCGGTTTCTGATGTAAGCGGGGCGATTTTTAACAAAGATGGATTTAACTTTAATGAACTTGTCTCGTGTAAAAGGGGGAGGGGAAGCGTCTGTTTGGGTATCGGAGAAAAAATAGTCCATGAAAATCTATTTGAATTGCCGGTTGATATTTTGATTCCCGCGGCCATTCCGGACGTTATAACCGAAAAAAATTACAAAAGTATCAAAGCAAAAATTATCGTGGAGGCGGCAAATGTGCCAATTCCGCATGATATAGAGGAAAAACTTCATGAACGCGGCATTCTCGTTGTGCCCGATATTATCGCGAATGCTGGAGGAGTAATTTCTTCTTACGCCGAATACCGCGGTTACAATCCAAAAGATATGTTCAAGATGGTAAAGAGTAGGATTGTCAAAAATACCAAGCTAATTTTAGAAAATGCTAAAAAGAGTGACATTACGCCCCGCGCGGCGGCAATGCGCATCGCTCAAAAACGCATTGAAACCGCAGTAGCTCGCCGCGCATAAAAAGGTCGTAAGTTTTAGGAATTAGATCAATTAGAATAATTTTTATCTATGTCTTGCGGATCTTGCGGCACTGATATGCCGCATGGCGACAAAGAAAAAAAGTGCATGGCTTGCGAGTGTCCATGCGATACGCATAAAGAGCATGATCGTGATTGCAAGAAATGCAGCCATGAGCAAAAGGGCGACGGCGCCTGCGATTGTCATTGCAAGTAATGCGCTATTTCGTTTTGGCAATTATTGTTCTTGCGACTCTTGGTTTTTTAACGATGTTAGGCGAAAAAAAAGGCGAAGAGTCGCCTGCGGCGAAAAAAGCTGGCGAGCCAGCTCCTGTTTTTAGTTTAAACGATTATCATGGGAATAAAGTTTCGCTGTCTGACTTTGCGGGTAAAAATGTTGTAGTTAATTCCTGGGCGGCATGGTGTCCATTCTGCGTACTGGAACTGAAAGATTTTGCCCAGTTACAGGAGGAGCTCGGAGACGCGATCGTGATCATTGCGATTGATCGCGCTGAACTGTTGGAGACGGCAAGGGGTTATACTGACGATACCGGAGTCAGCGATAAACTAGTTTTTCTTTTGGATCCAGCTGATTCATTCTATAAATCAATCGGCGGTTCTGTGATGCCGGAGACCATCTTCGTGAATGACGCTGGAGAGATTGTTTTCCACAAACGCGGACCGATGTCGCTTGAGGAAATGCGAATTAAAGTAAAAGAAGTTTTGAGTATGTAGAATTGCGCAATGAGCGCTGAAGCAATCGTACTAATAATCCCAGCCTTTATTGCCGGAGTATTAACCTTTCTTGCGCCCTGCACCTTGCCTTTGGTGCCGGCGTATTTGGGTTTCATTAGCGGCACCTCTGCCGCAGAGTTGCAAGATCGCAAGAAGGCCGTGGCGGCGCGGCGCAGAATTTTTTGGAACGGTTTATTTTTTATGCTCGGCGTAACTTGCGTATTTGTGTTTTTCGGAACACTTGCTGGTTTGCTGGGCCAAGCGCTTACGCCATGGCGAATTTGGCTTGCGCGGATCGGTGGCGCTTTTGTCATCATGTCTGGTTTGTATATGACCGGCATATTAAAAATTAGTCCATTCAATGCGCTGTTTGGCGTGGATAGAAAGATAAAACTACCGTTTACGGTTAGACCAGGAAGTCCAATAAGTTCTGCCGTACTTGGGGGTTCCTTCGCTTTTGGCTGGACGCCTTGCGTTGGCCCGGTGCTTGGCTCAATTCTTCTGCTCACTTCAGCATCGGCGACAGCTCTCGCGGGAGGAGTTCTTCTCTCTGTCTTTTCAATCGGCCTCGCCATGCCATTTTTAGCAATTGCCGCTGGTTTTGGCGCGGCATCGTCAAAAGTTGAAAAAACTGGGAAATACTTAAGATTGGTGGAGATTATCGGCGGGATATTTTTCATGGTTTTGGGGTTTCTTCTTATTACTAATAATTTTGGCTTGCTTATTTCATACGGCTATCCGCTATTCCGGTTTATCAATTACGAGGCCTTGCTGGATTATTTGTAAATGAAATACTTATTTTGCGCATGGTTAATCTGACAAGTTGATGCTAGAATAAAGTTACAAAGGTCTATTCAAGTTAACAATTAAAGACTAGACTGTATCACTATGATTTTCTCGTCACTTCTTCAATACAGTGATTTCGGATTCTTCATACTGCGCGTCGCTGTGGCAGTCATTTTTCTGTATCATGCCTGGCTCAAGCTAAAAAATCCGAAAGGCATAGCGCAGGCAATGGGCGCGCCAAGCATGATGCCGTTGGCATTGGGCTTGGTGGAAGCTCTTTCAGCGCTTTCTTTGCTGACTGGTTTCTATCTCCAGCTTGGCGCTTTGCTGCTCGCGGTTATAATGGCCGGAGCGATTTTTCTGAAAATAACAAAGTGGCATATTGGTTTTTCGGCGATGCAGACAATCGGATGGGAGTTTGACTTTATTCTGCTTGCCGCAAATTTCGCTCTCTTTGTCAACGGACCAGGGAATATTATTTTCTAATGTCAACTCTGAATTTTATGCAAAACAAAGCCATGTTCATTCTTCGTTTAGGTCTTGCCATAACTTTCATCTGGATAGGAATATATATTTTCCAAGCGCCGGAAGCGTGGGGCAATTATCTCTTGCCTTGGGCAAGAGAACTTTTGCCGATTCCGATCAAAGAGCTCATGCTTGGAACGGCCATTCTTGATATTGCAATTGGTGTTCTGCTCGCGATCGGCAAGTTCATTTGGCCAGCCGCGCTTGTCGGCTCTATTCATTTGGCGATGGTGATGGCAACAAGCGGTATCAACGCGATTACCGTGCGTGATGTTGGATTGCTTGGAGCGACGCTATTTCTCTTCCTGCATTACTACAAGAGATGAGGCATTTCAATATCAAGGTTTTCGGCCAGGTACAGGGCGTGTTTTTTCGGACATCCGCCAAAGAAATGGCGGATGCTTTAGATATAAAAGGCTTTGCGCGCAATGAACCTGATGGTACGGTATATATAGAAGCTGAAGGCGAAGAAGAAAATCTTAAAAAATTTCTAGAATGGTGCAAGGAAGGGCCAAATTTTGCTAGGGTAGAGAGGGTAGAGGTTGTAGAAGGTGAAGTTAAAAAATTTTTAGGATTTGAAACGCGCTAACTTGTTAAATGGCTCTTGAGATTTTTCTGGTTATTTCGATAATTCAGTTAGCTATATCCTTTGGCTTACTTGGATTTTTCGTATTTAGCGTTGTTGCGTTCATAATCGGAGCGCCGTTTGTGCCGACGGGCGGTAAACGTTTAAGGAAAATGCTAGAATTCGCAGGGGTAATGCCGGGTCAAAAAGTGGCGGATTTAGGTTCTGGCGATGGGAGATTGGTTATTGCGTTCGCAAAAGCAGGCGCTGAAGCGCACGGCTATGAAATTAATCCTTTGCTCGTTCTATATTCAAATATACTAATTTTCAAATCCGGACTAAGGGGCAAGGCGCATATTCACTTAAAAAGTTTCTGGGGGGAAGACTTATCGTTGTATAATACAATCACTGTGTATGGTATATCTCACATTATGGAGAGATTGGAACAAAAATTTAGTACGGAATTAAATCCAGGCGCGCGCGTGGTTTCAAATTCCTTCCGGTTGCCCTCATGGCTATATTCGCGACAGGAAGACGGCGTTTATCTTTACGAAAAAGGTCATTTTAATACGTAACTTATTTTATCCTATGCCTCACTATATTTGTTCCGGAGACTGCCGCGGCGTCTCTGATGCGCCGGGCGTATGCCAAAGTCAGGATTGCGTGCGCCAAGGCCAATCGCTCGAAGAATGCACTTGCGCCGATTCAAAGCATGGCTGGGAGTCGGAAGAAGACGAAGGGTCTTTTGATGGTAAGTTTGAATGACCTCAATAGCAATGCGCGGTACTCTTTATATTGTAGCCACGCCTATTGGTAATTTAGGCGATATTAGTTTTCGTGCGCTTGAGGTTTTGAAGAGCGTTGATTTTGTTTTGTGCGAGGATACGCGGGTTACGCATAAATTGTTAAATCGTTATGAAATTAAGACGCCGGTTGTGCGATATAATGAACGGGAGGAGCGAGCGTTAAACTATTTTATTGATCTGCTTAATCAGGGCAAGAGTTTAGCTTTGGTTTCAGACGCGGGTACGCCAGGAGTTTCGGATCCCGGGAATAAACTAATTGGCTTAGCAATTCAACAATTTAGCAATTTATCAATCATTCCGATTCCGGGGCCATCGGCGCTTACGGCGGCGGCAAGTATCGCTGGGTTTGCGATGGATAGATTTGTTTTTATGGGTTTTCCGCCGTCAAAAAACAAGCGAAAAAAATTTTTTGGCGAAGTTGCAAGCGCCAAATATCCTGTTATTTTATACGAATCCCCGCATAGAATCCTGAAAACCCTTAATGATTTACTCGAGATAGTTCCTGACAGGGATCTAGTTGTCTGCCGCGAGTTGACGAAAAAATTTGAAACGACTTATCGCGGAAAGGCCGGAGATATTATTGCAAAACTTCAAGAAGGTGAAATTAGAGGTGAATTTGTTATAACAATTTCTGCATGAAGATTTTTTTGAGGATATTATTATTTTTGACTTTGGCAATGTCAATGCCCGTTCTTGCGCAAACTGAAGAAGAGGGCGCTTTTGATTCAAATCAAAATCTCCTCGCGCCTGGCCGTTCTCCAGTTACTGATCCGCGGCTGGCCCCATCAGAAGATGCCGGGGGCATAGTTTTACCGCAGGAGAGTTCAGATTTGCCGCTGGAAGCCGCGATCGTTTTTGGCGATAAAAATAAAGCGCTGATATCAAAAGATTTTATCCTGGGTTTTATAAGCGGGAGCATACTAATCTCTTTCGTTGCGTTCTTTATGCTGAAATTTGCAAAACAAGGAGGCTAGTATGAACGCGCGCAGATTTGATAGGATCGCAAAGTTAAAAGAAAAATAAATTAGCCCCCAACGGGGCTTTTTACGAAAGACTAAATTTATGTTATTGATCTAGCATGTTTAAGATATTAAAAAAATCCCAAAAGTCCAAAGCACGGCTTGGAATAATAGCAACTCCGCACGGAGAAATACAAACCCCTTCTCTTGTGCCGGTGGCCACGAAGGGGACGCTTAAAGCCATACCGCCGAAAGACCTAAAAGAGATCGGCGTGCAGATTGCCTTTGTCAATACTTTTCACCTCACCGATCACCCCGGGGCCGATATTGTAAAGAAATTTGGCGGGATTCATAAATACGCCGGTTTAGACATGCCGCTGATGAGCGATTCGGCGGGTTTTCAGATCTTCTCGCTCGGAAGGCGGGCCATGCCTACCGGCAGGCAGGCCAAACTTCAAGGCGGCGATGAGGTGCCGCTTCTAAGCATCCGTGAAGAAGGCGCGCGTTTTCGCTCGCCGCGCGACGGCAAGGAAATTATTTTTACCCCGGAACTCTCCATAAAAAATCAGCATAAAATCGGGGCGGATATTATGATGGCATTTGATGAGTGCATCTATCACGGCGCAGATTATGAATACACCAAACGAGCCACCGAACGCACGCATCGCTGGCTTACTCGTTGCCTTGTACACAATTTACGCGATCGTGTAAATTGTGTAGAGCGCCAATATTTGTACGGCATTATTCAGGGCGGAAGGTTTAAGGATTTAAGGATTGCCTCGGCAAAGTTTGTTGCAAAGCAAAATGTTGACGGCGTGGCGATTGGCGGAGTATCAGTTGGCGAAACAAAAAAAGAACTGCGCGATCAGATCAAGTGGATCGCGCCGTATCTGCCGCAAGAAAGGCCGGTGCATCTTTTGGGCGTGGGCAGAATAGAAGATATTTATGACATTGTACAATACGGCATAGACACTTTTGACTGCGTTGAGCCGACCCGTTTGGCCCGCAACGGCATAGTTTTTTCGCGACAAGGCAAAAAATTTACGAGAATTGACTTAACTAAAACTAAATTTATTTCGGATAAAAACCAAATTCAAAAAATCTGCGCCTGCTACACCTGCCAAAACTTTTCGCTGTCTTTTCTGCACCATCTTTTTAAGGAGCGTGAGCTCTTGGGATATTATCTGGCGACATATCATAATCTTTATTTTTTCGAAAAATTGTTTTATGATATTCGCAACGCTATAGCATCTGGCGTTCTTTGATAATCAGAATCGGAGGTGGTAAATGAAATGGCCCGCAGAGGTTGTAATTGTCAGACACGGCGAATCAACATATAACGCGTTGAAGGGGCAAAAAGAGAACGATCCGCTTTATCAGCACTTTAAGGCAAAATATAAAGAGGTTAGCGATTGGGGCGTTCTGTTGCCGCAGGATTTAGTAAATCTTGCAAATGAGATAGGCCAAAAGTTTAGTTTGGGAGTAAGCGATTACGATACGCCGATGACTGCAAAAGGGGAGGAGCAGGCAGTACAAACTGGTGAGGATTTGCAAAAATTTATTGCGCTGCCGGATGTAATTTTTGTTTCCCCATTTTTGCGCACTCGCCAGACTCTTGATTTTATGACAAAAGGATGGCCTGAGCTTGCAAGAGTAAAGACATACAGCGAAGAACGTATTCGCGAAAAAAGCCCTGGACTTACAGGGTTATACAATGACTGGCGAATATTCAATGTTTTTCACCCGGAACAGAAGAGATATCGGGACTTGTATGGTGAGCTTGCAGACTACTGGTATACTTATCCAAACGGCGAAAACATACCACAAGCGCGCGATCGCATCAGGTCATGGGTTACTACCCTTATTCGGGAGTTTGCGGGAAAACGGGTCCTGGCCGTAACTCATCACCTTACCATTCTTGCCGTGCGGGCACAGCTTGAAAGACTAAGTCCGGAAGAGTTTATCCGTCTGGATAGACAGGAAAAACCGGTCAATTGCGGCGTAACGATTTATCGCGGCGATCCCGCGCAGGGCGAAGACGGGAGATTGGTTCTGGCGGTTTATAATCAAAAATTATGTTAAAAACGATGTGAAGTGGGACTCTTGTCCCACTTTTTTTACATATTGCCGCGAACTCTTGACAGAGATATGCTGTATTAGATGCGGATATGTTAATATAAAAAGTAAGTAAGAAAGGTCGCTCGCGATATAAATTTAATGAATACAACTATTTCTAAAATATGAAATTTTTACATAAAATCACTTTCGGCCTGCTTGTCATCGGAGGCATAAACTGGTTACTCCTTGCGCTTTCGGGATGGGAAATCGGCATGATTTTTGGCGGACAGGGCGCGCTTGTCTCTAAGGTCATCTATATTTTAGTTGGTTTGTCAGCAGTCTATGAAGCGATCGGACACATGAAGCGTTGCAAGGGGTGCGGAAAAAGCGCAGTGGCGGCATAACACGGGAAATATGGTAAGCCCCCGATAACTATCGGGGGCTTTTCTTTTGGGTCTTGACATGATTCTTGGGGAAATATAAGATGATGATAGATAGTGTTTTAATGACACAAGTAATATGCACATTAAAAATAAAAAAATTACAAAACGTAATTGCGGAGGTGATGAAATGCGGATTCTTAAGGTTGGACTAGCGAATGTCAACACTACGGTTGGCGCATTTGAATCAAATATGCGCAAAGTGATGTTGCTTGCCGAGGCGATGGCAAAAGAAGAATGCGATCTGGCGTGTTTTCAGGAGCAAGTGATTTCGGGCTATCCGGCCGAAGATTATGTGCAGTGGAAGGGCTTTAGCGCGCCGCAGATTGCGCATCTTATGGATTTTGCCGAAAGAACTGCGAATTTTTCGTGTATTTTTACGCTTGGCTTGACCGTGGAGCACGCTAGCCAATTATACAATGCGATCGCAGTTGTCGCGGGGGGAAAGATTTTGGGCATCGTGCCAAAAGAATGGCTCCCCACATATGGCGTGTTTTACGAAGGACGCGTTTTTTCGGGTGGAAAACCCGGGTGGATTTCGGAAATCGCAGGCATCCCATTCGGTGATTTAATCTTTAGGTTTCCCTGTGGAATTATGGCGGTAGAGGTTTGTGAAGATATCTGGACTCCCGATGGCCCAATGAAGGGCCGCGCATACAGCGGCGCCGAGATTATTATCAATGGCTCTGCTTCGCCCTATCGCGCCGGAATTCTTGAGACAAGACGCGAGATGATTTCCACCCGCGCCGCGGATAATCAGGTTACGATTATCTATACCAATCAGATTGGGGGCAATGACGCTCTGGTTTTTGATGGCGGAGGGTTTGTTAATCAAAATGGGTGGATGATTCATGAATCGCCGCGCTGGCAGGAAGGATATACAACTACTATTGTTGACTTAAACAGGACGAGCCGTTTGCGCGCGGAGAATACAACCTGGCGTGTTGGATATGAAAATTTTATGGCAAATCAGACTTTGGCTCCAAAAATAATTGAGTCCGATTTCTGTCTTACGAGTTGTTTGGATAAACAATCAGCGGCTCAAGACCTCGTGCATAAAAGTTTTTTCTTGCCAAGCCCGTCAAGAAGACTGGATCCGCGGGAGGAATATTTTACAGAATTATGCGAGGCAACGACACTTGGTTTAAAGGATTATTTTGAAAAAAGCGGAGCTTTCAGGAGAATAATCATCGCGCTTTCAGGCGGCAAAGATTCAGCGCTTGCGCTAATTTTAGCTTGGCTGTACGCACAAAAACGATTCAGCGGACTCCCTGAAGGCGTGCGCAAAGACGCATTGCGTGATTTCATTATCTGTTATTCACTGCCGACGCGATTCAATTCTGATATTACAAAGAATATCGCAAAGGAGCTGGCCGAAGAACTAGGCGTTGGTTTCAATGAGGTTTCAGTTGACGGAGATTTTATTCAAGCAGTGCGCACAGTAAAAATAGGATTGCCAAAGGACGCCGAGATTCCAGCGATCACCTTCCAGAACATTCAGGCGCGTGTTCGCGGATCCTTAATGTGGAACTGGTCAAATGCTCAAAATGCCCTCTGGATTCAGACCGGCAATATGTCGGAAAAAGCGGTTGGGTACACAACCATAGGCGGTGATATGATGGGCGGTTATTCATTACTTGGCAATATGCCAAAAACGGTTGTTATTGCCTTGCTCCATCATCTCTATTCAATTTACAAATGGCCGTCGCTGGGCAAACTTCTTCAAACGAAAGCTTCTGCAGAACTTGCCGAAAACCAAGAAGATGAGAAAGATTTAATGCCTTTTCCCGTGCTTGACGCATGTTTTGCGCTTTTTGCTGGAGAAAAACTGATGCCCGCAGAATTATACAAGCGAATTTACAGAATGTGGGATAACGAAGAATTAAAAGCAATGCGTCCGGACTATAAAACGGGAATGCTCAAAGAGTGGGTCAAGAAGTTTGTCGTGCTTTTCATGAGCTCAATCTTCAAATGGGTGCAGGCGCCGCAGGCGGTGCATTTAGGTTCCCTTGATCTTGATCGCGAACGCGCGCTTCAGCTTCCGGTCGTTAAGTCTTTAGAGTGGCTACGGCTCGCCGAGCTTGATGCGCTTCCGGACGGGAGAAATACGAAACTACAAATCGCGGTTATCGGCGGCAGTTTCAGCCCTCCGCATTTAGGACATTTCAAAATAGCGCAGGCAGTTGCAGCAAAATTTGACAAAGTGATTATTGTACCTTGCGGGACAAGGCACGACAAGCCCTCTACGGCAATGGTTGAGCCGCATCAGCGCAAAGAGATGATCCTTTTGGCCTTCAAAAATATCGTGAATTGCGAATTTAACTTTCACGATCTTTCTAATAATGTCTTTACGCCGCATTATCTTCTGGCCGAGCGCTACGCGCGAAAATATCCAAATGCCGATATCTGGTTTGTTGTCGGCGGAGACTTAGTTAGCGGCGGCAAAGACGGTAAGGCCGAAATTCAGGGCGCGCGCTGGCAAAAGGGTCAAGAAGTTTGGCAGAATCTTAATTTCGCCGTAATCACACACGAACTTTGCCCGGTTGACCCCCGCGATCTGCCTCCAAAATCACAACTCATAGAAGTCGCGGGCATCCTCGGCCGCAGTTCGCAAATTCGCGAACTTATTGCCGTTGGCGATCCGTTTGATCAGCTTGTTACGACAGAAGTGGCGGAGTATATTCAAGAACACTTGCTCTACGGCTTATGCATAATGTAAGTAAATCCAGTTATTTCAAGGAGATAAGCTGGTACGTCAATAGTTCTTTTAGTTAAATTAGTTCTGACATTTAACACATTAGCGAGGAGGGTGTGGCATGGCAAAAGATTTGAGCGATGAGATTCGTAGTCAATTTCCCGAAATAGTTGTTGTTCAAAAAGGTGACGACCTCGGGTTTCTCAATGCAAAGGACATTGACGAAATAGATCAAAATGGAGGAGCTGACGATATAGTTCTTTACTTCGCATTGAATGTGCGCGATGCGACGCTTAAGGAAAAGATTAGAGCATTTGTTAAGAGTATCAGGCCAGATGCTAAACATGTAATTTTTTACTACTGGTACTCTTGATTGTTTGGTAAGCAGTTTAACTTACGGGCGGGTTTTACTCGCCCTTTTCATATTTGAGTTTGCGGAACCGTATAGTTTTACAACTTCTCTAACAGTTTCCTTTTGACATCGATGTACTCATTCTATACTTGCTCTTGACAACATTTCGTCTATCATCTATAGTTCGGCTAGCCTTGACAATTTAATACTTCAGGGCAGAAATACATAAAAGGAGGGTTTTGCATGGAAGCTCATCTCTTGGTGATAGATCCGCAGAAGGACTTTATGGATTATCCGGGTTCGTCTCTGCCAGTTCCAGGAGCGTCTGCAGATATGACACGCTTGGCTAGAATGATACACCGCGTTGGCCATCGCCTAGCGGACATTCATGTAACACTCGATTCTCATCAGGTGATTCATGTGGCGCATCGCGGCATGTGGCGGAATAAAGACGGCGATATGCCAAGTCCATTTACGATGATTAGCGCCAGCGATGTGGAAAACGGCCTATGGCGCCCTCGTAACGAGTTGGTGCGGCCGCGAGAACTAGAGGGAAAGACTCTTGGCGAATTTATGCTTTGGTATGTCCAACAACTGGAAAAAGGCGGGCGATACCCCTTGATTATCTGGCCGGAGCATTGCATCATTGGCACCTCCGGATACGATGTTCACGAAGAGCTCGTTACTGTTTTGAATGAATGGGCGCGTCGGGAGATGGCCAACGTGGATTATGTAGCAAAAGGCACGACAGCTTTTGTGGAGCACTATGGTGCTTTTATGGCTGAAGTGCCCCTACCGACAGTTCCAAGCACTGGATTCAATACTGCTCTACTAGATGTCCTTGCCACTGCCGACATAATCGCTGTGTCCGGCGAAGCACTCTCGCACTGTGTAATGTCAACCGTTGATCAGATCGCCGAAAATATTGGCGAGGAGCACATCGCGAAGTTTCATATCCTTATAGATGCTTCAAGTCCGGTTCCAGAGCCGCCGGGCGGTCCCAACTTTCCGCAGATTGCCGATGAGTGGCTGCATCGCATGGAAAAGCGCGGTATGACCCTTACAACTACTGAAAAGTTCTTGCTATAAGGAGAGATAAAATGCCAAAGATTGGGAATACTGGAGATAATGAAGTCTATCAGGTAGCCGGCAGTAATTTTACTTTTCAGGGCGCGCGGCTTACGCATCTTGGGGCAACAGAATACACGCTCGTTACTATTGCTGTGGACGTAACCGGTTCGACAGCGCCCTTTGCTAAAGAACTGCGCGACATGCTGGTCGCGGCAGTGGAATCGTGTAAAAAGTCGCCGCGCAGCGACAATTTATTGGTTCGCGCGGTTACTTTCTCGACAACGTTCAGAGACGGAATAAACGAACTGCACGGCTTCAAACTCTTGCGGGATATTAATCCGCAGACAGATTATCCGCAGTTCATGCCAGATGGCATGACTCCTCTATACGATGCTGTATATTCAGCGGTCGAGGCCATGGTGGAATACGGCGGAGAGCTTATGAAAAACGATTTTCCAGCGAATGGGATTGTTCTTATCATTACCGATGGCCTAAATAATCAGTCATTAACAACCCCCAGAATGATCAAAGAGCAAATTGAGAAAGTGCGGCGCGAGGAAAAGCTTGAGTCCCTGGTAACTGTTCTGGTGGGTGTCAACGCGCAGCAGTTCAGACCGGAACTGGATAAATTCCGTATAGATGCCGATCTCACTCATTATATTGACATGGGCGATGTGACGCCCGGCAAACTTGCTAGGCTTGGCGGATTTATATCACGGTCTGTTTCCAGTCAAAGTCAGGCACTGGGTACAGGCGGACCAAGTCAGCAGATCAAAGCTACGATCTAACACCAGAAGGGGCGGGTTATCCTGCCCCTGTTTATTTAATTGGGATGAAAGGAGAAGCGATGAAATTTGCAACGGATTCGTACTACCATATAGGATCTACTCACCTCAATAGTGGAAAGCCCTGTCAGGACTATGCGCTATCTGGTTTGCGCGAGGGCGCGGCATACGCGGTTGTTGCGGATGGCTGCTCTAGCGGCGGGCATACTGATGTCGGAGCGCGTCTTCTTACGCTTTCGGTCGCGCAGGCAATTCATGAACATCGGGAAATTCTCACGCATAGCAAGGTCATGATGTCTGGACTGCGCGAAATTCTTGGTTTGAGCTGGCACGATATGCTTGCGACATGTCTTTATGCGCGTGTAACTCCGGATGACAGCTTTGTATTGGCATATGGCGATGGGATTATTGCGCATAAAGAAGTCGGCGGGAAAATCTATTTGTCCCAACTTGAATGGATGGATAATCGGCCGTTTTATTCGGCGTATAGCGGGGAGCATCTTCTCAATTTTATTCAAGACCACGGTGGAGATGTTAATGCAAAACGGCTGCTGTTAAAAAAATGGGAGTATATTCCAAATAATGGCTTTCATCATATTGCTGACCAAGAATTTACGCTTGGCGAAGGGATGGAAGGAATTAGGGTGCACCTCGAGGAGTTAGAGGAAATAGATTGCATCGCTATTTTCTCGGATGGCGCAGCCGAGATAGATGGTTTGGATTGGAAGGAAGCGGTGGTGCAGTTGCTTGCGTTTAAGACCGTTGAAGGCGAGTTTGCGAAACGGCGTATGATGCGAGTGATTAAAGATGCGCAGAAAAACGGCAGGGGCCCGATGGATGATATTGCTTATGCGGTGATCCGCATTATCAAGAGGGATGAGGGGGCCGAAGTATGATGAACAGTGTTGCGCAAGGCAGAGTAGGCAATACGCAAGTAGTGCTGGACGGACGCGGTAAAGTAACATTGCGTCAAAGCGACCATATTGCTACTGGCGGCGAGGGCTCTGTTTATCGGTTGACTGATACCGCGATAAAGATTTACACCGACCCTCAAAAAATGCGTAAGAACGATATGACTGGAAAGGTACGTGCGCTTACAGCCCTTCAACATGCCTACATTGTCGCGCCGCAAGGACTCGTGCTGGATCAGCGCGGAGCAAGCCCGATAGGACTCTATATGCCATTTGTGGAAGGGGAACCGTTTCCGCGAGTTTTCACGAACGACTTTTGGACGCGCAATGCTTTTAATTTCAACTCGGCGAACCGATTAGTTGAACGTATGCAGGAGGTTGTGCATTTCGCGCATAGTCAGCAAGCAATTATAGTGGATGGCAATGAATTAAGTTGGCTGCTTGTAGTTTTAGGCAACGGGCCGGAGCCGCGCATTATTGATGTTGATTCCTGGTCGATCGGCCGATGGCCGGCCACAGTCATTATGCCGTCTATTCGCGACTGGCATACCAACGACTTTAATGAATTATCCGATTGGTTCTCATGGGGCATTGTCTCGTTCCAGCTTTATACTGGCATTCACCCATATAAAGGGACATTAGCTGGTTATAAGCCGGGAGAATTGGAACGGCGGATGAAAAACAATGCGTCAGTCTTTGCAAGCGGCGTTCGGCTCAATCAGAATGTGCGTGATTTTCGAGCTATTTCGTCAAAATTACTCGCATGGTACGTGGACACCTTCCAGAACGGGCTGCGTGAAATTCCGCCATCGCCGTTTGATGTTGGCGTTGGCATTCCGCGCGCGGCATTGGTATCACGAACTGTGATTACGGCGAAAGGAGCTTTGATGCACGAGAAGCTTTATGCGGATAAGCGCAATCCAGCGCGGCGCATTTTCTCATGCGGCATTGTCCTTCTTGAATCCGGCGATTTGTATGATTTGCAATTAGAGCGCAAGATTGGAAACGCTCAATCCCGTGATTGCGAGGTGGTGAAGCAGGAAAACTGCTGGTTGATCGCGGACTGGAGCGGTGGCAGATTAGAATTTTCTGCAGTAAATTCAGTGAGTTTGTTGGAAGAAAAACTTATGCTTCAGATTAAAAGTTATAAGCTCCTTAGGTATGAGAATAGACTTTTCGCTGTCACTGATCGTGGGCTTACTGAACTTAAACTAAAAGCCCTTGGTAAGTTGATCCTCGCGCCCGCGAATACTTGGAATGTGATGATCAATTCAACACGATGGTTTGATGGCGTTGGGGTTATGGACGCACTGGGAGCTACCTTTTTAATAGTGCCATTTGGTGATAACGCGGTAGGACAAGTGCGCGTGCGGGAACTTGACGGCTTGCGGCCAGTGGCAGCTCAAGCGGGAAACCGTTTTGCGGCTATAACAGTTCTTGACCAAAACGGTGAGTACAAAAAGACTGAATTAACTTTCGATCGCGATTACACAAACTATCATTTTTGGCAAGGTGGAGCGCAAAACGCCGAAATGAATATGACTATTTTGCCAAGAGGGGTGTGCGCGATTATTACCGACGATGGCGAGCTAAACATTTTTGTACCGACGACTGGAGCGTTGAACAAAGTTCAGGACAAAGACATCACGACAGATTTAATCTTAGCGCATTGGGAAGACAGAGTCGTGTACATACGCGATGGCGAAGTCTGGAGTATGCGAATGAAGTAACGAAAGTAATACGGCGCGCTTGCGCCGTATTTTTTATCCACAAGACGCTGATAGGCATCTATTGTAAAATATAAAGTGTAAGAAAGGTCGGCTGTTTAAGTTTGGAAAAATTACTTAAATTAACTTTAATGATTATCTCCATAAAAGATTTATCAAGAGCGCTTTTGGTTTTTGCGGCCGGATTTGTTGCCGCCTCACTGCTTGCGGTCTTTATGATTCAGCGCGGCAATAATGTAAATGCCCAAGGTCTTACATGCAAGGTGGACAAGGCCTTAGTTGAGAAAATATACGACGCGGTCTTCAAGCGGCCGATAGATAATGCCGGGCTCGCTTATGTTGGGTATGATGTGGGCTTTATGATTGATGAGATGGCAAAATCGCAGGAACACAAGATGTACACTGCGATGTTTACATCCATGAAGGCGATGGAGGAAGCAGAGCGCCAGCCTGGAGAAATGACCGAGGCAGACAAAGCCAAGTTTCGGAATATGATGGATTCATCAATGTCGCACATCACGAGTTGGTCAAAGACCCTTCCAGAACAGGCTGCCACAAAGGCAATAATTGGGCCGGAACATGCGCAGGAAGCATTGAACTTTGCGCATAGCATGATACCGAAGCAATTTCAGGATATGGCAAACAAGAGTTTCTTTGACCCAACGAAGTTGCTTGGTGCGCCTACGGATATAGCGATCCCCACGCAGTTTAAGCTAAGTTTTGATACTGAAGCGCAGGCGCGACTTCAACAGGAAATACAGGAGCGCATAGCGCAGGAAACCCAGTTCCGCACGCAAATTGAAACACAGTACCAGACTCGTCAGCTACAGGAGGCAGAATTTACCAAGCAGTATGGACAGCAAACAACCCAGTTAACCCCTGAACAACAGGCCACATTTCTCCAGCAGTATCAGCAAAAGCAGACTTTAGCATCGCCGACTCCAGCACCATCACCTGCGTCAACAGCTTCAGCTACACCAGCACCCACGCCAACACCAGCACCGACAGCTTCTCCTACACCATCACCGACTCCAGCATCAACGCCAACACCTACACCAGTACCAACAGCATCACCAACACCTTAGTAAGTTCAAACAAAACCATACCGTCCTTGCGGAATGGTTTTGTTTTTGTATATTAAAGTTATGCCAGAACTTCCAGAAGTTGAAATAACTACGCGCAAACTTCAGCCGCTTATCGGCAAAGCAATTAAATCTTTTTGGAACGACCGCGAAGTTACGGCAAGAGATATTACTGGTCGTAAGGTGCTAAGAATAAAACGTCTTGGCAAAGCGATTATTTTTGAATTAAGCGGAAACAGGATTTTAGCGTTTCATCAAAGAATGAGCGGCAAATTACTAATACTAAACAAGTCTGACAATCGTCAGACTTGTTTAACTAGGCATATCCACGCGCGCGTTGGTTTTAATGACGATTCCAAACTTTTATTTCATGATCCGCGCAAATTTGGCGTTGTCTGGTATGGCCAGCGAGAAAAAGTTTTTACCGATAAATATTTTACCGGTCTTGGGCCGGATGCACTCGGTATAACCCAAAGCGATTTTGTTTTGCGAATGAAAGATTATCGGGGAGGAATAAAGGCCTTATTGTTAAACCAGCATTTTCTAGCCGGAGTGGGCAACATAGTTGCCGATGAAACTCTTTGGCAGACGAAGATTCATCCGCAAAGCAAAGTGGAAGACATAAACTTAGCCGCCCGGGGAGTTCTGCATAGCTCGCTTCAGGCCGTGTTAGAGCGAAGCATCAAAGCCCAAGGAACAACTCTTCGCGACTGGGGGCACCCCGACGGCAAGCAGGGGGGGTTTCAAAACCACCTTAAAGTTTATGGCCGTGCCGGCAAACCATGTCATCGTTGCGGTAAAAACATCCAGCGCATTACATGCGCCGGCCGCGGCACCGCGTTTTGTCCAAAGTGCCAACAATGCTAAAATACTTTTATGGCGCGGATATTTATTGGAATAGTTGTTGCTGTTGTGCTGATTTTTTCGATGGGGTTTGTGGTTTTTAATCGTTCTAAAGCGGCACAGGAAATAGCGATTAAAAGTACCGCGAGGATAAGTGCATCGGCAATAGAACAGAGCAACGCGGAGGAATATCAAATCGTAGAGTATAAAGTTGAGGATGGTGATGCCTGGGGAACGATTGCTGAGAAAGTCGGCATTGGCGCGCAGCTTGGCGAGGATTTGCTTGCCGTGTCTGAAAACGTGCATAGTTTAGCGTCAATTCGCGCGGAGAATTTGTTTAGATTTTATTTTCGCCACGACGACTTGATGAGGGTAGAATACGATATGGACAGCGAGATTATTTTAATTCTGGAAAAAGACGAACGAGGCATTTTTTCGGCGCGCAAAGAAAAAATTGTTTATGAGATAAATGTTATTACAAAGCGCGGCAGTATTGAGAATTCACTTTTTGAAACGGCAATCGCTGAAGGCATTTCGGCCGGTGCAATCCTGAACATGGCGACAATTTTTGGCTGGGATATTGATTTTACTTCAAGCGTTCAAAAAGGCGATAGCTTCGTTATTGCGTATGAAGATAGATTCCGTAGCGGCAAATATGCCGGAACCGGGAAGATACTGTCAGCAAAATTTGTTAATGCCGGACAGGAATTTTACGCATTTTTGTATGAGGACAGCGAGCATATTGCTCGTTATTATAACAGCGAAGGACGTGAACTGAAGCGCCAGTTTCTGCGCTCGCCGCTTGATTATACGCGTATTACTTCCGGATTTTCTTATAACCGCTTTCATCCGATTTTAGATACTTTTACCACGCACCGCGCCGTAGATTATGCCGCGTCTTCAGGAACTCCTGTTTCGGCGACATCTGATGGCACAGTGAACTATGTTGGCTGGAAGGGCGGGAACGGCATGTACGTGGGGATAAAACATACCAATTCCTACGAAACTGGTTATGCTCATCTTTCCGCATACGCTAAAGGTATCAATATTGGCGCGAAAGTGCAGCAAAACCAAGTCATTGGATTTGTCGGCTCCACCGGCCTCTCCACCGGCCCGCATCTCCACTATGAGATGCGCAAGGATGGAGTATTGATCAACCCCTTGCGCCTTGATTTGCCGCCAGGTAAGATGTTAAACGAAGAGGAGCTTATCGCATTCTACAACGAACGCGATCGGTTGCTCGACTTGCTGAAGTAATATCATGGACGAACAAATTCAAAGCGAACCGCAAGTAATGAGTAAAAAGGAGCGCAGATTTCTGCGGCGCGAAGAAAACAAAAAAATTATCGCGCGTGAAAAGAGCGCAAAATCGAAAAAAACTCTCTTCACTTGGCTGATCATTTTAATTGTGGCTGGAACGATTATCTGGGGCATCTTTCGCTACTTTTCTGCCGTTTCGCCGGGTGAAGTTTCGGCGGATTTGACAAAAACTTGCGTTAATCATGGAGGAATAAGCATGCATATCCATCCGCATTTGACAATCACGCGCAACGGCGAAGCGCAGGAGCTTCCGGCCAACATCGGCGTATCGGCGGGATGCATGCGCCCTCTGCATACACACGATGCGTCCGGTCAATTGCATATTGAATTTCCCCGCCAGCATGATTTTACGCTTGGTGATTTTTTCAAAGTATGGGATAAGCCCTTCCCAGCGGGTGAAAATCTATCTGTAACTGTCAACGGTGAGCCGAACAGCGATTTTGAAAATCTCATTTTGCGCGATGACGCAAGAATCGTGATTAGTTACGATGAAACTTAATACCCCAACCACCCTCGTTATTTTTGGGGCAACCGGCGATTTGGCACGAAGCAAGCTTTTTAGCGCGCTTAGTTCTATGTTTGAAAAGAGCGTGCTGCCGGATAAGTTTGAAGTGGTTGGTTTTGCGCGCTCGCCGCTTTCGGATGGCGAATTTCGCGAAGTTATTACGAAGGCAGCAAAGCCAAAATCCAAAAAATTTACAAACCACGCAAGGTATCTGGCAGGATTATTTGAAGATATTGCGGCATATAAGAAACTTGGCGAGTTGCTGCTACGGATTGATGGAAAGTTTAAGGCATGCGCAAACAAGTTATTTTATCTTGCGGTTGCGCCAAAGTACTACAAAACTATTCTTGAAAATTTATCTGCTTCAGGCCTAACCATTCCATGCGCAGATGGCGCGGGCTGGACACGTATTTTATTGGAGAAGCCGTTTGGTTCGGATGCGCAGGCCGCGCGCGAACTTGATAAACATTTGGCACAGCTTTTTCGCGAGGAACAAATTTTCCGCATTGATCATTACCTTGCCCGCGAAACCATGCAGAACATTTTATCGTTTCGTTTTTCCAATGCCATTTTTGAACCGTTGTGGAGCAATAATTACATCGAGCATGTAGAAATTAAATTGCTGGAAAAGGAAGGGGTTGGCGAGCGCGGGACTTTTTATGACGAAATTGGCGCGTTGCGCGATGTGGGCCAAAACCATATTCTGCAGATGCTGGCGCTCGTGGCCATGGGTCATCCCCAGAAGTTTGAAACTGCGTCCATTCGCCGCGAGCGCGCAAAAATCCTGGAGGCTCTCCGGGAAATCAGGCCGGATGAAGTTTCAAAATATACGCTCCGCGGAGAATATGCTGGATTTCGAAAATTAGGCGGGGTAAGGCGCGATTCCAGCACCGAAACATATTTTAGGATAGAGGCATATATTGACAATGCCCGCTGGAGCGGCGTGCCTTTTTATCTTGAAGGCGGAAAGGGATTAAGTGAAAACCGCGTGGAGATAAATATATTTTTCAAAACCGTGTCGCCGTGTTTTTGCCGCGAGCCGCACGAAGGGCATAATCATCAAAATATGTTATCATTTGAAGTGAAGCCGCGCGAACAAATCACCATACGTTTTTGGACGAAAAAACCCGGTGTTAACTTTGCGATTGAGCCGCGCAATCTTTCGTTTGAATATAGAGCTGCTGGTTCGCCGCAAACAAGGTCTGAGGCATATGAAAAAGTTCTTTTTGATTGCATTCAAGGCGAGCAAGTGCTCTTTGCAAGTTCGGAAGAGGTCGCCGCTTCTTGGCGGTTTGTTATGCCAATTTTGGATGTCTGGCGCAAAGATAAGATGCCCTTGATCACATATGAAAAAGGGTCGAGCAGTCATTTGATTGGGCAGGACAAGAGGGTAAGTAGGAAGGAGGAATAATATGGTGATTGGATATATTGGTTTGGGCAAAATGGGTTTAAGTATGACGGAGCGGCTCCTTGAAATGGGCTACAAGGTTTTGGCTTTTGATAAGGATGCTGCGGCTCGCGCTAAAGCCGAGGAGGCCGGCGCGGAAGTATTTGGTTCTTTTAAAGAACTTCTCGATAAGTTGCCTACACCGCGCACGATCTGGCTGATGGTGCCTCACGAGGCGCTTGACGAGGTAATCCTTGATATACTGCCCCAGCTTGTAGCGGGTGATACGGTTATTGACGGCGGAAACTCTAATTACAAAAATTCAATGCGCCGCGCCAAAGAGTTTTCCGCAAAGAAAATACATTTCATGGATGTTGGTGTTTCCGGAGGGCCAACGGGCGCGCGCAATGGCGCGTGTCTCATGATCGGCGGAGAACGCGCCGATTATCGCCGTTTAGAAATGCTGTTTAAAGAGTTAGCTGGTAAGAGCAAATATGCGTTGGTGGGGCCGCACGGCGCCGGGCATTTTGTGAAGATGGTTCATAACGCAATTGAATACCCAATGATGGAGGCAATAGCCGAAGGGTTTGATATATTAAAGAGAAACAAGGCGGGGTTTAAATTTGACCTCGTAAAAATTGCCGATCTTTACAACAACGGCAGTGTTATAGAATCGCGGCTGATGGGCTGGCTAAGGGAAGGTTTTGACGAATTTGGCGAGGATATGGATGGGGTTTCCGGCAGTGTCGGTCGCAGTGGCGCAGGCGACTGGGCGGTTGATGTGGCGGAAGAATTTGGCGTACCTGCGCGAGCTCTCAGGGCGGCTGTCGATGTGCGGAAAAAGTCTGGAGAAAAACCAAGCTATGCCGGAAAACTTTTAACCGCAATGCGCAACAGATTTGGGGGACATAGCGTTAAGTAACAAAATGCGAATTTACGACATATCTCTTCCATTAAACGATCAAACGATTATTTATCCCGGCAACCCCGGGATATTTATTGAACCGCACCATACCGTTCCAGAATATCCAACTAACTTATCAAAAATATCTTTCGGCTCGCATACAGGCACGCATGTTGACGCACCGCGGCATATTGATACAAGCGCGATCGGGGTTGATAAAATTAGTTTAGAAGCATGCATTGGCCCGTGCCGCGTGCTGGATATTACTGATGTTAACGAAAAAATTACGATCGCGGATTTGGAGAAACATGATGTGAAAACGGGCGAGCGGATTTTAGCAAAAACCAAAAATTCGTTGCGCGGTTTTACGCAATTTTACGATGATTCTATTTACCTTGACGGTGCTGCCGCCGATTGGCTCGCTCGCAAAGGCATTTTGCTTTTTGGCATAGATTGGCTTTCCATCAAAAAGCGCGGCGGCGAAGATACTCGTCCGCACACTTCACTTTTGCGCAAAAGCATCGTTATTTTTGAAGGCCTTGATTTGTCGCAAGTTGAACCAGGCGAATATCAATTCATCGGCCTGCCTTTAAGGTTGACAGATTTAGACGGCGCGCCGGCGCGGGCTGTGTTGATAAAAAATTAAACTATGTTATTGTAGAGATATGGCACTATTACTTTTGCTATTGCTGGGAGTAGCGTTTATTTTTCTGTTTTATTACGAACTAATCTGGAAAAAGTTTGAACGAGAGCGCGGCAAGGGGCTTATCGGCATGGCGGCGGATCTTGCGTTTCAAGACGACGCGGCGCCAGCTCCGGCAGGATTCGTCGCAACAGCGCAAAACGCAAAGTCACAAAATCCTTGGGCCGATTGGAAGTATCGCCTGATGGTTGAATTGCATCGCCGCGGGCAGATTAAGCCCGAGGAGGGCGCGCAAATTGTTGGTGTTTCCGCACAGGAAGTTGAAAGATACTTAGACAAACTTGCCGAAAAAGGCAAGGTGCAGTCGGCCGGTGATTCCGAACGCGGATTATTTTACAGGATTGTGAATGAATCTTAGACAGTTTTTTAAATGCAAAACATCGTGGTTCTCGGCGCGGGATTCGCGGGGTTGCGCTGTGCTATTCAATTAGAAAGACGCCTCAAAAGAGCTGGGCTTCAGAACGACTGGAGTGTTATTTTATTGGATAAAAACAGTTACCATACCTACACTCCAGCCCTTTATGAGGCCGCGAGCGCTTATATGTGGATCGGTGCAGGCAAAGGCGAGGTGCAGAGTTTTGAAGAAGAGCTTGGCGGAGCGCTTTGCTTGCCTATATCTACCATATTGCAAGGCAAAAATATTACTTTTGTTCATCAAGAGATCGCGGGCGCTGATTTTTCTGAAAAATATATTTTAACAAAAGCTGGCGGGAAAGTAACATTTAAGTATCTCGTAATCGCACTTGGTTCGGAATCTATATACTTTGATATCAAGGGCGCGAGGAACTGTTGTTATGGCCTGAAGACATTTTATGATGCCCTGCGCATCCGCCGCCGCATCGAGGAAATCTTCAGAAGTTTTAGTGGAAACGATATTAAAATTACAGTTGTCGGCGGCGGAGCGACTGGCGTTGAAGTAGCTACTGAACTATCGCTCTATACACGACATCTTGCTAAGGATTTAAAGATTGATTCTTTCGAGACAAAGATACTATTACTTGAGGCGCAAGACAAAATTCTTTCCGGTCTCCCGGATTTACAGCGGCGTGCGGCGGAAAAAAGACTGCAGAAACTCGGCGTGAAAATACGAACTGGTGCACAAATAAATGAAGTGGAGAAAACTTGCGTGATTTTGAGTGCCGGAGAAAAATGCCTATCAGATCTAACTATCTGGGCCGCTGGCGTAAAAGCGCCGATGCTTTTGGAAGAATTCAGTGAACTACAAAAAGATGAACGCGGACGAATTAGCGCAGATGAATTTTTGCGCGTGCAAAATGATCGTCATATTTTTGCGATAGGCGACAATGCTTCATTTATCAATGAAGCGGGCGAGTCTGCTCCGCCAGCCGCGTTTATCGCCGAACAACAGGCCGATCTTACCGCAGAGAATATTTTAAGAGATGTAACTCGCCAGCAACTTCGCAAATATAAAATGTCTGTCCCGGGCTATGTGCTTTCCTGCGGAGGAAAATACGCCGTTGTAAATATCTGGGGCGTTACTTTTTCCGGATTTCTGGGCTGGATTCTGAAGCGTTTTATTGACCTTAAATACTTTTCGTCAATTCTGCCTTTTTTCAAGGCATTTTCTCTCTGGCTGCAGGAACTGCGGATGTTTACAAAAAATGATTAATGTGATAAAGTGGGAGCTGTACTATAACAATACGAGGAGGTATAGCATATGCGGCTGAAAGGCGATGATGTCATATTTGGGCAGACTGTCTTTTGCAATAAGGACATTCTTTGCTACTTCCTAGCGGAGATAAGACACAAGCACCCTGACTTTTTTGAGGAAATTGGCAAAAGCTGCGATGAGTTCGTTGCGCACCACAAGGGACTTAGAGAGAATGATATTCGTAGACGAAGAAACGCCGTCCAATTTTTCCTGCAGTACGTCTGCGGAAAAATCGCTTCCTTATATAGGGCCAACGGGAGCAAAATACCCCCCGAAATTGTTCCGATCTTTAATGAACTAAAGAATGGTTGCGACTCTCCTTACAAGATTCAGGAAAGATTTGATTCTTTTCGCAAGATTGACAGCGGCTGGGCTGAATACTTTATAATGTATGCTGAATACGAAGGCCTTTGCGATCATGGTTTAGGCGCCGTATATGCCTGGGCCGAAGCTTTTCTTGAGGCGCAAAAACGAGAAGAAGAACGCGCGGTTGAATCCGCAGAGATTGCCAAGCGGACCAAGTCTTTGAATCCAGGTTGGATAGAAGGTATTGACCTTAATTTGCCCGAAGGCCCGAAAAAAATAGACGAGGAGTAGAGTGCGATACAATAAATCAATTACCGGCTGTGCGACAGCCGGTTTATATTACGGTATAGTATGCATATGAATAAAGTTGAAAAAATGAGAAAGAATAAACGCGTGATCGTAGCGATGTCCGGCGGCGTGGATAGTTCGGTGTCGGCGGCGTTGCTCAAGAAATCGGGATACGATGCCATCGGGGTTTTTATGAAGTGCTGGTCCAGTGAGCCATGCAGCGCCGAAGAAGACGAGACGTGGGCGCGGCGGGCAGCGGCGAGGATTGGCATGCGGTTTTACAGTGTGGATTTAGTTGCCGAGTATAAAAACAGAGTTTTTGATTATTTTATTACTGAATACAAAGCCGGCCGAACGCCCAATCCGGACATAATGTGCAACCGCGAGATAAAATTCGGGGTGTTTTATGACTGGGCCATAAGCGAGTTTGGGGCAGATTATATAGCCACTGGTCATTACGCAAGATTGGAGTTAGGTGGCGCGGATAAGCTGCGGTTGCTGAAAGGCAAGGATCCCAACAAGGACCAGAGCTATTTCTTGTGGGCAGTGCCACGGGAAAAGTTCGCAAAGGTAATTTTTCCAGTTGGCGATTATTTGAAAACTGAAGTTCGTGCTTTGGCAAAAAAATTCGGCTTGCCAAATGCCGGGCGAGCAGACAGTCAGGGAGTGTGTTTTGTCGGAGAATTTCCAATGGGTTTTTTCCTGCAGCGATATATTAGAGACCATCCCGGCCCAATTTTTAACAATAAAGGTGAAAGTATTGGCGAACATCGCGGCTTGCATTATTATACAATTGGTCAGCGGCGCGGCATCAGCATTGGCGGCGGGCCGCCGTATTATGTTGCGCAGAAAGATTTTGTGCGCAATGCCCTCGTGGTTGCGCGTGAGTATGACGAAGAACTATTCCAAAAAAACGCCGTCGCTTTAAACGCAAATTGGATTAACTGCCCATTTGCCCTCCGCGGCCGTGGCGAAGGAAAGTCTATTAGTTGTAGAGCGAAAATCCGCTATCGCCATCCGGATCAAGATGTTATAATAGAACGCGCGGATGCGCTTGGGAATTTATACATTAAATTTGCGCAGCCGCAAAGAGCCGTTACTCCCGGGCAATCAATTGTATTTTACCGGGGAGACGGACTTCTCGGCGGCGCTATAATCAATGGTTGATGTTTCGCGACATCTAAAACGCGTGCGCGACGAACTGGCGCGTTTTCAGCAGGACCTGCACGCCAAAACGCTTGAGCGCGAAAAAATGATGGAAGAAGTGCGGCTGGCCGAACAGCAAATTCAGCAAATTCATTTGCTGGAATTGGAACTGCGCAAGAAACGTTCCTTACTTGGTCGCATGGATATTGAGATCGCCCATCTCACCGGGCAAAAGAAGCGCCTTGAGCGTGAAATTCCAAATATGGAGAGGGAATTTCAGAAGATGGAAATGGAGCGGACCTTCGGGAGGAAATTTTAAATGACATCTGGAGAGCTGCGGCAAAAATTTTTAGACTATTTTGAAAAAAGGGGGCATGCCGTAGTGCCCTCTTCTTCGCTTTTGCCCGATGATCCGTCGGTGCTTTTGACTACTGCCGGAATGCAGCAGTTTAAGCCATACTTTATCGGCAAAGCCGACGCACAAAAAGATTTTGGCAGTTTAAGCACGGCGTCTATTCAAAAGTGTTTTCGCACTTCGGATATTGACGAGGTGGGAGATGAATCGCACTTGACATTTTTTGAAATGATAGGGAATTTTTCGTTTGGAGGATATTTTAAGGACAAAGCAATAAAGTATGCGCATGAATTTTTGAGCGAAATAGGCCTCAAAATTGATTATGTTACGATATTTGCAGGTGACGAGAAGGTTCCAAAAGATGATGAATCGCGACGAATATGGGAAGCCCTGGGAGTTTCTGATATTCGCACGGCGGGCCGCGCGGACAACTTCTGGGGTCCAACTGGCGAGGAAGGTCCTTGCGGCCCAACAACCGAAATCTATATAAATGGGATAGAAATCTGGAATATCGTTTTTAACGAATATTACTGTAAGTCAGATAAAAATCTGGAGAAGCTCGCAACGCCGGGCGTTGATACGGGCATGGGCCTCGAGCGCCTCGCGATGGTTT
Source organism: uncultured Candidatus Saccharibacteria bacterium (assembly GCA_964504205.1). Classification (GTDB taxonomy): domain Bacteria; phylum Patescibacteriota; class Minisyncoccia; order Spechtbacterales; family HO2-43-30; genus CAZDDE01. Next base: position 54,533 of record CAZDDE010000001.1, read on the forward strand.
CGCAAGGCAAGCAAAATATTTTTGAGACAGATTTATTTGCTCCGTTAATAGACTTATTGCCGCGAGATGTAGATGTGCGTATTAAACGGATAATTTCCGATCATGCCCGCGGCACGGCATTTTTGATTGCCGATGGCGTACGGCCGTCAAACAAAGAGGCGGGATATATATTGCGGCGGCTCATTCGCCGGATGCTCGTTTATGAATACATTGTTGGCAATTCATTCAATTCCTTAAACATTTTAACTGAAGTGGCAGATCTTTACACAATTCCTGAACTAGCGGCAGATGCAGTAGTGCGAGAATTTTTACAGGAAAAAGAGAAGTTTAGAAGAAGCATCGCCCGCGGTTTGAAAGAATTAGAACGTCTGGAAAAGATTGATTCCCAAGCTGCATTTAGACTTTATGAGAGTTACGGTTTGCCGTATGAAATTATCAAAGAACTTGGCGGTGAAAGAGCACAGGCACTTCTGCGCGAAAACTTCGATGCAGAGTTTAAGAAACACCAGCAGGATTCCCGCGCCGGGCAGGAGAAAAAATTCGGCGGGCACGGTCTTATTCTCGATACCGGCGAGCTAAAAGCTGCAACCGAAGAGGAGGTGAGAATAGTAACGCGCCTGCACACAGCAACGCATCTTTTGCAGGCCGCACTGCGGAAAGTGCTTGGCGAAGAAGTTCATCAAAACGGCTCGGACATCACAGCGGAGCGGTTGCGGTTTGACTTTACTTTCGTCAGGAAATTAACCCCCGAAGAACTAAAGCAGGCGGAAGATTTAGTAAATGGCGCGATTTTACGCAACATTGATATGGGGTATCAAGAAATGCCGTACGAAGAAGCTGTTAAAACCGGCGCTTTGTATTTTAGAAAAGAAAAATATCCTAGCGTGGTTAAAGTGTATTCTGCGGTTGATCCTAAAACGGGCGAAGTTTTCTCGCGTGAACTTTGCGGCGGCCCTCATGTAGCTCATACCAGCAAAGTCGGCCATTTTAAAATCACAAAAGAAGAATCCGTTGGCGCAGGCGTGCGCAGAATAAGAGCTGTCATTATCTGATAAATAGCCCTAAATATAAACTGCTCCGGTGAAAGATGCCGGAGCGGTAGCA
>CAZDDE010000001.1:55646-145885 GCA_964504205.1 uncultured Candidatus Saccharibacteria bacterium
GCGGTAGCATACTAATGTTCTTTGGCTGTTTCTATCCAATCCATGATCGCGCGGGCATAAAAAATGTAGAGAATATAGAGAATAATCATGATAGCAAGAATTCCTGCAATCAGACTTGTGATGAAGATAGGATGTCCGAAAAAGCTGAAAGAAAGCTCTGCCACGCCATAGAAGAACTGGATAAGCATCACACATGCGCTCGTCGCCTCAATCCATACATACTTGTGCTTACGACTCTTCCAAGAAAAAAACCAAAGAAAGAGCCATGGGAACAGAGCGCCGTATATTCCCCCCGAAAGATACACTGGCCAAGCAATTCTCGGCGGAACCAGGATCTCCACCTCCAATCTAGAAGTGATAGACGTTAGTGTAAGATAACTGAAATTTATTTTACCTTCTCCTCCCAGTTGCTCGATAGTTATGAGGTGGCCTGTTTCATGCACTATTATGGAAATAAGAAACGCCGCTCCAAGAAAGATAGTGAATCCAACCATCCTTAGTATAATACATCCCATCTAACACGACCTTTCTTTTCGTGTATCGTATTTTTTCAAAGATTACCATATTATTAAATTATACCTGTAAACTGTCAATATGCGCGTGCTGTTGGATTCTGGCGTTAGGCAGGACCGACAAACGTTGCGAAGAGGTAATACGGATTTATTTTTCCCCAGTTTTTATAATGGCCGCAGTATTGTATAATAAAAAGACATGGGGGGCAGGATACCATTTGGGGATTTTTTAACTAAGTTTCTTCCAATCCGCCTGCGGCGGGATACATTTATTGTGCTTGATGTAGGGACTTTCAGTGTGAAGGGACTTGTTGTTGAAATTGAAAAAGGAGAGAAGTCGGGCAGGGTTATTGCCTCTTCAAACCGGTATCATGTTGGCGGCGATATGAATAGCGACGGCAGTTTCAATATTGAGGGCGTTATTGCTACGAGCCGTTCAGTAATAAACGAGCTGCGGCGGCAGGTCGGGCCCAAGGCCGGGATGATAAAAGATACAGTTCTTGGCATAGGAGGAGGTTTTGTTTTGGGAAAAACTCTTGCACAAACATATATTCGGGAAAGTCCGCAGGAAGAAATAGATGCGCGGGAGCTCGACAATATCATCCAAAAGGTTCAGCAGAGAAATTTCGAGCAAATCCGCCGCGATTTTCACAAAGATACCGGGCGATCGGAACTGGATGTCCACATTGTAAATTCTGCGGTGCTTGAAATAAAAATAGATGGGTATCAGATTGTGAACCCGGTTGGTTTTCGAGGGAAAGAGATATCATGCAGTGTATTTAATAGTTATCTTTCAAAATCATACTATGCCTTGCTTCTAAAGTTAATCGCGGCAATTGGGCTGAATCTGCGGCAGATTACGGCGGAATCATATGCGGTATTTAATACTGTCTTGAAACATAATTCCGCGATAGGAGATTTTATTTTGATTGATATTGGCGGAAACGTAACCGAGATTGCGCTTACCCGCAAGGGAAAACTCGAAGATATGAGGTCAATTGCATTGGGTGGTTCTTCCTTTACAGGCAGTATTGCGGAAAGATTGAAAATTGGTTTTTGGGAGGCCGAAAACATTAAACGTAAATTTTCAAAGGGCGATGTAAGCGGGCGAGTTAGAAGGTTAATCGAGGAAATAATCCTACGCGATGTTGAGCTCCTTTTACACGGCCTGGAGCTCGTGCTTGTTGATATGTCGCAAGTCTCCTTGCTCCCTTCAAGTATTTATCTGTACGGAGGCGGTTCGGCAATTCCTTTGCTGAACAAAATTTTGGGCAAAAAAGACTGGCGCGAGTCGCTATCGTTTTTTTCGCGGCCAGTCATCGCGGATTTACCTGCTCTAGCGATTATTCATTTCCCTCCTGATTTATGCGCAATTCATTGGCATGTTTCATTATCGCTTGCCGATTTGTATATTAGTGAGGGTAGGAAAGAAGACGATTTGACAAAAGTCGTCAACAGAAGCCTTCGGCTTATTCAAGGAACTTAGACTTAGAACTAACCTCCAAGCAAGCTCCGAGCAAATGGATTCATATTTTATACAAGTCCAACCGCGTGACGAACTTACTGCAATTATTGATAAGATTATCAATACACAAGCAGACAAGGTGTATATTTTAATTTCCGAAAATTCCCGCATCGCGCAAAGCGCCCTGAATTTTCGTCTGATCAAGCGCGAGGCTGACGCCCTTGGCAAGGATGTCATTATTGTGTCTGCTAGTTCACTGGTCCAAAACTTGGCGTTAAAATCTTCTTTGCAGGTGCACCTTGAAACACCAGAGTTTCGCCAAGGCGCGGAAGGACGCCGCGATGAAGACTTGCATCCAGCTAAGATATCTGACGTTTTTATCGGCGGATCTTCTAATGCCGATCTGAAAGTTTTGCCGCGGGCATCAAAGCCAAAACCGTTACTGGAAACCACCGTTAAGGAAAAACATACTGATATTGCCGAAGGCGAGAAAGATAAAGCAATTGCGCAATTTTTTTCCAGCCGCTACTTGCGTCCGAGGTTACCTTTGCTTAAAGCGCCGCGAATAATTTTAGCGCGGCTTCCTTTGGAAAGATTGCGGACGCTGTATAATTTTCGCGTAGCGATATTTACGTTAATTGGTATTGCGGCGATACTTTCTGCCGCGACTTTTTACTATATTTTGCCGCGTGCTGAAGTTCGCATTATGCCGATCGTCGAGGAAGTGATCTTGGAAATGGTTTTGACAGGCAATACTGATATTGCGCAAAGTGATCCGGAAAAATTTTTAGTACCCGTGCAAATTTTTGAGAAAACTGTCGCGCTTGAAAAAAGCGCTATAGCTTCGGGCGAGAAAGAAATACGCAATAAAGCAAGCGGCATGATAAAAGTCTATAATGCTTATAGTTCAGCGCCGCAAAACCTTGTGCAAAATACACGATTTGTTTCGGAAGACGGCAAGCTGTTCAGAACAGCCGAAAATATAGTTGTTCCCGGCGCAGAAGTAGAAGATGGGAAGATTTTGCCGAGTTTTACGACTGTGCGCGTGCTTGCCTCGGAGCCCGGCGAGGAATATAACATTGGTCCGGAGTCCTTTTCTATACCAGGTTTTAAGGGCACCCCAAAATACCTTGGATTCTACGGAGAATCTGATAAAGCGATGGACGGCGGAAAAATCGGCACCACAAAATTGATAACAGAAAGCGATTACAATTCTGCTCGCCGTGAACTGGAAAGTGAATTGCTTGCGCTTGCAGATGATGAAGTTGATCTTTTGCTGCCGCAGGGACTAGTAATCCCCGAGGGCGCAAAAGACGAGGTCAAAGTAAAAATTACAAGCTCTGCCAACATTGGCGATACGGCGAATGATTTTGTGTTTAAGGGGGTTGCTACGATACGCGCTTTTGCGATAAGCGAAGGCAGCGTTTTAGATATGTTGACCGAAGATTTTTTTGAGCGGTTCCCGGATAAAATACTGCTTGTCTCCGGAACGCATCCGCAATACAAAATATCGAAAACAGATTTTACAAAAGGCACTATAGCGTTTACGATTAGCGTTTCGCGGAACGTTTATAGCAGGGTGGATCCCAAAGAAATAATTGAAAACATATATGGAAAAAGCGAGAGAGATGTGCGTGAGCATCTTAGTGGACTTAAGAATATAAAAGGGGCAAAAATAACCTTCTGGCCTTTTTGGGTGAAAGATATGCCTAATGAGCGCATGAAAATTAAAGTCATTGTTGAAGGTGTGCCGACTCCTTGACTTTTTTAACCATATAGACAATAATAGGTACTAGCACGAATGACTGCCGAATCTGTCAAGGAAAATCAAAAGATGGGTACGGTGCGCGAATCTTTGCCGAGTGCAAATTTTCGTGTACGTTTAGACGACGGCAAAGAGGTCTTAGCTCATCTATCAGGAAAAATGCGTATTAACTTTATCCGCATTTTGCCGGGCGATAGAGTGGCTGTCGAACTTTCTCCAGATGCCGAGCGAGGCAGAATAGTATATCGCTATAAATAATTATGAAGGTTCGCTCGTCGGTACACAAAATTTGCAGGTCGTGTAAAAGCATTCGGCGGAATGGTCGAGTTTTTATTATATGCAAAGCCAATCCTAAGCATAAACAGAGACAAGGTTAATATGCCTCGTATTGCAGGGGTCAACATACCCGAGAACAAACAAATATGGGTTTCGCTGACCTACATATATGGCATAGGGCGCAGTTTAAGTTACAAAATTTTACAGCAATGCGGTATCAACCCGTCCTTAAAAATCGATCGGATAAGTGCCGAAGAGGTCAATGCATTACGAAGTGCTGTTGAGAGTAATTATAAGGTTGAGGGCGAGTTGCGGCGGGAAAAACAGATGAATATTAAGCGCTTAAAGGATATCAGCTGTTACCGTGGCATAAGGCATATCAAAGGTCTTCCGGTGCGCGGTCAGCAAACGCGCACAAACGGCCGCACTATTCGCGGCAATGTTCGCCGTACTATGGGCAGCGGCCGCAAGCCAGCAGCAAGCCCAACATAAAATTAAGCTAGTAAATATATAAATAACAAATGGGCAAGAAGCGTATTATACAACAAGAAGAGATTGCGGCAGGGTCCCAAGAGGGGAAACCAGTAAAGTCTAAGGGCGCAAGACAGAAGCAGTTTTCGCATTCCCGTATTTTTGTTTTAGCCAGCTATAACAATACCTTGGTTTCAGTCGGAGATGCAAATGGGAATATTATTTCGTGGTCAAGCGCTGGCACTCTTGGGTTTAAAGGACCAAGGAAGGCAACGCCATTTGCGGCCTCGAAAGTAGTCGAAAATATTTTTGAAAAGTTGGCGGGAGTTAATTTAGGGAAAGTCGCGATTTCGGTGCAGGGAGTAGGCGGAGGCCGGGACGCGGCGGTGCGCGCGCTTGCTTCGCGCGGACTTGATATTACTTCTCTGCGCGACGCGACTCCGTTGCCGCACAACGGCTGTCGTCCACGCAAGGCACGGCGTGTTTAATTTGTAATTTTAAGTATGGCAAACCGACGTCCAAAACAGAAGTCAGAATACGGCAGGCAGCTTGATGAAAAGCAGGAGCTTAAAGCAACATACGCTTTGCGCGAGAGGCAGTTCAGGAAATTTTTCCGAGCGGGTTCCGATCCCGAGTTGATTTATCGGATGCTTGAATTGCGAGTTGACAACGTGGTATATCGCGCTGGTTTCGCGTCGACCATCCGCGCCGCACGGCAAATTGTTAGCCATGGGCACATCCTGATTAATGGCAAAAAGACGGATATTCCTTCAGTTGCGATAAAACTGAATGATGTGATTAGTTTTCATAGTTCCAGTGTTAAAAAAATTCCTTTCCAGGATTTAGTGGTTCAGCTCAAAAAATATGAGCCGCCGCCATGGATTACTTTAAATATGGAGGATTTGAGCGCTAAGATTACCGCGCTTCCGGTAAGTGCCGATTCAATGACTATAAATAGAATTAAACCAGTCATTGGGTTCTATTCTCGATAATTAGCTGTAAAAATATGCAAATAACTTTACCGAAACTACCCAAAATTAAAGAGGAAGAAAAAAATAGAGCCGTATTTGTAATCGAAGATTTGTATCCGGGTTATGGCGTTACTGTCGGTAATGCCTTGCGACGCGCGCTTTATTCGTCAATACCCGGCGCGGCGATATCGCAGGTTAAAATAAAAGGCGCATCCCATGAGTTTTCAACCTTGAAGGGAGTGCTTGAAGATATTCTCGAGATAACTCTGAATCTTAAACAAATTTGTATCAAATTGCATGGCGACGAACCGCAGACCGCTTCCGTTAAGGTTAAGGGCGTTCGTGAGGTTACAGCGGCCGACATTGATGCTCCAAGTCAGGTCGAAGTTATAAACAAGGATGCACACATCGCGACATTAACCAGTAAAGACGCGTCTTTCGAAATAGAACTGCTTATTGAAGCCGGACTCGGTTACGTTCCGGTAGAGCAGCGCCAAAATGTTGGGGCGGAGATCGGTTCAATACCTTTGGATGCTATTTTTACGCCAATGCGTAAAGTAAATTTTGAAATTGAGAATATGCGCGTTGGCGACCGAACGGATTATAATCGCTTGGCGCTTGAAATAGTTACTAACGGGGCTATTTCTCCGCGAGAAGCACTTGTCTACGCGGCAAAACTTCTCACCGAGCACTTTGCATTGGCGGGTGATATTGAGTTGCCAAAGGATTCTGCCGGAAAAGATAAAACTAAGGATAAACCGAGAAAAAAGATAATACGAAAAAAGATCAAGAAATAAAATAGATCATGAACAAAAATAATTCAAGGAGAAAGTTTGGCCGCAAACGCGACCAGCGCGAAGCTTTGTTGGAAGGTTTGGCAAATGCGCTCGTATTGCATGAGAAAATTTTAACGACTGCGCCGCGTGCGAAGGAATTGCGCAAATATATCGAACCGATTATAACCAAATCAAAATTAGATACGGTGAAAAATCGGCGTCTCGTCGCGAGAAAAATAAATAGCGCAGCCGTAAAAAAGTTATTTAGTAGTATCGCTCCGCGCTATAAGGAAATTTTTGGCGGATATACGCGCATAGTAAAGCATTCTCCACGCAAGACCGACTCTTCGCCCCTTGCAGTAATTGAATTGCGATGACTTATAAAATTGATGCAACAGCTAAAATTCTTGGTCGTTTGGCAACAGAAATTGCGGTGATTTTGCGCGGGAAAAATTTAGCGAATTTTACGCTCAACAGAAAACCTTCCATTAAGGTTGAGATTAGTAATGTTGGCAAAATTAGAGTGAGCGGAGATAAGGAGAAGTCAAAATTGTATTGGCATTATAGTGGTTATCCGGGCGGCATATACAAAACAAATTATGCGGATTTAAAACGGCAGAATCATAGTTTGATATTAAAAAAAGCTGTTTATGGGATGCTGCCGAAAAATCGTCTTCGCGCAAAGATGATGAAAAATCTAATCGTAAAGTAAAAAGTATATTATGGCTACCGCGAAATCTTCAAAAAAAATTAAAAAGGCTAAGGTGAAGGAAGTAAAGGCCAAGGTGATGGAAACGGAGGCTCCGGCAGAATCAAAGTCTCCAAGCCGCTATTATGAGGGTCTTGGCAGACGAAAACGCGCAGTTGCCCGCGTGCGCCTTTTTACCAGAGGCGAAAAGGGATTTCTGATCAATAATGTTGCGCATATTCAATATTTTCCAACCGAGGAGCTGCGCCTTATTGCGGACGCGGCATTAAGGAGAATGAAAGTGCTGGACAAGTTTGTGGTCTCGGTCAAGGTGATGGGTGGAGGAACTGCCGGGCAGGCAGAGGCCGTGCGGCATGGCATCTCGCGTGCGCTTATCAAATTTAATCCGGATTTCCGCAAGCGTCTCAAAAAATCTGGATTTTTGCGCCGCGATCCGCGGGAAAAAGAACGGCGCAAATTTGGCCTTAAGAAAGCAAGGAGAGCCCCGCAGTGGCAAAAGCGGTAGTGGCTTAGCGATCGTCGTTCACTTGAGTTCTGCGGCGTAGAGCGATCCTCCAGAAAGAAAGTAAAGAGTATTGCGCGTGTCGTCATAAGATAGCTTTTGCGCGCGCATGCTAATAATTTTATAAAGATTCTGCCTGTCTCTAGTATCTAACTCAATAATTTTTATTGCCTCCTCTTCGGAAAATATTATGTATTCGTTGTTTTTTGTAAACCAAATAGCGTCAAAGACGGGCGAATCATTCCTGACTACCTTTATCGTATCGCCGGTGTCGCGGAAAGGCTGTGTGTGATTATTTTCTAGCCACTGCACCCATATATCGTTTTCTTCGATAACTAAGAATTTCTTTCTATCCGGTGTAAACACTTTATCTGTTTCGCGGTCATCCGCCGGATGAAATGTCAGCTGTCGGATGTCGCCGGTCTGAAGGTCCAGCAGACTTTTCGTTTGAGTAACGGTGGAAATATAGATAATGTTATTATCGTTAATTGTGAAAGAGGAAACATCGTGCGCCAACGTTTGGGGCAGTTTTCGGTTTTTCGTGCTATGTTTTAAAAGCAGATTAAACTTTTCATTCGCGGCAGTGAATATAATATCATCGGTATCGAGCGGATTCCAGGCGATTTTTAGAATACGCGCCTGTGATATCCTCAACTCATAGCTTGTATAACCTTTAAGTTCCTTGATTATCAGGCGTGCGCGGCTGATTCCGTTAAGCAAGAGGGCCACTTTCGAGGAATCAGGACTCCAGACTATTGCGGTTGCCTCGAAATTTGTTGAGGTTGCGCTATCCTGGTAAAGCAGACTTTTCTTGTCGGTGCGCTTCTCATATATATGGATATTGAGAATGGGATTTGTTTCGACGATGGCAATACGTTCATTATCCGGAGATGGATAAAATTCAGCAAGATTTGATGCAAGGATTTTAGGAACAACATTCTTGGGAAATAAATAAATATTTTTTGCTTCAGTAACAAGCTTTGGCAGAACGGTTAACTTTTTCCCCCAGGAGAAATATCCGTCTTTTTTAACTTCAATGAGATAAGACCTTGGGAAAAGATTTCCGATGTAGATATTTTGAAAAACAAAATTGCTTTGTTTCTTTAATTTGCCATCGAAATACGCCCCTACCGGCGCTGGACGCGGTTCGAGGAATAATGCGCCAGTCTTAATAATCGCGCCGTAACGTAAGTCAAAACGGTATCCCTGGGAATACATAATGATAAGCGGAGTAATCAAGATAAACAGCGCGGCCATGGTAAAGAAAAGTATAGAACGAGTAGATGTTTTCACTAGTTTGAATAATTACTTTTAACTTTTATTCAGGCACTATAACTCAAAATTTAAAATATTGCTACAGCAGCAAATTTATAGTATGGTGATTGAATGTCCACATATCTTGTAATCAAAGGCGGAAAACGTTTATCCGGCACAATCCCTGTTTATGGATCAAAGAACGCCGCTTTGCCGATCATTGCGGCAACAATCCTCACAAAAACCCCATGCGTTATACGCAATATTCCGCGTGTTACGGATGTTCATGTAATGATTGATGCCCTGCGCGATATGGGCGCAAAAGTCTTGTGGAAGGATCGGCGGACGGTTATTATTGAGAATAAAGAGATTGATCCTGACAAGCTAAGCCAAAGCGCTGTGCAGAAAATGCGCGCCTCCATACTCTTTTGCGGTCCGCTGCTTGCGCGGTTTGGCGAAGTACGCAAAATGCATTACCCCGGCGGATGCAGTATAGGCGCGCGCCCAATCGATGTTCATTTGCGTTCATTTGAAGATTTGGGCGCAAAAGTAATTCGCGCGAATAATTTTTTCTCTATCTACAGAGAAGCGCGTCCCCGGTCACAAAATTCAGTTGTTTTAAACGAATTCAGTGTTACAGCAACCGAAAATGTTTTATTATTTGCAAGCGCAGTGCCGGAGCAAACGACGATTAAAATTGCTGCCGCAGAACCGCATGTTGCTGATCTCGCCAAATTCCTTACAAAGACAGGTGCGCGAATACATGGCGCTGGGACTGCGCAAATCTCTATACGCGGTTCTGCAAATTTAATTGGAGCAACGCACAGGATAATTGCTGATTACATTGAGGCCGGCACCTTTATCCTCATGGCTTTGGTGGCTGGCAGGGCAATTGAAATAAAAAATGCCCCAATCGAACATCTGGACCTTGTTATTAAAAAACTTCGCGCGGCTGGAGGAAACATCGCTTGCAATCATCGCAAAAAAACAATAACCGTTCAATCTGGACGAAAAAGTTTAATTCTCGATAAGGTGCAAATCATGCCTTATCCCGGCATACCCACAGATTTGCAATCCGCCTTTGGCGTTTTTGCGGCTCGAACCGTTGGAGAAACGCTTATTCACGAACCATTATATGAAAATCGTTTTGCCTGCCTAAAGGAACTAGCAAAATTTGGCGTAAGAATTAAAGCGCTTGATCCGCACCGTGCGATTGTGCATGGGCCAACAAACTTAAATGCCGCGGAAGTCAGCGGACACGACTTGCGCAGTGTCGCGGCCTTGGTCATTGCCGGGCTTGCGGCAAAGGGCACGACAATTGTCCGCGGCGCCGAGCACGTGGAGCGCGGCTACGAAAATTTGGAAGGCCGCCTGCTCGCCCTCGGGGCGAATATAAAGAAGGTTACAACTGACGATTGACTTTTGTTAATTGTTTTTCATGTTTTCTCCTCGTAAAATTGGTATAGATCTTGGCACCTCAAACTCGCTTGTTTATGTGCCGAAAAAAGGCATTGTCATCAACGAGCCTTCGGTGGTGGCAATTTCAGTTGGCGATGGGGAAGTGCTCGCAGTGGGCAATGCCGCAAAAGCGATGATCGGCCGCACGCCTGATACAATCGTTGCTCATCGCCCATTGAAGGACGGAGTTATCGCAGATTACCGCGTAACCGAAGCAATGATACGTCATTTTATCAGCCAAGTCAGCGGAAGAATACGTTTGTTTAAGCCGGAGGTTATGGTTTCCGTTCCAGCAGGGATTACCTCCACCGAACGGCGCGCGGTTATCGAAGCAACCATAAAAGCCGGCGCAAAGGCGGCATATGTGGTGAAAGAGCCGATTGTTGCAGCGATCGGGGCGGGCATTCCGATAAATTCTTCAACAGGGCATATGGTTGTGAATATTGGCGGCGGTACAACGGAAGTTGCGGTGATTTCATTGGGCGGAATAGTTTTTGCGAGTTCCGCCCGCGTCGGAGGCAACAAGATAGATGCGGCTATTACGGCGCATATTAAGCAAAAGCACGATCTTGCTATTGGTGAACAAACCGCCGAAGAAATTAAAAAATCAATCGGCAGCGCTATACCAATAAAAGATGAGGAGGAACTTGTCATTCGCGGTCGCGATATGCTTACTGGTTTACCGCGCAATATCACTATAAAAACCAACGAGGTTACCGAGGCAATGACTGATATTCTGCGCGTGATTGTGCAAACTGTTAAGGCGGTTTTGCGGGAAACTCCGCCCGAACTTTCGGCGGATGTTATGGATAAAGGTATGGTCCTCACTGGCGGCGGGTCGCTCTTGCGCAACATAGATACTCTGCTTACGGAAGCTACCGGCGTTGCCGCGCATCTTGCCGAGGACCCTCTCCTTTGCGTCGCCAAAGGCACCGGTGTTGCGCTCGAAAACTTGGAAGTGTACAAGCGCAGCATAATGAGTAAGAAATAGATGCTAGAGGCGATACACAATAAAAAGATTGCCTTGGTTCATGACTATTTATTGCGTTTTGGCGGAGCGGAAAGGGTGCTTAGAGTATTGCATAGAATGTTTCCGGAAGCGCCGATATATACTGTTGTATATGATAAGGAGTTTACAAAACGATTTCTTGGCGATTGTCATGAGGGAGCTTGCCCTGAGCTTGTCGAAGGGTCATTTTTGCAAAAATTGCCTTTCTTGCTACAGAGGCGCTATCAATACTTTTTGCCTTTGATACCTTCAGCAGTAGAAAACATAGATTTATCTGATTTTGATGTTGTAATTTCTTCATGCTCGGCGTTTTGCAAAGGTGTAATTACACGCCCCGATGCGCTGCATATATGCTATTGCCACACACCAACGCGATTTTTATGGGATTTGACGCATCAATACTCAAGCGCAAAAATTATTCTGCATTTTCTGCGATTTTGGGATAGGCAGGCGGCGGGACGAGTTGACTATTTTATCGCCAATTCCAAGCATATCGCGGCGCGAATTAAAAAATTTTATGGCCGCGAAGCCCAGGTGATTTATCCCCCCGTCGCATTACGAGTTACTCGTTGCCAGTTACCAGTTGCGCAAGGTGAGTATTTTCTCATCGTCTCCCAGCTTCGTCCATACAAACAAATAGATATCGCGTTAGAAGTGTTCAAGAAATTAGGATTTAATTTGATTGTTATAGGTGAAGGCAATGATAGAAAGCGGCTTGAGCGAATTGCCGGCGGCGCACGCAATATAAAATTCCTTGGTTTTTTGCCGGATGAAAAAGTTTTGGAGTATTATAGAAATTGTAAAGCGCTTATATTCTGCGGAGAGGAAGATTTTGGCATGGTGATGGCGGAAGCGATGCTCGCCGGCAAGCCGGTTTTAGCCCTGCGCCAAGGGGGGGCGAAGGAAATCATTGACGAGGGGATTACCGGCGAGTTTTTCGACGATGCGCACCCGTTGGTTTTGGCAGATGGCGTTCGGCGTTTGCTTGAAAATTACGTCAATTACAGCCCGCAGGTGATAAAATCGCGCGCAGAAAGATTTTCGTGTAATAAATTTGAAAAGTCGCTATTGGAATACATTGCGAAATGTTGTAAAATAAAGCCATGATTGAACCCGAGATTATCCTTGCAAAACTTTTGCGAAGCGCAAATGTCCCGCACGCGCTTTTGTTTACCGGCTTGGATGAAGGGCGCAAAACCAATGCCGCCTTTAATTTTATCAAAGGTTTGCTTACGGAGCGTGCCATGCCATTTGATTTTTTGCACGTCACAGATTCACCAGTACCAATAGAAAGAATCCGTGATCTAAAGTCAGCTTTTGCGAAGAGTCCATTGGCGGGCGCGCACAAAGCCGCACTTATTGCCGATGCGGGCAGTTTCCGCGCGGATGCCGCAAATTCCTTTTTGAAGCTCCTTGAAGAACCCGCCGGCCAAGCGCTTTTTATTCTTATGGCCCATGCGCGTTCCAGCGTTTTACCGACAATTGTTTCCCGGACGCTCGAAGTTAGGTTTCCAGTGACGGGTAGAATCGGTCAAAAAACGGCCGGGGATGACGAGACGTTTAACATCTTTATCGGCGATAACCTGACGGATAAATTGCGCGCAGCGCAAAAATACAGTTTGAAAAATAAATCCGAATTGTTAAGCATTTTAGATGTTTGGCTTATGAAACTGCGGAGTAAACTTTGTTTAGGCGAAGACATTAATGTTTGTTTTATAAAAAAGATATTGCAGCTGAAAAAAATTATTGTAAGTACCAATGCTAATCCACAGCTACAGCTCGAAGAATTATTTGTAAGTTCGCTTTAACTATGCGCGATGCCGCTGTCATAACCATTACTCTTATCCTTGTTTTTTTGCTGTTAGGCTACACCTATAATTTAGTTTCGCCGTATTTGATAAAACTTGGTGTGATAGAAAAATCCGATAAGCGAGCTGTTCTTGCGCCGGACGGCGGGATATTCCGCTCGGAAGATTTTGGCCGCACTTGGGCGCAAGCCAATAAGACAACCGACGGCGGAGAGCTTGAAAAAAGTGATGTTTTTGAGATAAAATTTTCACCGAAGGACGCGCGCATGATTTATGCGGCAACGGCAAAGGGGCTGTTTGTAAGTCAGGACAGTGCAAATACCTGGCGCAATATTTTGGACGCAAAGATAGTTTTTTCAGACGAGGCGATTGTTGCATTTGCTTTGGATCAGAAAAATCCGCAAAGAATGTATCTTGCGGCCTTCGAGGTTAACAAACGAAGCCGTATACTCAAGACAAAAGGAGTTGGATTTTATGAGGTTTATTCCACTGCCGCGGCTGAAAATAAAATTACCGGGCTTTGGGTTGATTCGTTTGATCCGAGTGTAATTTATGCCGGCACGACTCAAGGTTTACTTCTTGTAAGCCGCGATTTTGGCGAATCTTGGGGAATAGTGCATGAATTTACAGGTCCGGTAGGTGAGCTTGAAATGTTGCCTTCCGATACGCGCGTTATCCTTGTTGCCGCGGGAGGATCAATTTTTAAATCGCCGAATCAAGGGAATACTTTTAAGCAAATCTGGCAGGAGGGGGGTATCGGCGCAACTTCAACCTTGATAAACGACCTCTCTATTGATCCCCATGATGAGACTGTGATTTATGCGGCTACATCGCGCGGGCTGTTTAGATCCAGCGATAGCGGCCTTTCATTTACACAGCTCAAATTCCCAATCGCCGCTGAAGCGGCGAATGTAGCTACCGTTTATGCGGCGCGCGAAAAAAAGAATCTGCTTTTGCTTGGCATTAATTCCGATATTTACAAAAGCGAGGATGCTGGCGTAAGTTGGCAAATTCAGCAGCTCAACAGTTCGCGTAAAGTTAGCGTAGTTAAAATAAAACCAGGCGATCTGCAGACAATTTTTGCAGGCGTAAAGCAATAATAATACCATACCGCTATGATTCGCGATGAACTTGTAAAAATTCACGACTACCTTAAATCAGAGTTTCTCAAAACGCGCGTCGGGCGCGCCTCCATCGATTTGGTTGAAGATATAAAAGTTGAAGTTTATGGCACAAAAATGCCGCTCAACGAGCTCGCCACGCTTTCAGCGCCGGAGCCGCGGCTTGTTGTTGTGCAGCCATGGGATAAAAATATTTTAAAAAATATCGAAAAAGCTCTGCGGGAAAACTTAGCCGACTTCAACCCCATAATTGCTAGTGATTTAATACGCATTCCCTTCCCAGCCCCTAGCGCAGAGAGGAGAAAGGTGCTAGTAAAGGAAATTGGGAAGATTGCGGAAGAAGCAAGAATAAAAATTCGCCGCGCGCGGGAAGATGCTGTTTCCGCGATTGAAGCAGGGGAGCAGCGTGGTGAAATTTCCGAGGATGAACTCCATCGCCAAAAAGATGCGGTGCAAAGGCAAGTTGATGAATTTAATCGTCTCGTGGAAGAAGAACGCAGAAAAAAGGAGGAAGAAATAATGAGTGTTTAATGATTACCATTTTTTTACTTATCGCGATACTCGCGATTTTAATATTTGTTCACGAATTTGGCCATTTTATCATTGCGAAGCGCTCGGGAGCGCGCGTTGAAGAATTCGGTTTCGGATTTCCGCCGCGCGTTTTTGGCGTAAAAAAGGGAGAAACAGTTTACTCTCTCAACCTTTTGCCGATTGGTGGATTCGTGAAGATTTTTGGCGAAGACGGCGACGAGCGAAAAGATAAACGCAGTTTTGGCTCAAAATCAATTGCAACGCGCGCTTTAATCATTGGCGCCGGAGTGATTATGAATATGTTGCTTGCGGCAATCTTATTGTCATTTGGGCATATGATTGGGCTTCCGCAGGTTATCGACGGCGAAGGCGCTGGCGCCAATGTTAAAAATATCGCCATTCGCGTTGCCGAAGTTGCTAAAAACTCACCAGCGGAATCTGCTGATATTAAAAATGGCGATGTAATTTATGCGATGGGTTTGGACCATCTTAGGGATGTTGCGGAGATTACGGAGATTCAGAATTTTACAAATGAACATCTTGGGGAAAAAATTAAAGTTGTTGTAAAGCGCGGCAATGCGGTTGTTACTAAAGAACTTGTTCCGAGGGTAGTTTATCCTGAAGGCGAAGGACCAATCGGCATTGCAATGGTGAAGACCGGCCAAATTTCTTATCCATTTTACATTGCGCCGTTTAAAGGCGTAGAAAGCACAGCTATTATTGCTTGGAATACCGTACAGGCATTCGTCAAAATTTTTGCGGATTTGTTTATGACCGGCAAACTTACGGAAGATCTCGCCGGACCAATCGGCATTGCGGTTATAACCGGCGAGGTTCAAAAAATGGGCTTCATCTTTCTTTTGCAGTTCGTTGCCTTAATGTCTATCAATTTAGCTATAATCAATGTTTTGCCGATTCCAGCCCTTGATGGCGGGCGACTTTTATTCCTGGCTATTGAAAAAATTAAAGGATCACCAGTAAAGCAAAAATATGAAAAGATGGCGCACACGATTGGTTTTGCAGTCTTAGTATTTTTGATGATCCTCGTAACTTTTCGGGATATAGGCAAGTTATTGTAGTCTTTAGTAAAGTTAGTACTTACGCGTTTGCCGTATTTTATTCATAACTCCCCCTTGCCTCCCCCTCTTACCTTAAGAGGGGGAAACTCGGCACACGGCTTTGTGCTGCGCTCCCCTCTCTTAATGTAAGAGAGGGGACGGGGGTGAGTTATACAGTGCAAGCGCGTAAGTCCTAAAATTTAGGCATATCTAAAATGGTTCAATAGAGCCAAAAATAGAAATCATCTACTAAAAAATGGTTCTACAAGGCCGTTTTTTAATATGTAACTACGTTTTCTAATCAATAGCTTTGCATCACCTCGTTCGGTGTTTTGAACTGTAATCCCATATGCGGTCGTTCCTCATTGTAGTATCGGAGATAATCCGGTATTTCTTTTTGCCACGATTTCAAACTCCTTGGGATACGGTTCAAACACTCGTCCTGTATGGTCCGATTGAACCTCTCAAGATGAGCGTTGTCGTTCGGTTTTCGGACTCGAGAATGGCGATGCGCGATCCCGTCAACCGCCACCATTTTCGTGAACCACTTCGAGAACTCCGGTCCGTGATCCGACTGCAGGGTCTTGACCAGAAATGGTAGTGACGCTGTCCGCACAAATTTCAGACTTCTATGGGTACTGATTCTCATTGCTGGCTCGGCCCTGGAACAAACATCCAGTATGGTATATACATACAATCTATTCTCATGCGGTCCATCGTGAATCGTGTCAATTTCCACTAATACGCCTGGTTTTTCAGCTAAAGGCCGTTCCGGATACTGATGCCACTTCTTCCAGCGGGAGTACCGGCTGCAGCCAAATCTCTTCAATACCCGCTTCACCGAACTCAAGCTTGCCTGGTAGCCGTCATTCGTTAATCGATGGTGGAGAATCTCCGCGCACTGATGTCTTTCCGACCGGTATTCAAGAATCTTCCTTACGATTTCTTGAGAAAGTTCCCGCGGATGATGATGGGGACGACAAGAGCGAGTGGGGATTACCAGTAAGTTAGAATTCCGCGCCTGTTCGACCCAGCGGACAATGGAACTTTGATGGTATCCGGTGTGCCTGGAGACTCGTCTCGTGCTCCAGCCGTCACGAATTACCAACTGAGCGGCTTTCATCCGAAGCCGAGGAATATATTGATTTGTAGTGTATGGCATACCCATAGCTTAGAGCCATAGGTGATGCAAAGCTATTGAACCATAACGAACTATTGACAAATATATTATTATATGCTATAATGGGACTGTAAAATAAAGATACAAAAGTTCCTTGAAACAGAACAAGAGAAGAGAGACCCAACCCGAGGGCATCGGGATATAACCATAAGCAGGTTAAAGTATATGTTAAATAAGACGGTTGAGAAATCTCTTCTCTAGATGAAGTATCTAAGAAAAGATTTCCCAGCCGTTTTTCATTGCCCTTCCGAAGCTCCCGAGAGCGAAGGAGGGAGGAGAGAGTAATAAGATGGGTGGACACTAAACAACATATAATTGGTCTTAACCCACATCTTACAAAATTCATCCCGCACTTATTATGAACAAGCTACGCTTAGAAACGCAGTCAGTTCATAATAAGTGCGGGACTCATCCTCCATCCTTGGCCCTCGAAGCTTTATGCGAAGTGGGCCTTCTCTCTAGATACGAGAGAAGATGTGAATTTAAGAGCTTGGGTAGTTCTTTCAAACGAAATAGTCATAGGTGGGGGACAAAGTGTCCTTGATGCAGAATTGAGGATATCTCGTCCTTCACCTTCTCCGACTGCTCTGGATAAATTTCAAATCGTCCAGTGAAAGTGGAGGTCCCCTCAAGGTAAGGGAAAGGAGATAGACGTCGGCTTAGCCGACGTAATCCTCAGCATGGCATGGGTCTCGACCTGGCCATGTCTAAAGGGGCAGGATAACCTGCTCCGCGTGTCCTAACGAAAAGTTAGGGGAGCGCGTATTGCAAGATACGTAGCTCCCCGCTTCCACCGAATTTCTCACTTGCAAAAGTGGGAGATTCAGAGGAGGAGAGTTCTCTGAGAGATTATCGATAGATGTCTTTGCGATGGTCTATATCAAAAAAGACAGCGTGGTTTGTATCTTTGAAGTAAAAGAAAACCCGATATCGTCGGGTAATACGGAAAGAAAGCGCGTAACCAAGACTTTGCACCTTCTTGATATGCAGACGGGAGTCTCGCCAGTTCAAAAAGAAGCGTTGTTGTTGTAGAGTGTAAATTTTCTGAATTTCTTTCGGGAGTTTGCGCGACGCTTTTTCAAAGTCGGCGGTCTTGATTATTTCCATGAGAAAGGAGCAGGAGGATGCTTCCGTGTTGCGTTTTCATAGGAACGTTTGAGACGAGTGGGATGGGCATAGTTTTTTAAACGATCCTGCGGGAGAAAAAGCATCATATCATTGCGAAGATAGCGCAATTCCTGCAGAATCGCTTGTAGTATCTCTGAATTTTCAGTAGTCTTTTTAGGAAAATTTGCTGTATTAGTTAAAGCCATATACCTATTGTATCTTTCTAAATAAAAAAGTCAAATTTCTCCATCAAAGCGCGTCTTTCGGTAAACTCAAGATGCTTTTCGGTGGGGAAGTAAGCCCAAAATGATGAGGTTTTTCAAACAAATATTCCTCATGAGGCTGCCGAGTTATGGGACATAAATCTCTCTTCTCACTCATCGCTTATGCGATGAGCTGTCCCGTGGCTCGCAGCCTCATGGTGAGTATTTAAAAATCCCCTGTCATCATATGACAGGGGATTTTGCTTTTAGACAGATTTTAATTCAGAGCGACTCTCGCGGATTGTCTTTGCCCCGAGGTACAAAGCGGCGAGGGCTATTGGGATAGCGGCGATACCATCGGCGCGATAAAATCCAGTCGTTAAAATAATCAAGCCGCCGATAAGCACGCCAATTGAGGAGAACATATCAATAAAATTATCGCGCAGGGCAATTTTCATGAGAAACGTTTTGCGAGCTCGCGTACCTTTGTAAGTTACCGAGAGCATTAAAATTGCCTGGATGATTTCGCTTGTAAGCGCAATAGATGCAACAACGATCATGTACGCGCTTAAAATTTCGCCAGGCGATATGATCCTGATGATCCCCGACGCGCCTATATATAGGGCAGTGCCGATGATGACCCATCCCATATACAATCCGGCGCGTGCCTGTTTGCGTCTGTGTCCGGCCGCATTGCCCCAAAGAGCTATTGAAAAAATGGCGGCATGAAAAAGACTATGCAAGGCATCGCCAAGCACGGCGGCGCTTCCTCCAGAAAGCCGCCAGAAAATAAGGCCAAGTATAAAAGTAGTTAGAGTAAAGGCGATTCCTAGCTTAAGCAGCCAAGGCGGCGCTTTAGCGTGCGAGTGACGGCCATGCATATGGTCGTTCTCGCCGTGCGATGCGTGACTATGCATAACCGTCCTCCCATTTTTAATGTACCGATGCCAACATTAGCATATTTGCGTCGGCAAAGCAACCTGCTATAATATTTAGAAGCACATTTTATTTATGAAATTTACGGAATTATTTACTAAAACTTTGAAAGAAGCGCCGGCAGACGAACCGGCGAAAAATGCGCAGCTTTTAACGCGCGGAGGTTTTGTTTACAAAAATTCGGCGGGAGTTTACTCGTACTTGCCGCTCGGCTGGCTGGTTATAAACAAGATCAATAAAATTGTGCGCGAAGAGATGAATGCCATTGGCGGAGTAGAGATGTTCATGCCCGCGCTTGTGGATAGAAAGTATCTGGAGACAACGGATCGGTTTAAGCTGGATGTCGGATTTGATGCCCTCGGGAAAAAAGATAAAAAAGCGCCGTATGCCTTGGGTTGGACGCACGAAGAAGTGCTGACCGATATTGTTTCAAAGTATATTTATTCATACAAAGATTTGCCTATCGCTGTTTATCAGATTCAGACAAAGTTTCGCAACGAAGCGCGCGCGAAAAGCGGCCTTTTGCGCGGCCGCGAATTTCTCATGAAGGATCTCTATAGTTTTCATGCGGACGAAAAAGATCTTTTTGCATACTACGAAAAAGTAAAGCAGGCCTATTTTAATGTTGCGAGACGATGCGGCTTAAACACTTACTACACTGTTGCCGGCGGGGGAGATTTCACTATGTCCAACACTCACGAATTTCAGGTTTTATCTGATGTTGGCGAAGATGAAATATATTATTGCAGTGATTGCGGTTACTCTGAAAATAAAGAGATATCAAAGTTAAAGCAAGGCGAAAAATGCCCTGCCCAAGAATGCGCCGGACTGATTAAGCACGACAACGCGATAGAAGTGGGCAATATTTTTCCGCTTGGAACTAAATATTCCCAAGCATTTAATCTCAAATATAGCGATGAGACTGGCAATAAAAAATTCGTAGTTATGGGTTCATACGGCATTGGCATCAGCCGATTGATAGGCACGGTCGTTGAAATTTCGAGCGACACAAAAGGGATAATTTGGCCAAAAGAAATCGCGCCATTTGACGCGCATCTTGTTTATCTTGCAACGAGCAACACACATGTGAAAGAAGAAGCAGATAAGATTTATGGTCTTTTACAGAAGGAGGGGATTGGAGTATTATACGATAATCGGGAAAACGCGACTGCCGGCGAAAAATTTACTGACGCCGATTTGCTGGGCATGCCTTGGCGCATCGTTATAAGCGATAAAACCTTAGCGCATAATTCCAGCGTGGAATTAAAGCGGCGCGATGAAAAAAATGCAGTACTATGCTCTCTAAACTCTTCGGTTATTTCTCAAAAGATATCGGCATAGATTTAGGTACGGCAAATACCCTTGTTTATGTGCGCGGCCGCGGAATTGTCATCAACGAACCGTCGGTTGTGGCGATTAATCAAAAAACTGGACAGGTGCTTGCCATTGGCGAGGAAGCGCGGCGTATGGTTGGGCGCACTCCGGCGCACATTGTTGCGAGCCGTCCTCTTCGCGAGGGCGTTATTTCGGATTTCGAAGTAACCGAGCAGATGCTCAAGTACTTTATAAACAAGGTGCATAAAGGATCGCTTTTTCCATTTCCAAGGCCGCGTGTTGTTATTGGCATACCTTCCGGAGTTACTGAAGTAGAAAGAAAGGCCGTCCAGGACGCGGCTAAAAACGCCGGTGCGCGCGAAGTGTATCTCATCGAAGAGCCAATTGCTGCGGCGATTGGTGCGCGCATGCCTGTACAAGATGCTATTGGAAATATGATTGTGGATATCGGCGGCGGCACTACAGAAATAGCCGTGATCTCGCTTGGGGGTCTTGTTGTGGCAAAAAGCATCCGTATTGCGGGTGATAAAATGGACGAAGATATTATCAGTTTTGCGCGCGATGAGCTCAATCTTTTGCTCGGCGAACGTACTGCCGAGGAAATAAAAATTGAAATCGGCTCCTGTCTTCCCTTAGAGCAGTCACTTCCTGCAACTATGCGCGGACGCGATCTTGTTTCCGGCTTGCCACGGGAAATTGCGGTAACCGACAAGCAAATCCGCAACGCCCTTGAAAAATCAGTTAATTTCCTGGTGGCGAGGGTTAAGGAAACTATCGAAGCAACTCCACCAGAGTTGCTTGCTGATATTATGCGCAATGGCATAGTTCTTGCCGGCGGAGGCGGTTTGCTTAGGAAATTTGATGAGCTGCTTGCACGCGAAACGCAGGTTCCGGTGAAACTCGCCGAAGATCCCTTAACCGCGGTTGTGCGCGGCACGGGCGTTATTCTTGAAAATATAGAAAAACTCAAAGATACTTTCATTCCTGACGAATATTAAAAACATTGTGGATGAAACAAAATTTTCAAAATATAAAGTTCAGGTTTCGCTTCGCGAACAAATTGAACCCGACGAAATTTTTTTTGATGGTTCGAAGATTAAGGAATTTGAAGCTGGGGAATTAGAGGTCGGAAAATTTGAAACGCCAATATCCTCTGCCGCGTTTAGATTTTTTGCGGTTGTACAATTTGGAGCACTCATTTTTATTGGCGCAGTTACCGGATTCATGATTGTTTCAAGCGGTCATGACCATGTTGCGCAAGCTAACAAAAACACGGAGCGTGTTTTTCCAATTTTTGCGCCGCGCGGTTTGATTTTCTCATCGGATGGCGAAATTCTTGCGCAAAATGAACTATATTTTGATTTGCTCGTCAATTCGGCGGAAATTCCTCCAGCTGATGCGCTTGTGCGCGAAATCTCTGATGACATTAGTTCATCCTTAAACCTGAATTCCCTTGCTATTTATGAAAATTTGCGCCAAGCCGTTCAAAAACGTTTCGCCGAATACGTTTTATTGAAAGGAATGTCAAAGGAGGAACTGGATAAGATTGAAGGCATTATAGCCGGTAAATCATTTTTTGAAATACGGGAGGTTTATCGGCGGAATTATCCCGATGGACAAGCATTTGCGCATATACTAGGATATACCGGCGAGGTTCCGCCTGGGGAATTAAGCAATCGTGATTATTTCCCCGGGGAACGCATTGGAAAAGCCGGGATTGAAGCATTTTACGACGAAGTGCTTAGCGGCAAGAGTGGAATACTCATCAAAAAGACAAATTCGCGCGGCGAGATATTTGGCCAGGATATTGAGCGTGAAGCACGCGCAGGGGAAGATATGCGCATTTCAGTTAACGCGAAACTTCAAAAAAAAATCTATGAAATCCTGAATCAGCATGTAAGGGCCTTGAAAATATCCTCCGCTGCGGCAGTTCTTCTAGATCCGCGATCTGGGGAAGTTTTAGCGCTAGTAAGTCTGCCGGGTTTCAACGCCAATTTATTTGAAGGAGGCATAACCGATAACAAACTCGCGGATATATTGAGCGATGAGAAAAAACCGCTGTTTAATCGCGCAGTAGCCGGCGAATACCCAAGCGGCTCAACAATTAAACCGCTGATTGCCGCGGCTGCGCTGGAGGAGAAGTTGATTTCGGCGGATTTTTTAGTTTACAGCGGCGGAGCAATTTCTGTGCCAAGCGCTTACAACAGCGCAATCACCTATGAGTTTAAAGATTGGAAAGCGCACGGCTGGACAGATTTGCGTAAAGCGATTGCCGATTCGGTTAACGTTTATTTTTATACTATCGGCGGAGGCTATAACAATCAGCAAGGACTCGGTATCAAAAAAATCAGTGAATATCTTCTAAGGTTTGGCTGGGGAGATATCCTTGGCATTGATATCATTGGAGAGAAAGGCGGTTTAATACCATCGCCAAAATGGAAAAAGGAAACAAAGGGCGAAAACTGGTATATCGGTGATACGTATCTTACTTCTATCGGGCAAGGCGATATCCTTGTAACTCCATTGCAAATTGCAGCCGCGACAGCAGTTTTTGCAAATGGCGGTACGCTTTTTACCCCGCATTTTGCTGCGAAACAAAACAATGCGCCAAAGATTACCCGCCGCAATTTTGTAAGCAGTGAGAATATAGATATAATTCGCGAAGGAATGCGCCGAGCAGTAACTTCCGGATCCAGCAGGTTTTTATCGGATTTACCGTATACTGTTGCGGGAAAAACCGGTACCGCACAAACCGCTCGTGCGCGAAACCATGCTTGGTTCACCGGGTTTGCGCCATATGAAAATCCGGAAGTTGCAATCACCGTACTTCTCGAAGAGG
Organism: uncultured Candidatus Saccharibacteria bacterium; assembly: GCA_964504205.1. GTDB lineage: Bacteria > Patescibacteriota > Minisyncoccia > Spechtbacterales > HO2-43-30 > CAZDDE01. The sequence continues at coordinate 78,933 of CAZDDE010000001.1, forward strand.
GCGAGAGCAGCAATTACGCTGTGCGCGCCGCTAAAGACATCCTTGACGCTTATTTTGAAATATTTTATCCACAAGATTCAAGTAGTTGACAGCGTTAATTGCTTCAATATAATTGATTGCATATGTCTAATGAATTTATCACGCAAAAAGGCCTTGAAAAACTGCGTAAGGAATTGGAAAATCTCAAGAATACAAAGCGAATGGAAGTTACCGAAAAACTTCGCGTGGCTTTAAGCTTTGGTGATATTTCAGAAAACCCGGAATATGCCGAAGCAAAAGAAGAGCAGGCCTTTGTCGAGGGCCGCATCAGTGAGATCGAAAGTATTTTGCGTGGTTCCGTGCTTATCCAAACGGTAAGCGGCGGGCGATCGGAGGTTGTTGCAATTGGTTGTGCGGTAGAGCTTATTTCCGGCAGGCAAAAACGGCGATTTGTGTTGGTGGGCAGGGGTGAAGGCGATCCGATGAGCGGTGAAATTTCTTCAGATTCTCCGCTCGGGAGCGCGGTGCTTGGCAAGAGACTTGGCGCGCTTATTAAAGTATCTATCCCATCCGGCAGAAAGCAGTATAAAATCGTACACATTTCATAAATTTGCTATGATGTAGATTGCTATGGCACTTTACGATATCAAGCAAAATCGTTTCGAGAAAGGCGAAAGACTTAAATCCGCCAAGATTAATCCTTATCCGCTATGCGCACGGCGCACACATTTGTCCCAAGATGCCAATGCGCATTTCGATGCCTTGATGGCCTCGCAAGGCGAAGTGATTTTGGCTGGCCGCCTGATGTCTCTTCGCGAGCACGGCGGTTCAGCCTTTGCGCATATTCAGGACGGCGCAGGGAGATTTCAGATTTATCTTAAAAGGGATATTCTTGGTGAAAAATTCTATAACGATTTTTTTGACTTTTTTGATATTGGCGATATAGTGCAGGCGCGCGGAGTTTTGTTTAAAACAAAAAAAGGAGAAAAAACACTTGAAGTTCGCGATATTCAAATCTTGACCAAGGCCCTTCTGCCGCTGCCGGAAAAATGGCATGGGTTAAAGGATATCGAAGAGAGATTTCGCAAAAGGTATCTAGATATTTTAATGAACGAGGATGTCCGCCGTATTTTTGAAGTAAGAAGTAAAATTATTAAAGCGACCCGCGAGTTTCTGGATAAAAATGGTTTTCTTGAAGTAGAGACTTCTATTCTCCAACCGATTCCGGGCGGCGCTTCAGCGCGTCCCTTTAAGACTCATCTTAATGCGCTGGATATGGATTTGTATTTGCGCGTCGCTCCGGAGCTTGACTTGAAAAAATTGCTTGTTGGCGGATTTGAAAAGGTTTATGAAATTGGCCGCTCGTTTCGCAACGAAGGTATGGATTATGCGCATAATCCAGAGTTTACTTCACTTGAGTTTTATTGGGCGTATACTGACTATAAAGAATTGATGAAATTTTCCGAGGAACTATTTGCGCACGTTTTTAAATCAATCAATGTTTATCCAGAACTTGTCCACGAGAGCAAGAGTATTGATCTTGCGCCTCCATGGCCGCGCGTAGAATTTACGGCGCTTTTTCAGAAATACTTGGATATTGATTATACAGCGTTAAATCGCGATGCGCTTAGCAAAAAGGGTGAGGAGCTGGGAATAAAAGCAGAGGGCCATCTTAGCAAAGGCCAGGTTGCCGACCAGATTTATAAAAAGGCCATCCGTTCCAAAATTAAAAATCCGACATTTATTATTCATCACCCCGCTGAACTTGCGCCGCTTGCAAAGCCCCTTCCCGATAATCCAAGTTATGACGCCCGCTTTCAGCTGGTCATAGATGGGTGGGAAGTGGTGAATGCCTTTTCCGAGTTAAATGATCCCGTTTTACAGCGCCAGTTTTTTGAAGAGCAGGAAAAGCAGCGCAAGCGCGGCGATGAGGAAGCCCAGCACTTAGACGATAGCTTTCTTGAAGCCCTTGAATACGGCCTTCCTCCAGCCGCCGGGTTTGCTTTTGGCGTGGATCGCCTCACAGCTCTTTTAACAAATTCTCATTCCCTGCGAGAGGTCATTTTATTCCCCACGATGCGGCCAAAAAAGAATGATGGATAAATACCAAATTAAGCTTACCAAACGAGAAGTAATCGCTACTGGCACGATGGCATTTTACTTTGAAAAACCAGTAAAGTTCGATTTTATTGCTGGTCAGCATGTCGTGCTTGAACTTATCAACCCTCCAGGGGTCTATGATGACGGCAACAGGCGGGTTTTTTGTTTTGCGAGCGCTCTTTATGAGAAAGACCTGGTCTTTGCGACGCGCATGCGCGACACCGCCTTTAAGTGGGTACTAAAGACCATGCCGCTCGGGACTGAACTTACAATGACAGGTCCCTATGGTTCGTTTGTCTTACATGAAGATGCCTTACGACCAGCAATTTTTCTTGTCGGCGGCATTGGCATTACTCCAATCCGAAGCATGCTTCTACAAGCGGCTCTTGAAAAGTCTCCGCGCGAATTTTATTTATTTTATTCTAACCGCCGGACTGCAGAGGCCGCTTTTCTTGATGAATTAAAAAGTCTTGCTCTTTCGCATTATAAATTTATTCCGATTATGTCGGACGCCGAGGGTTACATTGATCAAACAAAATTATCGCAACGTCTAGGTAATATGATTGGGCCAATTTATTATGTTGTGGGCCCGCCGGGATTTGTTTTGGCGATGTGCGGAATGCTTAATGAAATGGGCATCAACCCCGACGATATAAAGACCGATCAATTTTCTGGATACTAATATGCAAAACTTTGAAATCATAGCTCGCGCGGTGATCATAGACAATGATAAAATTTTGCTCTGCAAGCGCAAAGATCGCGATTACTATTTTTTGCCCGGCGGGCATGTTGAGTTTGGCGAAAAAACGGAAGACGCGCTCGCGCGCGAAATAAAGGAAGAACTTGGCGCAGTTAGTAGCGAGATAAATTTTATAGGCGCGTGTGAGAATATTTTTACACAAGATGGGCAAAAACGCCATGAGTTAAATTTGGCCTTTGCGGCAAAACTCGCCGCGTCAAGAACAATAAGCATGGAGGATCATCTTGAATTTAAATTAGTTGACTTCAGTGAATTCACAGACACCAACGTTCTTCCAGTTGCGTTAACGCAAGGTGTAGTCAGGTGGCTAAGCGACAAGCAGCTTTTTTGGGTTGCTTATCAGTCTTGACAGAGGATTGATAATGGCTATAATGGAAAATGTGCTGACAGAACGGCAGGAGAAAATTTTATATTCCATCATTGATGAATACATCCAGACTGCAGATCCGGTGAGTTCCGGGGCTATTTTCGGTATAGCAAATTTTGGCGTGAGTTGCCCGACAATTCGCAACGAAATGGCGGAGCTCACGGAACTTGGCTATCTTGCCCAGCCGCATACCTCAGCCGGTCGCGTGCCAACTGAACAAGGTTATCGTTTTTTTGTGGACAAGCTTATGGATGATTATGCTAGCAATTTAGTGAAAAAAATTCGTCGCCCGAGAAAAGCAAATACTCGCACCAATATCAACTTTGCGGCAAAAGAAATCTCCGTACAAAGCGGCGACGCAGTAATACTTGCAGATGACGAAGGTGAAATAAAATATTTTGGGCTTAAAAAATTGTTTTCCAATCCCGAATTTAAAACTAGCGAAGCAATTGTTGCCCTGATAGGGGAGTTGGAAAAGTTTGAAAATGCCATTGAAGATGCCTTTGCGCAGATTCGTGCATTTGACAATGACGTCGAAGTTTTTATCGGTAGCGAAAATCCGTTTTTCGCAAGTTCTAGTTACAGTCTTATTGTTTCTCGGCTTTCCAATGAATACGCATTCATTTCTCTGCTTGGTCCAACCCGAATGGATTACCGGCGCAATATCGCCATACTTAACAAATTTCTATGAGTACAACCGAAGAAAGGCAATATATCAATGAGGAAAGTAGCGTTGATAATGACGCTGCAAGTTTGCGCATTAAAAAGATAAAACGCGTACTTAAAAGATGCCGCGCGGAAAAGCAGGAGTATCTTGCCGGTTGGCAGCGCGCGATGGCAGATTTTCAAAATTATAAAAAACAGCAAGGCGCTGAAAGAGAGGAATTTATAAAATTTGCCAACACCAGTCTGCTTTTGAGGTTCTTGCCTGTTTTAGATAATCTGGTTCTGACGTGCGAAACGATGCCCGAAAACGAACGCGAAAGTTCATGGGCAAAAGGCGTTTTGAGTATCTTGCGGCAATTTGAAGGACTGCTTACAGTAGAGGGGTTAGAAGAAATAAAAGTTCAAACGGGCGATAAATTTAATCCCGAAATACACGAAGCAATTGGAGAAACTACGGGTGGGGGAGAGCCGGGAACTGTGGCGGAAGTTCTGCGGAGAGGCTATAAGCTTCATGATAAAGTTATTCAAGTTACGAGAGTAAAAGTAATTAAGCAATAAAGTAATAAACATATGAGCAAAATTTTAGGAATAGACCTGGGCACAACTAATTCAGCAATGGCAATCATTGAGGCGGGTCAGCCGAGAATCATTGAGAATAAAGAGGGCAACCGCACGACACCTTCGGTTGTCGCTATTTCGAAAGCCGGCGAGCGACTTGTTGGCGTGCTTGCAAAACGGCAGGCCGTTACGAATCCCCCAAACACTATTTATTCAGCCAAACGTCTTATCGGCCGAAAATTTTCTGACGCTGAAGTTCAGCGCGATAAAAAACATTTAAGCTATGAGATTAGAGAATCAAAGGAAAGCGGCGTTGAAATTAAAATGGGCGAAAAATATTATCGTCCGGCGGAAATTTCCGCGATGGTTTTGGCAAAATTAAAGCAAGATGCCGAAGCCAGACTTGGCGAAACGATAACTGAAGCAGTTATTACGGTGCCAGCGTATTTTGATGATTCGCAGCGCAAGGCAACAAAGGACGCCGGAGAAATAGCCGGATTTACAGTGAGAAGAATAATTAACGAACCGACCGCGGCCGCTCTTGCTTATGGCTTGGAGAAGAAAAAGAACGAGCAAATAGTTGTTTATGATTTTGGCGGCGGAACATTTGATGTTTCGGTGCTTGAAGTTTCCCAAGATACAGTTGAAGTTAAATCAACCGGCGGAGATACGCACCTTGGGGGAGATGATTTTGATCAGAAAATAATTGACTGGTTGACTGCCGAGTTCAAAAAACAAGAAGGCATCGATCTTTCTAGAGATACCCTTGCCCTGCAGCGTCTCAAGGATGCTGCGGAAAAAGCTAAGCACGAGCTGTCAAGTTCGCTGGAAACTGCTATTAATATCCCATTTATTACATCGGATGCAAATGGCCCCAAGCACCTAGATTTGAAATTCGCGCGCGCAAAACTGGAGGAGTTGGTGGGAGAATTTATCGTGCGGGCCGAAGAACGTACGCGCGCTACAGTTAGCGATTCTGGTTTTAAGATAGAAGATATTAACCAAGTTGTTTTGGTTGGCGGACAAACGCGGATGCCGGCTATTCAGGAATCGGTTAAAAAGATGTTTGGCAAAGAGCCGCACATGGGCATTAATCCCGATGAGGTTGTGGCTGTCGGCGCGGCAATCCAAGGCGGCATCTTTCAAGGTGAAGTTAAAGACGTTTTGCTTTTAGATGTTACGCCCCTTTCCCTTGGCATTGAAACTCTTGGCGGCGTTATGACAAAACTTATTGAAAAAAATACAACTATCCCGACTGCAAAGTCCCAAGTATTTTCAACTGCCGCTGACAATCAGCCATCGGTTGAAATTCATGTCTTACAAGGAGAACGCGAAATGGCTTCTGACAACAAAACGCTCGGACGTTTCATCCTGGATGGCATCCCTCCGGCTCCGCGCGGTCTGCCGCAAGTTGAAGTAACTTTTGATATAGATGCCAACGGCATTTTAAGCGTTAAAGCAGTTGACAAAGCAACGAACAAGGAACAGTCCATTCGCATTGAGGCATCTTCCGGTTTATCCAAAGAAGATATTGAAAAAATGAAGAAAGAAGCCGCGCAATATGCCGAAGAAGATAAGAATAATCGCGAGAAAGTTGAAGTCAAGAACAGCGCAGAGCAGATTGTTTACTTGGCGGAAAAATCCTTGCGCGAAGCTGGCGATAAAGTGAGCGAAGATATAAAAAAAGAGGTTCAGGAAAAAATTGACGCGCTTAAAAAAGTTAAAGATGGCGATGACGTTGAAGTTATAAAAGCTAAACTTCAAGAGCTCAGTACAACCTTGCAAAAAATAGGGCAGGCAATGTATCAGCAATCTCAACAACAACAGTCGCCGCCAAATCAGGATAATCCGCCAGGTAATGATGGAAAAAAGGAATGATGTGATATAGTAGCCCTGTATGAAAAATTATTATGAGATTCTCGGCGTCCCTAAAAACGCAAGCAAGGAAGAAATCAAGCAAGCGTATCGTAAACTTGCGCATCAATATCATCCCGACAAAGGGGGCGACGAGAAAAAATTTAAGGAAATTAACGAAGCATATCAGGTTCTTGGCGATGAACGCAAAAAGGCCCAGTATGATCAGTTCGGGTCGTCTTTTGGGTCGCAAGGATCTGCGGGTTTTGAGGGTTTTGATTTCCGAAATTTTTCCGGATTTGGCAGAGAGGGGTTCACCCAGGACTTTGATTTAGGCGATATTTTCTCCGAATTTTTCGGCGGAGGCGCGCGGAGCCAAACGCAGGCGAGAAAGAATGTTGGCCAGCATATCCAGATTGATATTATGATTACTTTGGAAGAGGCGTATCGGGGAACTGAAAACACATTTTCGTTGAAGAAGTATAATATGTGCGACAGGTGCCGGGGCGAAAAAAATGAGCCGGGCAGTGGATTTAAAAATTGCAAAAATTGCGGCGGCACGGGAGAAATACGCAGACAGCAAAGGATTATGTTTGGCGCATTTACGCATGTTTCAGAATGTCCGGAGTGCCGAGGCGCCGGGAAGATTCCCGAGAAAAAATGCGAGAAATGCCATGGTTTAGGACGTATGCTGTGCGTAGAAAGCATCGCGATCAGGATACCGGCTGGTATACATTCCGGGGAATCAATAAGGGTGGCCGGCAAAGGGGAAGCGGGAGAAGGCGGTTACGGCGATCTCTACGCAAATGTTCACGTCAAAGATCACAAGCTTTTTGCCCGTGATGGCGATAATATCTTTTCACAAATCGCGCTGGCGTTTTCCCAAGCGGCGCTGGGCGCGGATATTTTAGCGAAAACACTTGCGGGCGATGTGTACATTAAAATACCCTCTGGTATTCAATCGGGCGAGATGATAAAATTGAATGGTAAGGGCATGCCGCGCTTGCATGGATCGGGATATGGCGATCACTATGTTAAAATTACAGTAACTACTCCCCAAAAGTTTTCCCGCAAAGCGCGGGAATTATTCGCGGAATTAAGAAAGGAGGGCATTTAATGCAATATCTAGTGGCACTATCTCAAAATTTTGTCCTATCTTGGGATCTCGTTATAGTGGTTTTCTTATTCTTTGCCGCTTTTTTCTATGGTTTTAGCGCAGGATCGCGCAAGATCGGCACTCTCCTTGTAAGTTTCTATTTTAGTTATACGCTTATCGGGATTGCGCCGTATCTTGAGTTTTTTCTTGATGAAATGTCCGATTATCGCGCCGCGATCATGAAAGTTGCGCTTTTTGTTCTGCTAGGTTTTGTTTTATTTTTTCTGCTTACTGGCTCAATCCTGCGCTCTTCGCTTGGATTGCCGAAGAAAGAAGATAATCAGTGGTGGCACTTTTTGCTGCTGGGCATAGTTTCTGCCGGATTTTTAATTTCTTCAGCGCTTGTATTTACACCCGAGTCGTTTTATGATAAACTTTCTACTATCACGCGCGAGAGTTTTTTGGAAAACAATGCGCAATTTTGGTGGGCGCTGGGGGGAGTAGCCGCGCTTGTAATTTTACGAAAAACGAAAAAAGGGTAGCGACAATGTACTCTCGCCTTCGGCGAGAGCCCGGGGAAACCTTTGTTATGCCGTCCCGCTTCGCGGGACATGGCAAACTAAGGTAGGTTTCCCGCAAAAAGCCAAGCAGTTGGCTTTTTGCCCCTATAGCTCAACGGCAGAGCAATGGCCTTTTAAGCCACTGATGAAGGTTCGATTCCTTCTGGGGGCACCAGATAATACTTTCACGATCTTGGGGGAAAGAAAACTTTGGGATGAATGACTAAATTTGGTTGATACTAAATAAGGGAAAGTAGCTCTTTTCCAAGCTCATTTGGTTGTTTTCTGCCATGATTCGCGTGTATGAAAACACTACACGCGAAATCTCCTTGTTGCCGAGGGAATATAAATCGTTTCGGCAAGCGTCGCAGACAATGTTCGATATGCAAGCGCACATGGCGCATCCGGCAAAAAAGCCGTGGCAGGAAGCGGAAACGCGTTGATCGCCGACTGGTTCACCGGATACTCGTCGAGCATCGGACTTTTCAGCATCACTGTCGCAAAGGAGCGATTTCACAAAGCGGTTTCAGCAAACGATTTTCAAAAGCCATCCGTTCCGATCCGCAACTCGGATCGCGCCTGCGTTTTCCATCTGGCCCATACGCGCTATTGGGCGATGGCTTGTATTTCAAATTCAAACGGATGGACTGGGTAATGTATGTTATGGCGGTGAAGCCGGTTAAATCTCGTCGAGCTTTCTTTCTTGATCCTGTCTTGCTTCAAGGAAAAGAATGTTATGAGCGATGGCGCATGGCTTTAGATACACTGCGACCAGAGACCAAGAAGCGCATTAAGGCCTTTGTTTCCGATGGCTTTCGAGGATCCAAGCTCATCGCCAAGGAAGATGACTGGATTCATCAACGCTGTCATTTCCACCTCTTGATGGCGCTGATCCGCAGACACGGCAGGCGATCGTATCGCACCAAGGGCGCGGGTATTCGTGAAAAATTGTTGGGAGTTGTTCGGATATTGCTTACTACTCCGGACAGTACCGCTTTGAAAAGGCAGACGCTTAAAGCCCGACGACTAATCTCACATCCGCTTTGTCCGCCTTGGATCCGCATCCAGACCGTTGAGTTTCTTCGCACCCTCGATGATTTCCGCGCTTATCTTATACATCCAGAATTGAATCTGCCGACAACCAACAACTCAATCGAATCCAGCGGAAAGATTATTAGAAAAGCAACAAGTACCGCGCGAACACCGCAGTCGGTTCTACTTCGCGCGACGGCGTTTCTGCGGCTCAAGAAATCTATTACTTGCAACGGCAAATCTTCAACCAAATTACGTCAATGAACCCAAAACTTTTCATAAGATTCTTTCCAAGAGGCGGCGCGTGCCGCATCTTGACTTTTATGGTCTGATATACTATCTTTGATTGAAGCTTTGGCATGGTGCTGAAGCAGGAATCAACCTGTACCTTGAAAGGAGGATAGACAAGTGGAAAGAATCTACGCATTCCTTCCGTCCGTTTTGGTCATGGCCTGTATCGCTGGTGTCACGTTTCTCTACGTGAAGTGGGTCATCAAGCGGTTCGGCGACAACTTCAAGAGCGTCGAGTGGCATGAGAAGAATCAGCGGAAGGTCATCTGGGCCGTCGGCACGCCACTGGCCCATGTGTGGGCACCAGCAGTGGAGGAATTGATCTTCCGCGCTCCACTCATCATCGCGTTTGGTGCGATGTCTTCAGTCGCATGGTACGGAGTTTTCGCGTCAAGCGGGCTCTTCGCGTTATCACACTGGTTCGGAAAGAAAATCTGGATGCCAGATATTCTTTCCGCGCGAGAGAATGGCAACCACAAGACAGACGATGTGGTGGCAGAAGCGAATCGGCTCCACGCAGAGGAGGGGAAGATGATTATGGTGCGTAAGGTGCTCCATGTTGTCTTCACTCTACCCCTCGGCATCTTGGCTGGATACTACGGTATCAAGTATCAATCCATCTGGGTGGCCTTCGGGATTCACTCGGTGTGGAACCTCGTCATGCCGATCGTGGTTTCAATCCTCATGCTCTTGGGAGTGCTCACCCTCGTCGGCATCTCGTCTCTGTGGGACAGAGTAAGGTCGTGGTAACTCAGCAAACAGTCAAGCGAGCACAACTCGCTCCATATAGCTCCTCGCTCACGCGCGGAGCTATTTCTTTTTAATAATTTGAAAGAACAAAGAATTTGCCGCCAAGACTGAAATTCGTTAGAATTTCAGTAATCCGAATGCCGCCAAAGAAAAACTTGAAATTGTCATTCGTGCGGCTCCGCCGCCTTTCCGGATTTTCGCGGGGGGACTTCCTCGCTCCGACGCAGGTCGGAGCGAAAGCGGTTCGGACTAATTCAAGTATCCTACATTTTAATCCGATATTATTAAGAAGGAGTACGCCGAGCCACTCGCTAAGAGGGTTTAAGCCCGAGCAGAACGCCACCTTAAACCTCTTCTGACCTGTCTTAAATAAAAAAAACGTTCTGCCCGAGAATAATACGGCAGAACGTGCCTTACGCAATAGTTTTGTTTATTAATCCTGCGCATCGCCTTTTTGCCAGGGAAGCTTTAGGACTTCACAAACTTTATACTCCCCGGTCTCCTCTTCCCTTTCAATACAACCAACAAGTTTTCCTTCCTCCGTCTTCTCTACGCACCAAGAAACGACAAGGAGCGCGTATTTTATCAATTCATCAGCGGTTTTACTGCCAGTTTTCGCGATTAAATTGTTCAATGACTCTGTAGCAGCAAGACCACTTTGCTCCCTTGACGTTATTGTTACGCATCTTGCGCACCATTCTCCTATTTCCCCATCTTCTGTTCTATATATTCGCAGCCTTCTCTGACATAATGGGTGGACGTAAAAGCTAGCAACAGAGCGACCCGGCTTAACAGATATATCCGTTTCCCCACAGTCTATTATTCCTAACCTTCTCGCTTTGGCGTTTATGTTGCCAAACATCTCAACCTCCGCTGTATCTTTGGCTAATTTACAACCTAGGGCTAGATTAACATTTCTTATGCCCACATGTCAAGGCATTACGCCGCTTGACATACGCTTTATGCTGTGCTTCAATGGAGTCATAGTAGCTCGATAACAGCACATTTCACAACAGAAAGGAGCGAAAGTTATGGCAAAGAAGATTCCCGGACTGAAACTGATCAGGCACAACGCCAGTGGCGTAGACTTGCCGGACGACCCGTCCTTCCCATTCAAGCTGGAGGCCAACTTCAGCTCCCCGAAGTTCATGGAGTTCGCGTTCGTTTCGATATGCGGTGGGAGCGAGGAAATCGTCGTGCGGGGCATGACGAAGGAGTCGCTGGACGAGTTCGTGGAGATGAACCATCTTAGCACTCATGCGAGGCTCCGTGGGCTCACGATAACCGGTCCCGACGGCATCGTGGAGCAAATACCGAAAGTCTAGCTCCGCAACTCGAAGTGAGCCGAGCAAATGTTCACGCCAGGGCCCCTCGCGGAATTCAATTCTGCTTGGGGCTCTACTTTTTTCTAAAATTGAAAGATAATCATGTTTTATCGGGCAGGGCCGAGATATGTGATATTGTTCGCTTGACACAAAGTATCGGCGGTGTTAATGTTAAGATAGTTTAGATAATTTACAGTACATGGCACATTAAAAATTTTGAGGGAGGTAATATGACTACTCCAGCCGACCGCAACAAGCAAGAAATAGTTTTTTTGGGTGAGCTATTAGAGCTATTAGGCCACGGTGGTGCGATTGTAAAATGGCAGCGCGATGAACTAAAGGAAGTATTGCTTGCCAATCTTATACCCGATCGTGTTTCGGCAAAGTATACAGCAGTATTTGTCGTTGATATGATCAATGATTTCTGCAGGCCCGGCGGAGCTTTGTACGATCCGCGCATCGAAGCGATTATTCAACCTGTGGTTGACTTGCTTAAATCCGCGCATGCGCTCGGAGTTGAAAAATTTATCCTTGTTCAGGAGGGCCATTCGCCCGACGCAAAAGAGTTTAACCAGTTTCCTGCGCATGGCGTATGGGGGACTGAAGGTGCCGAAGTAATTGATGAAATAACGCGGCTTCCTTTTGCCCAAAAGTTTGTTGTTTTTCGCAAAAATGCCATCCCGCCGATATTTGCCCGCGAGCAAATCATGATTGCAAACCGCGTTCCCGCGCTTGGTATGACCATGGAGCAGTTTATGCGCCGTCTTGACGCAAAACTAGTCATTAACATTGGCGACTGCACGGACCTTTGTGCGCGTGAAATGCCGATGTATCAAAAGTATTGGGCTAATCAGTTCCAGCGCGATTTGCGGATTATTGTCCCCGAAAACTGCGTCGCCACATTTCACTTGGCAGTGGAAACCGCCAAACAACTCGGATTAAAATCGCATCCGGCGGAAGTAATGCATCTTCTCGCCCTTTATGAAATGTCCCGTCACGGAATCGAAGTTGTGAAAAGGTTAGTGTAATGGAACCGATTTTCAATTCACAGCTCGATGTAGATTTCTATAAATTTCCGATGGCACAGATGGTTTTTCATAAGTATCCCGATGTTCCCGTACGATATGCGCTAACGAACAGAACATCTGGCGTGAATCTAGCAGATCATATTCGCCAAGGGGATGTGCGATATGAACTGGATCATGTACGCACGCTCCGATTTGGCAATAGTGATTTGCATTATCTTCGCGGCACAAATGAACATGGCATGCGCATGTTTGCGGAGGATTATCTTGATTTTCTGCGCACACTTCAACTGCCTCCTTACGACCTTTTTGTTTCTGCCGGCCAATTAAAACTGGAGTTTAGCGGCCGCTGGTGCGAGGCGATATATTGGGAGACGATCGCTCTTTCTATAATTAACGAATTATATAACCGTTCGCAATTAAATCGGTTGAGCAAATTTGCACAGGATTTAGTATATGCCGAAGGCAAACAGCGACTCGGAAAAAAGATCATACAATTGCGCCACGAGGCTTTTCCTGTGATGTTTTCTGATTTCGGCACGCGCCGCCGCTTTTCCCGCGAATGGCAAGATTATGTAATCGGCGTCTTGGTTGAAGAATTGCCGAAAAACTTTATTGGAACGTCCAATGTCGCGTTTGCCCAAAAGTATAACATAGTGCCGATGGGTACATCTGCACATGAGCTTTATATGGCGATGGGCGCTATAATGGAAGCGCGCGGTAGAAGTGTTAAAGAAGCCCAACAGCAAGTTATGCAGGACTGGTGGGATGAATTCGGCTGGGGCTTGTCTATAGCTCTTACAGATACGTGGGGCACAGATTTTTTCTTTGAGCAAATGACTCATGAGCAGGCAAGAGACTGGAAGGGTTTAAGACAAGATTCTGGAGATCCTTTTGCGTTTGGGGAGAAAGCCTTGCGCTTTTACAAATTTCACAACGTTGATTCGCAGGGGAAAATGATTATTTTCAGTGATGGATTAGATGTCGCGACGATGATTGAATTAAACAAACGGTTCCGTGATTACATACGTGTTAGTTTCGGATGGGGTACAAATCTCACTAACGACCTTGGAATTCCAGCGCTTTCGCTTGTGGTAAAGCTCATCGAAGCGATGGGCCGAGGAACCGTAAAGTTAAGCGATAATCTCGCGAAAGCCGTCGGCAGGGCAGAAGATATAGAACGTTATAAACGAGAACTTGGCTACACAAATACATTCTTTCAAAACTGCAAATACTAACCCCGCTTGCCAAAGGCGGGTTTTTTGTTAGGATGATCTTAGAACCTTTAGCAAAACGCAAAACGGAGGCTAAGATGGGAAATCGGGCAGTTTGGCTTGCGGCTGTTGACCATATAACCTATGTTGTTAGCCCACATACGATCAAGCGATGGGCATGGTATTATACCGAAATCTTGGGCGGAAAACTCACTAAGAGAATAGATGATGTTGACCCCAAAGGCAAATCTAGTATGATGCTTTGGGAGATCGATTTTGGCAGTTTTGCAATCGCTCTTGTCGCTGGGATAGATCGTAAAGAGAAGTCGCACATCACCACTTTTTGGCGTATGCACGGCGACCGCACTGTTCAGCACGTCGCCTTTCGACCGCGAGGCGAAGATCTAGATGGCCTTAATGCACGCCTTGAGCAATACGGCGCTCGCTTTCAAGGCAAGCTTCTGGTTCGACAGGAAGGCGATGATTTAGTGAAACAAATCTTCTTAGCGCCGGCAGATGAGATGGTTAATCCGGCGGAGTCTAGTTTTGACGAGCTCCAACGCAGACCGGGCAAAGATTCACCAATAACATTTGATGAAAATGTCGCGGAAAATCTATACCACTCAGCTCAAGAACGGATGACGAGCGGTACCTGTGTGCCCATGGTTGACTGGTCGCTGATGCCCAAGGACTGGGAGCCGCCAGAGCCAGAGCCAGAACCAGAAAGCTAGGGAAACCTAGCTTTTTTACTTCTCCTGTGATATATTGTCCACATGACGCATCAAGATCAAAATATCAAAGTTGCCGTTGACATTGTCATTTTTACAATACTGGATAATGCCCTGCAGGTTATTTTAATTCAAATGAAGAAACGGCCATTGACAAAAAAATGGGCTTTCCCGGGCGGGCTGATCGCGAATTCTGAATCTCTTGATGACGCGGCGAAACGAGAACTTGCCGAAAAAGCCGGCGTAAAAAATGTCTATCTTGAACAGCTTTATACTTTCGGCCACCCTAAGCGCGATCCGTATGGCCGGGTTGTATCTTGTGCCTATTTTGCGCTTATCAACAGCGAGAGCATCAAATTAGAGACAACCGAAAAATACTCTGGCGTTAAATGGTTTAATGTTAAAAAACTTCCAGAATTTGCGTACGATCATGTAAAGTTAGCAAAATATGCCCTCCAGCGCCTGCACTGGAAGCTTGAATATACTAATGTTGTCTATAGCCTTCTGCCGCGGCGTTTTACGCTTTCCAATTTGCGCCGTGTTTACGAAATAATTCTTGGTCGTAAAATAGACCGGCGCAATTTTCAGCGCAAAGTCCTTTCACTGAATTTGCTTAAAACAACACGGCGAAGACAATTTGGCAAACATAGACCGGCAGTACTTTATGAATTTAAAATACGGAAACCAGCGATTGTGGAGGTATTGTAGTGAACATCGAAAAATGGCGGAGCAATTTTATCCGATGCCCAAGCCGTTTGTGCAAAAATCCCAAAATGGGCTGGACTGTTGTGCGACAACTCGGTAACGGTCTTCGTGAGTATAAATGCTCTTGTTGCGCGAGGTCATTCTACTTTAATGTAAAGACTTGGCAGATGTTTCGCTGGCATCCCAAATATAGTTCCTTGAAATATCTGCCGTTTGCAAAGAGAATGGATGAAACGGATCAAAACACCATTAATAGATTCTCGAGCCGCGCGCGAAAACTCGGCATTACCCCTGAATTTAATGCGCAAGATTGCGATTTTCTGCTCGTTCTTGGCGGCGATGGCACCATGCTTAAAGCGGTGCATAACTTTGCTGAATTCCATAAACCCTTTGTGGGTATAAATTATGGTCATCGCGGATTTCTGCTTAACGAAAAGGACGAATTTTTCTTTGAAAAAATCCGCGACGAGGATTATGATATTTTCAGCGCGCCCTTACTTGAGGCAATAATCACAATGGAAGACAACAGCCAAGTTCGCGAACTCGCCCTGAACGACATCATAATCAGTGAAGATAGCGGACAAAGCGCCTTGCTTGAAGTCATGATCAACGACGTCATTCTTGACAGCGGCCTATTTGGCGATGGGTTGATTGTAAGCACGCCTCTTGGCTCCACGGCATACACAGCTAATGCCGGCGGCGTGCCAATAGCGCCAACCCTGCCAGTCCTTGAACTTACCCCGATTGCTCCTCAACCGCGGAATCGCATACCGCTCGTTGTGCCGGAAACGAGCATCGTTACGATAAAAGCGCTTGAATTGCCGAAACGCAAGGTAAAAGTTAATCAGGGGAGTATTTTTCAGCATAGTGATGTGTCCAAGGTAGAAGTGCGCCTTGCAAAGGAACGTGTCGAGTTAGTATTCTTTAAACCGCGCGATATATCTTGGGACAACTTTTTCCTTGAGCGATTTTGCGAAAAAGTATATAAAGTATAAAAGGAGCATTAAATTATGCCGGAAGCACAACCAAGATACACAACTGATTTAGATGCTTTGGCGAAGGAATGCGTATTTGAGTTCTTTCGATCTTCCGGTCCTGGCGGGCAGAACGTTAATAAAGTAGAGAGCGGCGTGCGCCTGCGGCACATTCCAAGCGGCATCACTATACGCGTGGAAGAAACACCCAGTCAGGCGCGCAACCGCGAGATTGCGTTTGAGCGATTGCGGGCGATCTTGGAGAAGCTCAATAATCCACCCCCGAAACGCAAGCCCACTAAGATTCCTTTTCACGAAAAAATAAAAAGGCGCATTGAAAAACATCGTCGCAGTGAAGTAAAGGAGTTGCGTAAGCCGCCTGCTATTGACTAATTATAAAGAATGAGTTATGATTATATCAAGCAACTTTATTCAAGAAGGAGATGGAGAATGATTGATTTTAAGGCGTGTCCAAGGTGCAGGGGGGATTTAACGGAGGATATAGATATGTACGGCAAGTATATCAAGTGCCTGCAGTGCGGTCATATTGTGACGGATCTAGAAATTAAACAAACCGCACTGCAAGTTCAGCAGGAATTTCCACCGGTTGCCCACAAACCTCCAAAACATCCGGCAAAGCCAGGGGCGTTATAAATCGGCATAGCATACTCTCACCAAGTTTTAGGTGAGAGTTTTTATTTCGGGGCCTCGATCGGTGTCATCAATCTTATATCCCATAGATTCTATTTTACGGCGAATGATATCGGCTTCCTCCCAGTTTTCCTCTCGCCGCATTTGTTCGCGCTTGGCCGCGAGCACGACTATTTCTTCCGGGATTATTTCGCCGCGCATCGCCGGAATTATTCCAAAAATTTTATCTACATCATTTAAAAATTTTACTATTTCGCTCGCGGCAACGGCCGTAATTTTGTTTTTGGCAAGAAGCGCGTTGCCCGCGCGCATCAAATCGAAAAGTGCGGCAAGGGCTTTTGGAGTGTTAAAGTCGTCGTTGAGATTAGAAAAAAAATCAGCAATTCCCCTCGTTGCTAAGTGGGGGAGGGGGTTGGCAGAGGAAGCATTCTGTTCCACTCTAGCTAGCGCAGATATTTTCGTACAGAACTCGCCTAACCGCTTCACATTCACCTCCGCCTGCTTTACCGCCGCCTCGCTGTAATCAATCGGTGAGCGATAATGGCTGGATAGTATAAACAGCCGGAAAGTTTCTTTTGAATATTTTTGCAGGAATTCATGGATAGTTACAAAGTTGCCGAGCGACTTGGACATCTTTTCGCCATTGATCGTAAGAAAACCGGTATGCATCCAGAAATTCACAAGCGGCTCTTTCCCCGAAATTGCTTCCATTTGGGCAATTTCCGATTCGTGATGCGGAAAGATTAAATCGCGCGCGCCGCCATGAATATCATATTGCTGTCCAAGTTCAGCTTCGCTGATCGCTGTATCCTCAATATGCCAGCCGGGTCGGCCTTTTCCCCATGAGCTGTCCCAAGACGGTTCGCCCGATTTAGAAAATTTCCACAAAGCAAAATCTCCTTTGTTGCGCTTATTGAGAGAATCATCTATTCGTGACACGGCATCTTCTGCCGCCACAGCCGTTCGTCCTGATAGTTTCCCGTAATTTTCAAATTTAGAAATATCGTAGTACACGCCATCACCCGCGATAATATAGGCATAGCCATTCGTGATCAGCCGTTCAACTTGCGAAACTATTTGCGGAATATAATCTGTCGCTCGCGCGTATTTATCCACCGAGTCAATGTCAAGTTTTTCCATATCGTGATAGTATTCCGTTTCAAAATTGCGGGCGAGTTCCTGCGGCGTCTGATGTAATTCATTGGCGCGCGCGATTATTTTATCGTCTAAATCCGTGATATTCTGCACATAACGGACTTCGTATTCTAAATGGCGAAGATACTTGATAAATGCGTCAAAAGCAATATATGTGCGCGCGTGGCCGATATGCGCATAATCATAAACAGTTGGCCCGCAAACGAAAAAATTAACCCTCTTATCTTGGAGGGGCAAAAATTCCTTTACGGCTTTGGATCGCGTGTCGTATAGCGTTAGAGCCATTTCTTTTTCTTAAAATAGCCAATCATCAAAATTACCATCAGTCCCATTACTGCGGTAATAATCCAGAAGGAGCCGGTTTCCCGAAGGGGCATGCCGTCTATATTCATTCCCCAGATGTTCGCTAAAAATGTAACTGGCATAAAAATTGTCGAAACGATCGTCAGAATTTTGATTATTTCATTTATTTTTGTGGAAAGCAATGAGCTATTTGTGTCGGCAAGCGCGGCGAGAGTTTCGCGCTGTTCCTCCAGCTCATTCCAAACATTATCAAAATTTCCGTGCAAGTTGGCAAGATGCGGCGCAAACTCTTCGCCAAAAAAAACGCGGCTATCTGCAACGAGAGACGCGAAAACCGATCTTTGCGGCGCAAGAATTCGGCGGAAATCAATGATATCGCGCTGGGTTTCGGAAATTTCAAAGACCATTTCTTTTTCGCGGCCCTTAAATATCGCTTTTTCAATGTAATCAACCCTATGCTCGATGTGTTCTAGTTTGGTCAGTACGTTGGCGAGGATTGAACGAATCAGATAAAAAAACAGATAAGCCGTTCCCTCGGACATATATTCCTTCTTTGCGTCATTGTGAAGATTGATCCGAGCGAATAGTGATTTTAACGGCAGAATTGTTTTGTAGTGGCTAGTGATAAGGTGGCTTTTGGTAACAATAATATCCAACTCTCGGGCAAAAGCCTCACTCTTTTTTTTGTTGAAGGCGGGGTAGTAAAGTACCATAAAGAGATAATCCCCGTGATTTTCAACCTTTGGCCGATGACTCGCCGGAATTATTTCTTTCAAAACAATTTCATGGAAATTAAAGTTATCCTGCAAAAATTGTATATCTTCTTTTTGCGGGTTCTGGATATTTATCCACTTTAAGTTATTGTGCTCGATAGATTGCCTCATGCCTCAACTATACCATATGGGCAGGCTGTGTATAACTAGATAGGGGACACCGTACACTTGACAAAATTTTTAGCTAAAGCATAATGCATTTAGGCTCGCGAAGAACAATAATACAAAAATAAGGAGGTAGAATATGAGCGCAAGAACAAAGAAGGCTCTGCTGGTTACGCTCGTGTGTGTTTTTGTAGCTGTGCTCTTCTTTGGAGCGCTACCGCTTCTAGCACGTCACCTTGGAGATACAAAAGAGGGAGTAGTCGCTGTACCGCGCAACGTTGAGAGCGCGCTTGAGACGGAAAATCTCACTTTTGGTTTCGTCGCGTCTACCGATAAGTTTTTCACGATCTTTTACAAAGAAACAAAAAATTCCCCTGGTTATATCCAGATATATTCAAGCGCTGAATTTGTCCTTTGGTTTAAAGCAGGAAACGGAACAGAGCTTTCTAAGGCATATATCAGAACAGGGATTGGTCACTACTTTGTCTACTGGGCGCCGCTGTTTAACGGATTGGCTAATGTGGTCTATTATGAAAAGATTGATTTTTCTCCCTATCCCTTCTTATTTGCAGAAGTCAATCTCAAAGAAACGCCATCGGCAGTAGATACACAGATTCTTGTTAGCTACACTCAAAAAGAATTTTTTTGGATATTCGCAATGTTTGGGGGAGTGATGATAGTACTGTTAGGCTTAGTAATCTTTCTTAACTTTAATCGACGTGCTTATACGCGCGCCCAGCGCGCGGCGAGACGTTCTGATGCGCAGCATCCTTAAACGCCTTTCTAAAAGGCGTTTATTTATTGTTATCATGCTTGCAAAGCTTGAGTTTCTATGTGAGTATATTTTGAAAGTTCGTTGACAAAAATTTTATAAAATAGAATCGCCAGGAGGAGGATTATGAAAGATCACGCAATGATTCTGTCATCGCAGGAGTTGCTGGAATTGCATAAACTGTTATGTCGCACGGGGGCTCTTAATCTAGCGATAACGCATCTGCGCCGCGAGGTTTTTGGGGCGTGTCTTTTAGGCACGCTCATGGAGACGGTTTCCGTTGTGCCGATGTTTGCTTTATTAAAGAAAGGCATTTTATTTGAAAGTGATGTCAGTGGCGATCACCGCACCAATTGGGGAGTTCTTACGGTTAA
This sequence comes from uncultured Candidatus Saccharibacteria bacterium, assembly GCA_964504205.1. GTDB lineage: Bacteria > Patescibacteriota > Minisyncoccia > Spechtbacterales > HO2-43-30 > CAZDDE01. Next base: position 99,050 of record CAZDDE010000001.1, read on the forward strand.
AGACGAGGTCACGCGCCCAATCAACGGGCACGATCATATTCGTGAGATATTTCGCAATCATTTTAACCGCGCCACCGGCGGCAACCGCGGCCGTGACGGCAATATTCATTTGGGGTGTCTGGACTGCAATATCGTTCCATTTATGTATTCTGATATGGGCGGCATGACTGGTATCATGGCCGGACGCGCCGAGAAATTGGCGCGGCAATGGCACGATCTTCCGCGCAAACAGCGCCCCATTGCCGTATCATTCTATGGCGAAGGCGCTGAACAGCAGGGCCTTTTGCATGAAACGCGCAACGCCGTGGCTGTAAGCAACTTCAAGTGGGATCTGGAAGAATTCTCCAAACGTTATGGCGAACAATTTATAACTCCGCTTATGCGCGAGCTAAAAGTTTCGCGCGGCGCGCCCACTCTTTACATAATTGTACTTAACCACCGATCGCTTTTTGCTGACGCAATAGAGGAATACGCTAATTCCGATCTTGTTAAGAGGGCCTTGGGCTATGGCGATATGGTCGGCGTGCAAGTGAATAGTTTTGATGTGCTGAAATACTACGCCGAGTGCGAAAAGGCGATAGAGCGCGCGCAAGAATGCGTAGCCACATTAATGGTTGTGGATACTTATCGCGGCACCGGGCACAATCAGGAACAAATTCAGTATGAAAAAGCCCTATCGGATATTGCAACGCGCGAAGATCTCGCAAGAGTTAAACGCGTTTGGGGAGTATATGACTTAAGTGAATTCCACGCGGCGTGGAAGAAAGATCCCATTTTATACCCTAATTATATTCTCGCTACCGAAACTGCGAATAAGGAAACTTTGGATAGAATACGTGTCCAAGAAGAAAGAAACGTGCTTGCTCTTGCCGCGGAAGTGCTTAAAGAGCCGCCAATTACGGTTCTGGAAGATAAAAAAGACCGTAATATTTTTCCGCCGATTGACCTGGCGCTTTTGCCAAAAGAACCAAGCGCGGCCTCTCTGCTTAAAACTGATCCGGGCAACACACGGCTTGTTATAGCGCGGCAAGCGCGTGAGATGGGGTATGTGCTGGACGGGAGCAAGGCAAATAAATGGGGATACAACGAAGCATATACGCGAACAGTCAAGCAGTTGATGCGCGATGACAAAATGGTTATCTACTATGGCGAGGACGTCGGTTCTAGAGAAGGCGGGGTTCTTAGTCTAACTCGCGCCAGAGGCGACATTTCGCTCGCGGAAGAATTTGGTCCCGGTCGCGTGCCTAATTTTCCGATATCCGAAGAGGCCGGCCTTTCTATGGTCGCTGGTCATGCGTTGAATGGCCCGAAGGGTTTTTGGGAAAATCAGTTTGGCTGGTTCTTTGCCGATTCCTACCGAGTTATGGATGGTACGGGCCCTCAGTATTATCAGAAAAAAATGAAGTTTCGTTATATTGCTGTTTTCCCCTGTGGAAAAGTGCACGGCGGAGGAAGCGGCGATTTTCACGAGCGTTATGTTGAGGAAATTATTCAAACTATGGGTGGAATTGCGATACTATTTCCAAGCAATGCCTATGATCTGGTTGGACTTTTACGCACAGCTTATTTATACGATGGGCCGGTCGCGCTGATCCTTGAAATATCCGCAAGCAACTCTTCGGAGTTTGCGCATCTTGCGCGCAACTGGGCGACTGATGAAATTGATCTTACCATGCCGCAAGGCGTGCCCATTGAGCCATATGCTATTCCCTTTGGCACGGCAAGGATCGTGCGGCCGGGCAAAGATTTTACTGTCGTTGCATACGGCGCCTGCGCGGTTGCCGCGGCCAAAAACGAGGCGGATTTTCTTTATAAGGAAGAGGAGATTGATGCGGAAGTAATAGATTTGCGCACGGTGCATCCATTTGACATTGAAGCTGTAAAGTTTTCTGTAGTCAAAACCGGACGAATGGTTGTTATGCAGTCGGCCAATGAATTTCGCGGCGCCGGGCATTACATTCAATCTAAACTGATCGAAGAAGATGATATTTTCTGGAATCTTCTTTCCAAGCCCAAACTTATTTATGCCGGCATGGAGGGAGATATTTTTGTCCCTACGGCAAAGACATTACTCGAAGCTCGTTTGCCGTGGCAGGAGATTGAAGTTTCCGTCTTTGATTTAGAGAGCCGTAAAGATGCCGAGAACGAACAGAAATACTATACCCAGCGCATTCATCGCTCGCATCAGTTGGCCGAGTGTATACTCGCTGGTATGAAAGATCGATAGGAGGTGATGCGATGAGGATAAAGTTTGGATTTTTACTAAGCATGGTCAAGGAAACAGTCGGCGGTGCGTATGATCCTGTAGCGAATTTTAGAGAACAGCGCATCACGGCATGGCTTGTGAAGGTTGGCGATAAAGTAACTGAAGATTCGTTGATCGTTCAATTTGCCACAGATAAAGTTGATGTCGAAGTGCCGTTGGCTGGTCTTTGCAATACGATAAAAAGCGGAGTAATCGCTAAACTCAATTACAATACTGGCGATACCTGGAAATATCTGGGCGTCGCAGAGGTCCCGGGCGACGATAAAATGTTTTTGCCCGAGCTTGGCTGGATTGAAACCGATGAGAATAGTCACGAGACGCTTCAACCTTCTTTACCCGCCGAAACGGCCGAAGTTTCTGTGGAAAAGAAACCTGCGTCTGCAAGTCCAGCGGCACGCAAGCTTGCCCATGAAAACGGTGTTGATATCAACGCCGTGAAAGGCACGGGATCTTTCGGCAAAGTCATGCGCAAGGATGTGGAGTGGGTAGTCGCTGAAATAAAAAGACGGGAGACTCTGCCGCCGCAGTCGGCCGTAAAGCCAACTAGCGAAAGGGCAGTAGCGGATGACCGCGTGCCGCTTAACGCGACCCAAATTCGCAAGACTATCGCTTACTTTATGCAAAAGAGCCACGCGGAGATCCCCAAAGCCGGCGATGCGATTACAGTGGATATAACTAATCTCTGGGAGTTTTACCAAAAGCGGCAAATTGCATGGCGCGAGGATACCAGAACTGACTTTAGCTTCACAGGCATTTTTATGTTCCTTTCCGCAAAATTACTGCACGAGCAAAAAGATAGATTCGGCATAATCAACGCTTACTGGGATAAGGATGAAAGCGAAGCATATCTATTCAAGCATGTCAATATCGGCATCGCGGTGCAGACGGCGGATGGTCTAATGGTCCCGGTTATTCATAACGCCGAGGCATTATCGTTTCGCGAATTTATGACTGCGGTGCATGCCAAAATTCAGGGCGCAATGAGCCGCAAAATTACCATGCCGGAATTGCGCGACCTGACTTTCACTGTAAATAACGTTGGCGCTATGGGCGGCGAGAGCCCGGATTCAATTGTGCCCTATACACGCGAAGCAAATGGCAAAGAACGGCCGACCGGCATGATCTTGGTGCTTACGGCTAAATGGGAAGTATCCGATAGGCAATATATGCGGTTGGCATTCAGTTTTGATCATCGTTTGTTTGACGGAGCGCCGGGATTGGAGTTTGTGCGCGCGATACGCAGCTATATTGAAAGCAAGAGATATCCCGACGAATTTCGCGAATTGTTCAGCGAAGATTTTTCGCTTTTACAAAGCGAAAAATAACCCCTTTGGATGAAGGGGTTTTATATTAACTCGTGCGCCTTGCCAGAAATTTCCGAGAATTGTTTGACCAGCGCTATGGCGAGCATTTTGGCGACCTTGGGCAAACTGTGCTTTTCTCCGGTGATCTTGTGCACTGAAGTCATCCTTAAATTTAAGCCGCAAGGAAATATAGCGTCATAATACGATAAATCCGTTGACAGATTCAGAGCAAAACCGAAAAGGGTAAAGATTCTTTCCGTGCCACTACTGTAATGCTGCCGGACGGCTTTTATCCCACGCGACATTATTTTAGATGGCAAGCCATCCGCGATCATCCATACTCCGCTTGCAGCGAGATTAATCGTGCGTTTTCCCGTTTCATCACTTGAAACTGCGCCCTGCAAAATAAGATCGTTCTGTATCGCCGGATCCGCAAGATCGTATGTTTCTTTTAAGGTATAAGCTTTTACGCCCAAAGACATAAGAACATCTTTGACAGCTCCCTCCATCGCCTTATTTAGATCCAGTAAACTAATTCCAATCGTTTGAAGATCACAGATAAGATAAAGTATAAGTTGTCCGGGACCATGATAGGTTATTGAACCGCCATGATTTGCCACTGGCAGGCAATGCGGTCTTGCGGGAAGCGTCTCAAGCGTAAAACCTGGCTTGATAAGCGTTTGGCATGCCACAGAATCCTCGAGCTTCTCCTCGTCTAATTTGGGAAAAGTATAAACGGAATCAAGTTCGGCAAAGAGTAGAAAATTTGGCGTGTCTTGACTAGTTTGCGCGGGAAACAAGCTGGGAATGGGAAGTTGAGCATTTTGGATATACTTTTGCCACTCGGCCTTGGTGTATATGGGTTTAATCGCCTTGCCGTGTTCTGCGGTCAGGGCGTTGATTTTTCTTTCCAGTAAAAAAATTTGCCACTCAAGCGCTTCTTCGATAGAGGAGAGGCGCTCGTGATCAAAGCTTGGCAGGATGTTTAGGTAGTTCCAGAAAAATTTGGCCACAGCGTCTCACCTCCTTTATTTTAAGTTGCTAGTTAAACTCTAGCACATCTTGACAATTTTTGCCAGAGATGCAAATATATCGTATGCTCTGTTGCGCAGAGCTAGTCCTGGCGATAGTGTCGCCGAGGCTTGTCCCAAACTTTAACTTTAAGGAGGGGCAAAGTGGAGAACCTTGAAAATCTAAAAAATCTAGCACGCGAAGCCGCTGTTTCGCATTTCCTGTGGGAATTGGGTATACGCGTGCCTTCTGCAAACCAAGCGCGCAAAGTGTGCCAAATACTTGGATTAAACTTGGCAGATGAAAAGCGTGTCAAAGCGGTTTTGCGAATGCGCGAAGAAAATCCCGATATTCTCCTTGAAATTTGCGGTGAAGCGGCTAACGAAGGAGAAAAAGAGATGGTGGAAGTAATTGCCGGCCCCAAGCACTATGAGCGAGAAGCCGAAATAAAGGATAGCGAACTGTGGGAGAAAATTGCACGAGACTGTAATATTCATACTGCGGGTAGCCAGAATCCTGCAGCTTATCCCTTTATGCGTTTTTCGACAAATGAGGAACAGTTGCGCTACCCGAATTCTGACTACCTTTCGTTTCCGGTCACAATACATTTTGAATCATCAAGGTACATGATTAAAATTTTACCGGTAAGGTACTATCCGTTGAATTTCGCAAAAGGGGTAGAAACGCTATTAAGAAATATTAATGAGATACGGGTCGAATCTTTTTTCGTTGATGTGCGAGCATTTGGTGCAACAGGTAAAGAAGATAGAGTGTATAATGGAAGATATTGGAATACCGCAGTTCTTATTGCTGAGCACAAAGACGTGTTAAAGCTCGCCACTCGGCTCGCCGCGGCCTACGAAGCCGAGACTGCCCGCCGCAAAAAGCCGGCCAAAGCAATCGTGCTGAAGAATTACTAAGAGCTATGTACTCCGTATTTAAATACGGAGTTTTATTTATGGTGAGTTTGCCAAACCCTTGACAATTTTTTGCCATGGTCTTATAATGGGGTGTACATTAAAATTATCAGTCAAAGGTCAAGTTTGATAAAAGGTCATGAAACCTGAAACCTGAAACCTGAATTATTTTTTCAACAAAGGATCATGTTTCAGTAGTTGTGTTTCGTGTTTCATGTTTTAAGTTACATGAAGTTACGTCCGCTTCGTGATCATGTCGTCCTTGAGGCAATCAAGGAAGACAAAAAAAGCAAGGGAGGCATTGTGCTTCCGGATACGGCTTCAAAAGAGAGGCCGGAGCAGGGCAAAGTGGTGGCTGTTGGGCCCGGCCGCCTAAATTTGAAGGGGCAAAGAGTGCCGATGGAAGTGAAAAAAGGCGATACTGTCTTATTTTCTAAATACGGCCCAAACGAAATCAAGGTCGATGAAAAAGAATATTTAGTCGCGAAAGAGGAGGATATATTAGCTATTCTTGAATAAATTCAAGAATAGCAATTCCTAATTTCTAATTCACCTAATTTCTAATTTTATGGCTAAACAAATTACTTATTCCGAAGACGCGCGGCAGGCATTGAAAAGGGGTGTGGATAAGCTTGCCAATGCCGTGCGCGTAACGCTCGGCCCCCGCGGCCGCAACGTGCTCTTAGACAAGGGATTCGGCGCGCCAACTATTACCAATGACGGCGTTACAATCGCCAAAGAGATAGAATTGTCCGATAAGATAGAGAACATGGGCGCTGAACTTGTTAAAGAAGTGGCAAATAAAACTAACGAGGTTGCCGGCGACGGCACCACAACCGCCACTGTTTTAGCGCAAGCTATCGTTACCGAAGGGATCAAAAATGTAACCGCTGGCGCTGATCCGCTCAGTATAAAACATGGAATTGATAAGGGTGTTGATGCTGTTGTCGCCGAACTGCGCAAGATGGCAGTCAAGGTTTCCGGCAAGAAAGAGGAAATTGCGCAAGTTGCAACCATTTCGGCCGAGGATGCGGCGATGGGCAATTTAATCGCTGAAGTTATTGAGACTGTCGGCAAAGACGGCGTGGTTACGGTTGAAGAATCTCAGACATTTGGCCTGTCCAAAGAACTGGTGGAAGGAATGCAGTTTGATAAAGGATATATCTCGCCGTATATGATTACAAATACCGAACGGATGGAATCGGTCTTTGAAGATCCTTATATCTTGGTAACCGAGCAAAAAATTTCATCTATCAACGACATTGTGCCGTTGATGGAAAAAATGGCGAAAAGCGGCAAAAAAGATTTAGTTATTATCGCGGATGAGGTTGAAGGTGAGGCGCTCGCAACACTTGTTGTTAATAAACTTCGCGGGATATTTAATACACTTGCGGTCAAAGCTCCCGGCTTTGGAGATCGCCGCAAGGAAATGTTGCAGGATATTGCCACAGTTGTCGGTGCGGAACTGATTTCCGAAGAGCGTGGTTTGAAAGTTGAAAATGCCGAGTTTACTTCGCTTGGTCAGGCACATCGCGTTGTCGCGACAAAAGAAAACACGACTATTGTCGGCGGCAAAGGTGTCAAAGCCGAAATTGATAAGCGCGTCAAACAAATTAAGATGCAGATTGAGCAGACCGATTCAGAATTTGACCGCGAAAAATTGCAGGAACGGCTTGCCAAGCTTGCCGGGGGAGTCGCCATCATCAAAGTTGGCGCGGCAACTGAAGTTGAGATGAAGCAAAAGAAAGATAAAATTGAGGATGCGCTTGCCGCAACTCGCGCGGCGATTGAAGAGGGGATTCTTGCTGGCGGCGGAACATGTTTAATTCGTGCACTTCCGGCGCTTGATAATCTCCGCGGAGCAAATCGCGAAGAAAAAGTCGGTATTGAAATCCTCAAGCGGGCCTTACAGGCGCCATTGCGCCAAATTGCTGAAAACTCCGGCATGGACGGCGCGGTAGTTGTTGCCGAAGTAAAAAAGCTTAGCGGCAATATGGGTTTTGATGCTGTGAGCGGAACATATGTGGACTTGCGAACAGCTGGAATCATTGATCCAACCAAAGTTGTGCGCTTCGCCCTGCAAAACGCGGCTTCTGCCGCGGGGATGCTGCTCACGACCGAAGCTGTTGTTTCTGAACTTCCTGAAAAAGAAGAAGGTAAAGGTGGCGGAATGCCACGCGGTATGGGCGGCGGCATGGGCGGAATGGATTACTAATACTAAAACAAATCATCGGGGTCAGCCCCGATGATTTGTTTTAGTCTGTGGTTTTATTTTGGCGCATATTACCCTCTGTTTTTTCTTACCGAAGAGTGGTATGAAAAAGATGGCTCATTAAAATTTTTATATTCTCCCCCGTAAGAATAGGGGAGTAGGAGGTGATCGTTATGCCTGCATACGCGGTTATCGGCGGACAATGGGGCGATGAAGGCAAGGGTAAAGTAGTTGATTATTGCGCGAGCGATGCGCGCGTGCTTAATCCGGAGATTAAAAGCAAAAAAGCGGTGCCGGTTGATATAGTCGTGCGGTTTAACGGAGGGAATAATGCCGGACACACGGTGTTTAATCCGGCGGGCGAATTCAAGTTGCATCTTGTGCCCTGCGGAATTGCCATACCAGGCGTTGAGCTAAATATCATCGGACCAGGATGTGCGGTTGACCCAGTCGCTCTTGTGGACGAACTTGAAACCACTAGCAGAATACTTGGTGTTCCAGTAGAAGATCTGTTAGAACGGCTGATGGTTAGCCCCAAAACTCACTTGGTGTTTCCATGGCATATTGCCGAAGATATGGCGTTAGAAATTTTGCGTGATAATCTTGAAATAGGCACAACCAAGCGCGGCATGGGCCCGGTCTTTGCCGATAAAGCCTTGCGTATCGGGTTTAGGGTGGGAGAAGTGCTTGATACTAAAGTATTTTCTGATAACTTCGCAAGCGCGTGGAAAAAAAAAGCCGAGCAATTTAACAATTTTTATTTAGATTACATTGTTGATGCACTTAATCTTCCCAAGCAGGACGAACAGGACTTACGGCATAAATTAGTTCTTGCTTTTCAGGGAGGATATGAGAAGGGGTTTTACAAAAAAATCCTCGATCAAGTGATCGCTTTTGCGGAAAAGTTCAGAAAGCGCATTCAGAATGTGGAATATTTGCTGCAGGAGGCAAATGCGCAGGGCAAAAATATTCTTTTTGAAGGCGCGCAGGGAGCGCTGTTGGATATAGACCACGGTACTTATCCGTATGTCACCTCATCGCATTGCGGTATATCTGCGGCATACGGCAGCGGCATAGACAGATTTGACAAAGTGATAGGTGTATTCAAATTTCCCTACTGTACGCGCGTGGGCGGCGGGCCTTTTCCAAGCGAGATGCGCGATGAAGACGCAGAAACCGCAGTGCATATTCGTGATATTGCCAATGAATACGGTGTAACGACCGGCCGGCCGCGGCGGATTGGCTGGTTTGATTATACTGCGGCAAAATATTCTCTTATGATAAACGGCGCAACGCATCTTGCCCTAACTCGCCTTGATATTTTTGATGAAGAAAAAACTATCAAAGTCGGCGTGGGCTACGACTGCATGCATAATGGTTTCGCCGCCGGCAAGGCAATGCCGCAAGTAAATGATCTTTACTGTCAAGATTTTAACCATGTCATGCAAAACGGCGAAGTGCGCGCGGTACTCGCAGAGCGCGATGGCTGGGCCGACCGCGGAGGAAAAGTCCATGGCAAGCGGCGCTTTGCGAACTTGCCGCAAGAAGCGCAAAAACTTTGCTTAGAAACAGAAGAAAAGACCGGTATGCCGATTTTACTTGTTTCCACGGGAGCGAAGAGACAGGAAACGATAGTTATGTCCTCGCATTAATGCGGGGATTTTTGTTATAATAAATACGATGATCCATTGGCACGCTTTAACAACCGAAGAAGTTTTTAAAAAACTCGTAACGAGCGAAGATGGCATAAGCATGGAAGAAGCGCAGAAGCGCCTGAAAAAATACGGCCCTAATAAACTGCCGGAAGCAAAGCGCTTCACGCGTTTAGAAATATTTTCGCGCCAGTTTAAAAGCCCGCTCATCTACTTATTGGTTATTGCAAGCGGCGTATCTTTTTTTCTGCACGATGCCATAAACGCCTATATTATTCTCGCCGCGGTCGTACTTTCCGTGGTTTTTGGCTACCTACAGGAGCAAAAAGCCGAAGGAACGCTTGCTAAGCTCGAAAAAATGGTCAGGTATAAAACGCGAATTATTCGCGGCGGCGCAGAAACCGAACTTTCGGCTGCAGAGCTTGTGCCGGGCGATTTCGTTTTAATTGCTTCCGGGGACAAGGTGCCGGCAGATCTTCGGCTGGTCTCGGCAAGAAATTTAGAAATCCAGGAAGCCGCTTTGACCGGAGAGTCCATGCCGGTGTTTAAAAACTCCAAGTCCTTGCTGGCCGGAACTGTTTTGAACGAGCGCGCTAACATCGCTTTTATGGGGACGGTTGTCGCCAAGGGACGCGCCAGCGGAGTCGTTGTTGCAACTGGCCTTGAAACCGAATTTGGAAAAATTGCCGAAAGCGTTGCAACTATAAGCGAAGAAAAAACTCCTTTTCAGACAAAAATTGCCTATCTGGCGCGATGGATTTCGCTTATCATTTTAGGCGTTGTTTTCTTGACTTTTATCGGCGGGTTATGGCGCGGCATTGCGTTTACGGAGATGTTTGCGGCATCGGTGGCGGTGGCGGTGGCGGCGATACCAGAGAGTTTGGTCATTGCCGTAACTGCTATTTTAGCGATAGGCATGATGCGCCTTTTGCGCAAGAAAGCGCTCGTGCGCAAACTTGCTTCGGCCGAAACTTTAGGTAGCACAACGGTAATTTGCGCAGACAAGACCGGCACACTTACGGAAGGTGAAATGAAAGTAGCTGAAGTCTATGTGGAGAATGGCGCGGAGACACGGGAGCTCGCTTTAGAAATCGGCATGATTGCGAACGAAGGCTTTATTGAGAACCCGCGAGAGGATGTTTCAAAGTGGCATATTCATGGCGATCCGACAGAGAAGGCGTTGATTAAAGCGGGGATAGAAGCCGGATTAGCTGAAAAACTTCTGGCAAGCGAGGAACAAATTTTAGACGAGATGCCGTTTGAATCGCAGAATCAGTTTATGGCAACTTTGCTTAAGGGGCATGGGAATGTAATTTACTACAAAGGGGCTCCGGAAAAGATATTGGCCGCATCAATCTATATTCACGATCCAGGAGCACGTGATATGAACACAAAACTTTATGCTGCGCATTTTAAAAAATTGGAAAAAATTTACGAGGATTTTTCTAAAAATGGCCTGCGCGTACTCGCGGTGGCGTATCGCAACATAGATCCTATAAATTTTTTAAGTGAAATAAGCGCTGTATTATCAAACCTAACTTTTGTCGGCTTTATTGCCCTGCACGACCCTATTCGCTTGAACGTCAAAGAGACGATTCAAGAAGCGCACGGTGCCGGCATAAAAGTCGTTATGGTTACCGGCGATAACAAATATACTGCAAGCTCCGTGGCAAAGGAGCTCGGGCTTCTTGATCACGAGAAAATAATCGAAGGCCGGGAACTCACCGCAATGGATTATGAAACTTTGAAGCGCCAAGTAAAAAATATATCGGTGTATGCGCGCATCCTTCCGCACGATAAACTGCGCATTATTGAGGCGTTTCAGGCGAATGGCGAAGTAGTCGCCATGACCGGTGATGGCGTCAACGATGCTCCGGCTCTTAAAAAAGCCGACATTGGCGTGGCGATGGGCTCGGGCACGGACGTTGCCAAAGAAACTTCCGATATGATAATTTTGGATAACAATTTCAAAAGTATCGTTCACGCCGTTGAGCAGGGCAGAGTAATTTTTGATAACTTAAAAAAAGTCGTCACTTATCTTTTGGCCGATAGTTTCACCGAAGTTATCTTGATTGCCGGGAGTATCATAGCCGGCCTTCCTCTGCCGGTGCTCGCCGGACAGATTCTTTGGGTTAATCTTGTGTTAGACGGTCTGCCAAGTTTTGCTTTGGCTTACGAACCAAAGGAAAAGGATGTGATGAAACTGCCGCCGACTGGCCGCCAAGCGCCAATACTAGACAGAGCAATGAAGGCGATTATTTTTATCGTTGGCATTGTTTCAGATTTAATTTTACTTGGTCTTTTCTTGTTCTTATTGCATAAAACCCAGGACATCAATTATGTCCGTACTGTTGTCTTTTCGGCGCTTGGGATGAATTCATTGCTGTACATATTTTCAATCAAGAGTTTGCGCCGTTCTATATTTAGTGTGGATTTGCTGAACAATCTTTACCTTATCGCTGCGGTCCTGTTTGGTTTCGCCATGCTTTTTGCGGCAATTTACCTGCCATTCTTGCAAAATATTCTGCGCACGGTGCCGCTTTCCGGAAGCGACTTAGCTATAATCTTTGCGCTTGGCGCGCTTGAAATAATTAGTATTGAAATTGCCAAGAAAGTGTTTATGATAAAGAGAAAACATGGCTAATCTCGTTTTATATCGCAAATATCGCCCGCAGAAATTTTCGGATGTCGTCGGGCAGGAGCACATTACGCGTACGCTTGCGAATGCGATTTCCATGAACGAAGCGGCGCATGCGTATCTTTTCGCGGGGCCGCGCGGCACCGGCAAGACCACTCTCGCGCGCCTTTTGGCTAAATCCTTAAATTGCGAGGGACGAAAAAAGGGGAGTTACGAACCGTGTCTCAAATGTCTTTCCTGCGATGAAGTTTCGCGCAACATTTCGCCGGATATAATTGAAATAGATGCCGCGAGCAATCGCGGCATAGATGAGATTCGTTTACTGAAGGAAGCGGTGCGTTTTGCGCCAACGCGGGGAGAGTACAAAGTTTATATCGTAGATGAGGTGCATATGTTGACAAAGGAAGCGTTTAATGCTCTATTAAAAACATTGGAGGAGCCGCCTTCGCATGTGATATTCGTTATGGCAACTACAGAAATTAACAAAGTTCTGCCAACGATTATTTCGCGTTCGCAGAGGTTTGATTTTCGCCGTTTGCGTCATAGCGAGATAAGAGACCGTCTTGCCTATCTTGCCAAGTGCGAAGCCAAAAAGATTGATCCCAAAATTTTAGATATGATCGCCGCTCGTTCCGACGGCTGTGCGCGCGACGCGGAAAGCTTGCTTGGGCAGATTTTCGTAGTCGGCGACGGCTTGAATTTGGATGAAATTCGTTCGTTGCTCGGGCTTACGGACATTCAAGCGATTTCAGAGTTTATTGGGCATATTGCCGCGGGTTCGCGCAAAGAAGCGCTTACGCACTTGAGCGCGCTTGGCGAAAAAGGGGTGGACTGCGAAGAATTTATAAAAAGTTTGCTTGGATACTTGCGCTGGATGATGTATCTTAAGGTGGACGAAAAATTAAGCGACATTGTCTCGCGCGAGATTTCCGAAGAAGATTTGGCCGTAATTAAAGCGATGACGCAGAAATTTGAAATGCACAAGCTTCAACAGGCGTCACGGCTGTTTTTAGAAGCAATGCAGAATATCAAATATTCGCCTATTCCCGAGTTGCCGATAGAATTGGCAGTAGTAGAGTTGCTGGGTTCGTAATTCCGGGCTCGTCTAATGGCAGGACAGGGGCCTTTGAAGCCCTCAATCTACGTCCGAATCGTAGGCCCGGAACAATAGTGGTTCGCCCCGTCATGCGATGGGGCGGGGGGTCGTATGACCCCTCGAATCCTAGTCCCCGAGCTATTCAGCAATAAATACGCACGTCGACGTGCGTATTTATTGGCTCTTTGAAGCTTTTCTAGCGGTGCCTTAGGCGGCCAGAGGGCCCGGATCGGCGCCTTGCTCCGAGATAAAACGCGCTCCTGCTGTGCGCGGAATCGTCTCGTTTGAACTGTCTTTCCGGCGGAAGCTCGGGGAGTCTGGAAATCGGAAGGCTTGCCTTGATCAAGCGCTCAATGCGCCCCACTTCGCCTCGCTGTTCCGGCATAACAAACGATATCGCGTGGCCCCCCGCGCCCGCGCGGGCAGTGCGGCCAATCCTATGGACATAGTCTTCGGGACCATTTGGCATATCATAGTTCATCACAAGGCCGATGTCGGCGACATCAATGCCGCGCGAGGCGATGTCTGTCGCTACAAGCACCAGGTACTTACCCGATCTGAACCCTTCAAGCGCCTCGCGCCGCTGGAAAACCGATCTATTGGAATGGATTTCGGCGGCACTATAGCCCATAGCGCGAACTTTTTGCGTAAGCCGCTTTGCGCCATGTTTTGTTCTCGCAAAAATAAGGGTGGTCCTTGAATATTGCTCAAGGAGCTTTTCCATAAGGCGATCCTTGTTGCCCCTTTCAATTATGAAGACTTCTTGCGTCACGCGCTCCACCGTGGTCCCCGAAGGGGCAACCTCCACGCGAATTGGCAATTTCATATATCTTGTCGCGATTTTCATAATTCCCTGCGGCATTGTCGCGCAGAACAGCAATGTCTGTCGATCTTGAGGAACCGCGTCAAAGATTTTTTTTATTTGCGGCGCAAAGCCCATATCAAGCATGCGGTCCGCCTCATCCAAAACAACAATGCGCATGCCCTTGAGCGTAACATTTCTGTGCTCTAAGTGATCAATCAATCTGCCCGGTGTCGCGACGATGATATGAGGATCTTTCCTAAGCGCTCTTTCTTGTGCCCGTGAGTCAACACCGCCGATAAGAACCGCGACTCTAAGATTGATTGCATGGCCTACTTGTCGCAAAACCCCTTCTACTTGAGTGGCAAGTTCGCGCGTTGGCAGAACCACGAGGCCTTGGCCTTTAGTCTGGGCCAGCCTTTGAATCATGGGGATTCCAAACGCAAATGTTTTGCCGGTTCCGGTTTGCGCTATGCCGACAATGTCGTTGCCCCCAAGCGCCACAGGAATGGCTTGCTGTTGAATCGGAGTGGGGTTTACGCATTTCAACCTCGTCAACGCCTCAACAAGTGCCGGAGCAACGCCAAGAGCCGTAAAGCCAGGAGCTGCTTGTGCGGAAACGCTGTATTTTGTTTTGCTTGCTTGATTTTCCATTTTTCTATATTCTTTTATAGCATAGGCGAAAGTACTTGTCAATCATTACGTCTAACTCTGGACAATTTGTTTCTTTGTTGTATTATGAAATGACCCGCGCACGCTGGGTCGTTTTCTATGGAAATACGCAACATCGCAATCATTGCCCATGTGGATCATGGCAAGACAACTCTTACCGATGCCATTATGCGCGAGACCGGTATGTTTGTGGACGGTATGAGCATGGACACAAATGCGCTCGAGCAGGAGCGCGGTATTACGATTTACTCAAAAAATTCTGCGTTTTTTTACAAAGGCACAAAAATTAACATCGTTGACACTCCGGGGCACGCGGATTTTGGATCGGAGGTGGAACGAGTTCTGCGATCCATTGATTCGGTCGTTCTTGTCGTTGACGCGCAGGATGGGCCGATGCCGCAAACCCGTTTTGTGCTGAAAAAATCTCTTGAACTCGGATTAAAGCCAATCGTCGTTATCAATAAAATTGATAAAGCGGCCGCGAATCCAAAACTTTGCGAAGAGCAAGTTCTGGAACTTTTCTTTGATCTTGGCGCCGACGAAGAACAGCTTAACTTCTCGCTTGTCTACGCGATTGGCCGCGAAGGAATCGCGAAGCGGAATCTTACTGACGAAGGGAAGGATTTGAGTCCGCTTCTTGATCTAATTCTTGAGAAGGTGAAGCGAGCTCCGGCTGAAGTTGGAATTCCGTTGCGCGCCCAGCCATTTAATCTTGGGTACGATAATTTTCTTGGGAGGCTCGCTATTGTGCGAATATATGAAGGGATGATTCACGTCGGAGACAATGTGTATGTGAAAAACTCCATTGGCGAAAGCCGCAGTGGAAAAGTTACAAAACTTTTTACGTTTCGGGGCCTTGCGCGGGAGGAAGTGAGTGAAGCGTACGCGGGTGATATTGTAATGATTGCCGGCCTTGCGGATATTACGATAGGAGAGACGATCTGTGAATCGCCTGCGCAAGATCCGCTTCCGGCGATCAAAGTTGACGAGCCGACGATTGTGCTTTATTTTTTGGTCAATGATTCGCCCTTCGCGGGGCGGGAAGGAAAGTTTGTGACTTCGCGGCAGATTCGCGAGCGGCTGGAAAAAGAACTTGAAGTAAATGTCGGTTTACAGGTGGACTTTAATGATGCGGCTGGATTTAAGGTCTATGGCCGGGGAGAACTGCACATCGCGATTCTTCTTGAAAATATGCGGCGCGAAGGATACGAAACGCAGGTTTCTCAACCGCAAGTGATTATCAAAAAAATAGACGGAGTGAAAATGGAGCCGTTTGAAGAAGTGACGGTTGATGTGCCGCTTGAATTTCAGGGGCAAGTTATTGAGAAAATGGCAAAGCGAGCCGCCAGATTACTCGATGTCAAACAGCAAGAAGAGACGATCCGGCTTATCTTTAAGGGGCCGACAAGAGGACTTTTCGGGTATCGCGGAGAATTTATGATTGAAACGAAAGGAGAAGGGATATTTTCAAGCAGGGTTGTGGGCTTTGAGCCATATGCCGGGGAAATCCAGAAACGCAAGGTTGGCTCCATGACTTCCATGATGACAGGCAAAGCCCTGGCGTTTCCTCTTTGGAATCTTCAGGAGCGCGGCATGCTGTACATCGAGGCCAATACGGAAGTCTACGAGGGTATGGTTATCGGCAATACGACCAAGGGTTTTGAGATGGCGGTCAATCCAATCAAGGGGAAGGATCTTACCAATATGCGGAGATCGGTCAAGGAAGAATCAGTTCATCTTACCACGCCGCAACTTTTAACAATCGAGCGAGGCCTTGAAATAATGCGCGATGACGAATATCTTGAGATTACCCCCCAAAGCATCCGTCTGCGCAAAAAATATCTTAGTGCAGCGGATAGAAGAAAGTTTGAGAGGGCAAAGGAATGAATAGAAAGGGGCTGTGAATGCGGAAAATTTGACAAGGTTATAATTTTATGCTAGTTATAAGTATTCGGATTCAGGTCACCCCCTAAGGAGATGTTAAATGTTAAAATTTCTGATGGATGCTTACTTCGCTCCGAAGTTATTTGAGAAAGACGGTAAAGATATACGAACTTTTGGGAGTTCGTATCTTCAAGAAGTTCCTACCGACTTGTGGAGATTATATGCTTCGATATACAGGACTTCGACTCCTAAACTATGGCTCTTCGGAGACGCTCAAGCGCTGGGAGATTTTCACAAGGCTATACGAAACAGCACATCTAGTTTTCTTCGTAATAATGTTCGTACTAATGCTCTACGGTCTTCTGGGTTCTTTTTCGGTGCTAGCATTTGTTCTGAATCTTGTAGTGAATCTTGTAGTGAATGTCTACCCGATGATGGTTCAACGTTACAACAGAGGAAGAATCTACAGGATACTTCATAAAAGAGAGGCAAGCAGAGCGACCACTAGCGTTCAAAGACTTTGACATTGGTCATCTGACAGCTAATACGAGTACGAGACGAAGTAGAAGGGGTTCTAACCGTTCATGCGGGTACCCAAAGTTAGAACCTTTTTTTGTTTCCGCTCTTGTGCTAATCACAGGATTATCTTTTTGTGCTATAATTTGCATATGGCTAGAATTAACTTTTTATTTTTACAAAAAATTGCTGTTTCCCTAGGCATTGTTATTGTGTTGAATCTGCTTTTTAACATTGCCGTAGGAACTTTTTATAATACGCCAAAATATGACGATTTTTGCCGTGAGGAACATCGCAGGTACTACGATAACAAAGAGGCGTGTTCGGCAGTGGGCGGAGAATGGGGCGCGTATATTGATGGGCCGTATTATCCGCGGTCGGCTCCGGCAAAAGTTGTTGGGGAGGAAAACGAATCTGATGAACCAAAAGAATACTGCAACCCCGCTAAAACTTGCCAGAAGGAATACGACAGCGCGCGCAATTTATACAATCGCAACGTGTTTATAGTTTTAGTTTCGCTTGGCGCTGTATCCATTATCTTATCTATATTTTTGGTACAAGTAAGAGCTGTGTCCTCCGGCTTTCTGTTCGGTGGCCTCTTATCTATATTCATCGGAACAACGCGATACTGGTCTGATATGGACGAGTATTTGCGCCTGATAGCGCTCGCTATCGTTTTAGCGGGGTTGGTATGGGTAGGGTACAAAAAGCTCAAGGATAAAAGAGATATGCCAAAATAACAATATGGTCTCCAGCGACAAGGAAAACAATGTGAATATGTACGAATCTGACCCGGAAGGGAGCAGGTATGTGCATGTTGATTATGTTGCAAGTAAGGTCTCGTTTCTCTATGAAAAGATTCGTCAGGTTATTGATTATCATGAGGAACATTTGTTGCGCGAGAATGCGATAGAGCGCAGCATCCGGCGGCATCTTCTACTTACGCAAACTCCTGCGCCATTTGCACGTGATCTCATCGAAGAGATGATACGCGGCGGGTACTTTGCGAACGACACAATTTTAAACACGAGCATTGTAAAAGTTCAAAAAATTCTTGATAGATATACTGAAACATTACGGATTGCGGTCGCAAAGAAATTAAGGGACAAAAATCTTGCAAACTTTCTTTACGGCATCGCGTCTTGCGAAATCGAAGAGTTTCTTGATTATCCGTCTAAAGAACTTTTGCTTCTGGAGTTTGAATATGCGACTCTCAAAAATCATTTGCGCATCTTTGGCGCTGAAATTGGGGAAGATGACAAAGAAATGCTTCTTTTTATTGCTATCAACCAAACCCTTCTGCGTGCCGACCAAAGACGGATTTATTTTCGGCTGATGCAAAAAATGCATCCCGAATGGTTTGAAAAGGAAGCGTCTGAAGCCGCCGAATTTCTTCCGATTATTTCACGCGCAAAAATGCGTTTTGAATCTTTATTTCATAATTCTGCGCTGAAACGGATAAAAAACAGAGCAGGGCAGTTTGCGATAATTTTTCAAACACTCTCCGATATTTCCGGGGACGATCCCCAGCGCCTCGCCGGTTTTGCTGAAGATCCGCAGGAATTATCAAAAGCTGTCGGAAAATCGTATACTCGCCGTTTTAACAATTTGAGGACAAAATTGAAGCGAGCTGGTTTCCGGTCAGTCCTCTCCATATTTTTTGGGAAAATTCTTATTGCGCTCGCTATCGAGGTTCCAGCTGAATTGCTCTTTGCCGGACAAATTATTCCTTATGCGCTTATGCTAAGCATTATTTTTCCGCCATCGATCATGCTTTTTGCCGTATTATCGATCCGCATGCCTTCGCGCGATAACTTGCAAAAATTAATCGGGCAGGTATCAAGTATTATGCAGGGCGCTTTTGAATATGAACCGATAGAAATCACGAACCGGAAGAGAAGTTCGTTTATTTCCTTTATACTCACCATTCTTTATATTTTGACGTTCGCAATTTCTTTTGGCGGTGTGATAGCTGGTTTAAACATGCTTCATTTCAACGTATTAAGCATTATTGTATTTTGGCTTTTCCTCTCACTCATTATTTTTTCCGCAATGCGCATCAAGCAGTGGGCTAGGGAACTTAATGTTGGTCCGCAAAAAGAAGGATTTGGAGGATTCTTCCTTGACATTTTCACTATTCCAATTGTGGGTTTTGGAAAATTTTTATCCGGCGAGCTAAGCCGCTTTAACATCTTGGTTTTACTTTTCAATCTCTTTTTCGAAGCACCGTTTCAAAGCTTTGTACAGTTTATTGAGGAGTGGAGAAGATTTATCCGCGAAAAAAAGGAGGAGTTGTAATACAAAGAAGCTTTGCGTGGCTATTCGTAAAAGCGAGATTTTGGAGATTGTACACAGGATAGAGATATTTACTTGACTGGAGAAAATATATTATAATAAATGTATGTTTGATACATTTGGCAATCGTTTTCAAAAATACGCCTCTCTTTTTTTGCGTTTGGGATTGGGAATAGTATTTTTTCTGTTTGGATTGAAGAAACTGATGGACCCCGAACAGAGCACGGCCGAGGTTCAACTGCTTTTGAGTTTTGAATTGGCCGATGCCGCGGCGCTAAGTTTTTATCTTGGTTTGGTTGAAATAATGGTGGCTCTATCTTTTCTAACCGGTCTTAAGGTGCGCGCGTTTGCCTTGATTGCGGCCGCTCTGACCATTTTGTTTTTCACCTCCTTTTTGGCAAAATATGGCCTTTCGATCAATCCGGATCTCTATCGAGATGTTGGTCTCTTCGGTGCTTCTATCGCTTTATTTCTCTTGGGCGCGGGGCCAATAAGTTTGGATAATAGATTCAGGCATGAATAAATATGTCAGCTTATTTCTTTTTGGATTTTTTCTATTTGGGAGCGGCTATGTTTACGCGCACTTTTATCGTCCGGCGGAAATAGGCGGCGTTCCCTCTTCGGGAAATGTGGCGGAGATGGAAATGCGGGTGTCCAAGAATAAATGGCAGTGGGAACCAAACGTAATCAGGGTTCAGCCGGGCGACAAAGTAGTCTTGCATATTTTTAACGAGGATGATTTTGATCATGGTTTCGCGATAGACGTGCTAGGTGTGAATCGCCGGCTTTTTCCGGAACGTACAACAACGGTTGAATTTAAGGCTTCTTTGAGGGGGAAGTTCGCTTTTTACTGTTCCGTGCCTTGCGGTGAGGGGCATTATGATCAGATTGGGACTATAATTATTGGGAATGAAACAGACGAACTGCACCCGATTTATACACAATGAAAGTCCAAAAACTATACAGAATTGAGGGCATGCACTGCGCGTCGTGCGCCGTGCTGATCAATAAAGTCCTTGCGAAACAAAAAGGCGTTCAATCGGTCAACGCCAGTTTTGGCGCGGAAAAGTTAGTCATAGAATTTGATCATGAGCTTATCACCGAAGAGAAGATCAAGCAGCTTGTCAAAGCGCTTGGTTACACGCTTATTTTAGAGGAAGAAAAGACCGAAGAGGAGTTTAAGAAAGAACGCGATGCGCGCATGCGCGGTTTACGCAACCGCACGATCATAAGCTTTCTTTTGGCAAGCCCGATCATCGGCTATTATATGGCGGTGCACATGCTTAATTTGCAGCACGTGCACGCAATTACAGTTTCGGGAATTTTTATTGATTTAAACTGGATTTATCTTGTTATGACCATTCCCATTCAATTTTGGGTGGGGTGGATATTTTATAAAAGCGCGTGGACGGCATTTAAAGTTGGTTCAACGTCCATGGATACACTTGTCGTCTTGGGCACCAGCGCCGCGTTTTTTTACAGCTTGTTCGGATTTCTGTTTTCAATAACTTATAATAACATGTGTCACGGAATCTTTAATATTCTTGCCTTTCGTTGCCAAAGCATTTGGTTTGGTATTGACCATCCATTCTGGGAATCATCGGCGGCGCTGATGTCATTTTTGATTTTAGGACGATACCTTGAAGGTATCTCGCGCGGCAAGGTTTCTGAAGCCGTCGGCAAACTTTTAGATCTTGCTCCGCAGGGCGCGATTATTGTTGATGAGAGCGGCCATGAAAAGGAAATTCTAGCCAAAGATTTGAAAAAGGATGATATTTTTTTGGTCAAACCGGGATCAAAAGTTCCGACCGACGGGATTGTGCTTGACGGCGAAAGCTCGGTTGATGAAAAAATTGTTACCGGCGAATCAATGCCGGTTGGCAAAAATCCCGGCGATGAAGTGATCGGCGCCACAATCAATACTTATGGATTATTAAAATGCCGGGCGACAAAAGTCGGCAAGGAGACATTGCTTTTCCAGATTGTACGGCTGGTGCGCGAGGCGCAGGCGACTCGCGCACCTATGCAAAGGGTCGCCGATTGGCTTTCCGAGCGATTTGTGCCGGCAGTTATTGCTTTAAGCTTAATTGCTTTTAATTATTGGTTTTTTATTCAGGGCAACGATTTTGCGCCTTCGCTTTTGTTTATGGTGGCGGTTTTGGTCATTTCCTGTCCTTGCGCTTTGGGTCTTGCGACACCGATTGCGACAATGGTTGGCACGACCAAAGGCGCCGAGTCGGGAATTCTGATTAAAGGCGGCGAAGCATTGGAAAAAGCGCATAAAATTACGGCGGTGGCGTTTGATAAAACCGGCACGATCACCAAAGGGGAACCGGCTGTTACCGATATTGTGCCATTCGGAGGCATCAGTAAAGAACAAATGCTTGAGATTGCGGCGATTGCCGAAAGAGGGTCGGAACACCCGTTGGCAAAGGCAGTCATAAAGAGGGCGAATGACCTTGGATTTGATGTTCCTGAACCTAAAAATTTTAAGGCGATATCCGGCATGGGAGTTTACGCCGAGCATAACGATTTGAAGATTCTTGTCGGCAATAAAATGTTTTTGGAAAAAGAGGGGATTGGCGTCAAAGAATACGCAAAAGAGGTTGATCGTTTAAGCATGGAGGCAAAAACAGTCGTTTTTGTCGCGTATGGGCAAAAAGTCATTGGCCTTCTTGCACTGGCGGATACTTTGAAAGAATACGCCAAAGAAGCAATCGCGGAGCTGAAGCGGCGCAAGAAAGAGATTATCATGATTACCGGCGACAATGAGCATACCGCTCAAGCCATTGCGAAAAAACTTGGTATAGACAAGACCTACGCGAATGTTTTGCCGGAAAAGAAGGAAGAGCTCATAGAATCAATCAAAAAAGAAGGGAAAGTTGTCGCAATGGTCGGCGACGGCATCAATGATGCGCCAGCGCTTGCGAAGGCCGATTTAGGCCTTGCGGTCGGTTCAGGCACCGATGTGGCAATTGAGACTGGGGATATTATTTTAATTAAAGATGACCTGCGCGATGTTGTAACCGCAATCGATCTTTCCAGTAAAACTATCTTTAAGATTTGGCAAAACTTTTTTTGGGCATTTGTGTATAATGTTGTTGCGATTCCAGTTGCGGCGGGTCTGCATTTGGTGCTTACTGTGCGCCAGGGCGAGCTTGCCGCATGGGCTGTTTCTTTTGGAAATATCCTTGCGTCTATTCCCGCGGCCGGCGAAGTGATACAATCAATATGGGAGAATTTTGCGCAAAGCGGATTGCGTCCGGAAATCGCCGGTTTCGCGATGGCGTTCAGCTCAATATCAGTCGTGCTGAACTCGTTATTATTGCGATTATATAAAGAGCCCAAATTTGCGCGGGCAAAATAAATTAATGGTATGGAAATAAACAAAATTTACAATGGCGATTTTTTTGAGCTAATAAAACAGATTGATGACAAGTCAATAGACTTGATCGTATGCGATGGCCCTTATGGAGTGACTAATCAAGAGTGGGATAGGATAAACAATATTCAGGAATATAATTTGAATTTGATCAAATTATATTCAAGGGTGCTAAAGGATAATGGGGCTCTTTACTTATTCGGCAAACATGATTGCATTGATTTTATTGATTATCGTCCTTACCTGCAGTTAAATTCTAAAATTGTTTGGTATCAACCTAGCAGGTTAGCTCAAGGCAGAATAAGTTATACAAACAATTACGATATTATTGCCTACTTCAGTAAGAGCAAAGTCAAAACCTTTAATCTTGACGATATACGAGTCCCGCAATTAGTAGAGTTGGAGCACAGGTTAAGGGTTGAAAAAGTGCCCTCTGTTACTAACGGCAAATTTCACAAAACAAAATTCAATGGGGATGGGAAAAATCCGGGTGATGTTTGGGGGGATATAAAACAGCTCACTTATAAATCAAGGGAGTTGATAAATAGAGAATTATTAAATACAATACAAAAACCTATTAAATTGATCGATAGAATAGTTAAGGCAAGCTCAAAAGAGGGTAATTTGGTTTTAGATCCATTTGCTGGAGTCGGGACCACATTTGTCGTTTGCAAAGAGCTTAAAAGAAATTTTATAGGTTTTGAAATCAATCCAGATTATGTTGAGATTTGTAACGAACGAATAAAAGAAGTTGAATTGAAGCAAAGTAGTAAACTGTTTATATGATACAAAAAGTAATTTCCGAGATTATAAGACTTGTAATCAAAGCACAGGAACTAGCGTTAAGTATTGGAATTCCAAACCTATTACAACCAGGGCTAGTTAAAGAAATGATAATTTCCGAAAAGTTGGGACATGAACTGATAACCTCAAAAAGAGATGCTGATGCTAGAGACAAGAACGACCCCGCAATTAAATATGAGTATCTGTCTTGTTATGAAGGCGGAACAGGTCAATTAGATAGAATGTTCAAAGCACCGCTGGATATGCGGACTGAA
Organism: uncultured Candidatus Saccharibacteria bacterium; assembly: GCA_964504205.1. Classification (GTDB taxonomy): domain Bacteria; phylum Patescibacteriota; class Minisyncoccia; order Spechtbacterales; family HO2-43-30; genus CAZDDE01. Next base: position 122,755 of record CAZDDE010000001.1, read on the forward strand.
TCGTTAAGTAGAATAACTCGCAACAAAAAAATCTACCTGGTGATTTTCTATAAGAAAAATCCATTGAGAATCAAGGTTATTTATGAGATCGAGCCGAATATTTTACTAAAGGAGACGGAGCGTCAGCTCGATAGAAGTAGCAACGATATATCACACGTTGGATTTTCTGAAACTTGGGCACAATCAAATAGCCGAATTGTATTCCAAGATAAATAATTGATTTTACCAAATAAATTTTATGGTCATGAAAAAAGTCCAATTTTCTATCGAAGGTATGCATTGCGGTTCATGCGCCGCCGGTATAAAAATGGTCCTGGATAGTACCGAGGGCGTTATCAGCGCCTCTGCTGATTATGCGCAAAAAAGCGGGGAAGTTGAGTTTGACGAAGCAAAAGTTAAATGGGAGGATATAATTAAAGCAATTAAAGAGCTTGGATATATTGTTGAAATAAAATGAAGCTACTTGCTCACGCCGACGAAATTCCACACGAAGAAATGGAAGGAGCTGCAAGCGATGTCGCGGCGATTGATCCCACATATCTTATAGTTGCCGTGCCAATCGTTTTGATCATCGGTTTTCTGATCTGGAAATTTTTAGTGAAAAAGTAATGCGATTTCTCTTTATTCTTTTAACGTTTTCGCTTCTTGCTGTAGTTATCGGCGGGCTGTTTTGGATTTTTGCGCTAAGTCCGGACTCGCCAGTTGGTTTTGGCTGGTTTTTGTTCTCGTTTGCCAGCGGCCTTTCCATGATCGTTTTGCCCTGCACTCTTCCGCTTGCTTTTGTCATCGTGCCGCTAGTTATGGGCAAAGGGTATGGGAAGGGACTTGCCACGGCGTTAAGTTTTAGCGCCGGCATTGTAATAACTTTGAGTATGTATGGGATCCTGGCGGCAGTGCTTGGCAAGGCAGTCTTTGCGTTTTCCGGCGGCAGCGGAGAGGTCATTAAAGGCATTTTCTATACTATTGCTGGTATATTTGCGATCGTTTTTGCTCTCGGAGAGCTTGGGTTATTAAAAGTGCGTATGCCGAGTTTTGGCGGCGCCGTACCCGGTTTTATTCAAAACCGGCAGGATATTTTGCGGCCATTTTTGATGGGGCTGTTTCTTGGCAATATCGGCGTCGGCTGTCCGCATCCGGCGACGCCAATAATTTTAGGACAAATTGGTATTGTCGGGGACGTATTTTACGGCTGGCTGCTTTTCTTTGTGCATGCACTCGGCCGAATTGTGCCGCTTTTGGTCCTTGCAATGTTTGGAATTATTGGCATCAACGCGATAAAATTTTTAGTAAGCCGCAGGGAAACGATTGCGCGAGCAACAGCGTGGGGAATGATTTTCGTCGGCGGGTTTCTTTTTACGCTTGGATTCTTCGGCCATGACTGGTGGGTCTATTCGGGCCAGCACACGCTTTTTGAAGAAGTAACGCAGGAGGAAAGATATACCAACATAATTTCAGAGCGTCTCAATGCTGCGCCCGCGCATCGCCATGGACTGGAAGAACTTGTCGGCTCAACAGGGTTTTTTGGCATGCCGCTCTGGCTTGGCAACTGGGCGCTGGTCGCCCTCTGGATTTTGCCGATGTTAGGGTATTGGCTGCGATCGCGCCGTAACGGCGCCTTAATCGCGGTGAGTTCTTTGTTGCTCCTAATTTTATTTGTTCAGGTGATTCCGCATCAGTTTCTCGCTCATAAAGCCATGGAGATGGAAGTTACGCCAAAAGTTCAAACTTTTCTTGAGGTAACTCCGACAGCCCCCGCATCCATTCTACCCGCTAATCGTACCTTCACTTTTTCCCTCACAGACGAGCGAGGCCAGCCGCTGACTGATCTTAAAATTGATCACGAGCGGATTCTTCACGTAGTGATTATCAGCGAAGATTTTGAGGTTTTTGCGCATATTCATCCCGAGGACTTCGGCGTAATAACGGAAGAAATGGTAAAATCCGCGCGTTTTTCTGTAAACTACGTTTTTCCAAAATACGGCCGTTATCTTGTTGCGGCAAATTACACGCATGGGCCACACCGAGTTGCTCGAAATTTTAGTATTGATGTTAGTGAGAGGGGCGCCGCAACGCTTGTTAAAGATTTTTCGCGCAGGAAAAATTTTAATGGATATGATGTTATCTTTAATCCCGAACCGGAAACTCTGCTTGTCGGCCAAGAAATTACCTTGCGTTACGCGATTTTCAAAGACGGCACAAAGATAAGCGATTTTGAGCCATATCTTGGCGCGTCGATGCACCTTGCGATTGCGAGCGCTGATTTAGCGCACTACGAACACACGCACGGCGAGATTCGTGAAGCTAACGATAACGATATCGAAGCGCGTGCCATTTTTCCACTCCCGGGACTCTATCAGGTTTTTGGCGAATTTAAGCATGAAGGCCGGGTCATTGTTACTAAATTTTTGTTGGAAGTGGGAGTTCAAGGAGGCGAGTCTCCTGCCCATAATTGAGAGTCAAGATTTAGTATGAAATGATCAATATCCAATTTATCACCGTTGCTGGTTGCTATCACTGCGCCAAAGCGCGGGAGATTTTTGATACACTCAAACCAAAATATCCTGAAATGACAATAGAAGAAGTTGACGTAACCACGGAAAAAGGCATGGAACTTGTTTCGCAATATGGCATTTTTCAAAGCCCGGGCATTATCGTCAATGGCGAACTCTTTTCCACGGGAGGATTAAACAAAGGAAAATTTATTGCTAAACTGGAAGAATTGAAAGATCGCTGATTACGAAATTCAATAGAACGTAATTTTTAGAGGGCGGACAAAACCGCTTTTTATGTTTGGAGAAGATAATATGCTAAAATCATAATATGGGGATAATCTTTACGCGAATCTTGCAGATGGCGGCGGGTTTGGGAATGCTTTTGCTTTCTAGTTTGGGCGTGCGTATTGATAACGAGAATGCCATGAAGGCGACTTCTGGGCAGGTTTCTTATACTGCCGCCCGGTTGCCTTTAACGGCGGTCCCTGAATTTTCAAAGCAAGCAGCCGATCTTATCTGTGGCGATAAAACTTATGTTCCGGAATTTTTAGCCTGTGGAACAGAAATTGGCCGATCGGTGAAGAACAGACCAATTTATGTATTTGAGGCGAGCTCTCCTTCTTCGTCCGCCATAAGTCCGAGGGCTTCAGAGAGTCAGTTTTCCCTTAAGCTATTATTTATTGGAGGTCTGCATACAGGAACAGAAAAAAACACCTATAGCTTGGCAAGCAAGGTTTTACAACATTTCTATGGCCAGCCGGAACGAGTTCCGGAAAATATCGTTTTATATGTTATTCCCAAAGCCAATCCCGATGGCATCGCCAACAGCACCCATAACAACGCGCGCGGCGTGGATTTGAATAGAAATTGGCCGAGCAAAGATTGGCGAAACGATCCTTTTCATCCTACTTACGGCTATAAAAAAGGCGCGGGAGGAGCCGCGCCGCTTTCCGAGACAGAAACCAAAGCTCTTGATGATTTTATTGCGACACTAAATCTGGATATGATTTTTGTCTGGCATTCACAGGCCGGAACCGTGGAGGATAATGATATCGGCGCGGCAGATGCCCTCGCCGCGCTTTACGCCAAAGCGGCGCGCTATCAGCACATCAAGGAGTGGCCGCATTACGACGCTACCGGCACTTTTCTTGACGCGATGCGGGAAGCTAACATCCCTGCCGCCGAGGTGGAACTCGCTACGCGCAAGACAGAATTTGAAAAAAATATAGCGGGCATAAAGGCAGTACTAGATTTTTTTACGGGGCAATAACGAGTTAGTACCGCGCTCGCCGCAAAGCCTTGCGGCGCAGCATTCTAAAGCCCCCGAAGGCGAGAGGCAGAACGAGGGCTAGGCCCATGTTGCCGTATTTGATAAGAGTTTTTTGGGTGTCGTTTTCAAAAACAAGCGCGCGGTCCTTGCGAGAGCGCAGCTGGATGCCGGCAAGAGATTCTTCCTCGGCGAGCCAGGAAATTGCTTCAATGCCAAAGGCAAGATTAGAGTATTTAGGACCGGTGAACTGATCGGTCAAAAAATCGGAATCGCCAACGACAAGCAGGCGGAAGGGCCTTTGGGTGGTGCTCTGGTCATCGTCTATTGTGCGGGTTAAACTAACTGCCATAATCTGTTCGCCAAGGTTTTGGCTAGAGTATTGAGTGTTGGGGTCAACCTTAAAATTCTCTGTTTGGCGGCCGCCAAATTTAGTTGTGCCGTACAATTCTTTCGCCGCAAGATCCAGTTTTGCAATTTTTTCGTCGTTAAGTTCAATCGAGCTTACCCACGGTAAAGAGAGGTTTTCCACGCGCGCGGCAAGCGGCGAAGTTTTATCCAGCGCGAGAGCCCTCACCCAAAGCGGATATGGCAGGGTATAAGTTATAAATCCTCCGCCAAAACTTACGGTTTCATTTGAGCGCAGATCATAAGTTATATCTTTGTTGACCTTGACGCCGTAATCCTCTAAGAAATCAGCAAAATTATTTTCGTTGAGAGATACGGTAAGCCCCTGCGCATTGACGCGCGTGGAATCAATTAAAATCATTGCTGATCCGCCGTTTTCTAAATAGGCCTTGATTGCATTGCGGGCGGAAGAAGATATTTCAAGCGCTGGACCGGCAATTATGAGCGCCGCTGTATCGGCTGGCACGGAGGAGGTCGCTGTTTCCAGACGCAATTCTTCAATATCAAATTGTCCCGAAAGCTCCTCGCGCAGACTTCCATACTCCGAGTAAATGTTTTTTTCGCCATGACCGGCAAGAAAAGCGACGCTTTTTTTGTGAGTTATCGTTAATTTTTTGATAAAACTTGTCAGCGAGTATTCAAGATCGGAAGTGCGCTCAATAAACGGGATGCTTTCGTTTTTTTCTCCGTAAGTTACGGCAAGGCCGAGAAATCCTTTTTTTACCTGGAAGCCTTCCTGTTCCACGACATTAAACTGCACTTCACGCACGCCTTTATTTAGTGCTTCTTCAAGAATTTTTTGATCGCTTTGCGGATTCTTTACGGCAACAGCAATACGTCCTTTGCCGATAGTTTTATAGTCGCGCAATATGTCTTTAACTTCACGCAGAATTGGCTGCATTTGTGCCGGAAGTTCATCGGACGCATACAATGATATGGTAACGCTGTCTTTAATTTCCCCGATAACTTTCTTTGTGGCGGGAGTAAGGGTGTAGAGCCGGCCGGCGGTGAGATCAATGCGGCCGGGGATGCTCGCGCCCAAAAAGTTCAGTAAAACAGCCGCGGCAATAAAGATCAAAACAGCAAGTTGATATTTGCCATAAAGCATTTTCCGATTGCCAAATTTTCTCCGTAATAGCCAAAGATAAGCAAGAGCAAGGAAAATCAATGTGCCCGCTATAAAGTACCAGAGATCGCGCAGGTCAATTACTCCCCGCGACATGGAGCCGTAATGCGAAAGTGCGGAGAGCCGCTCCATAGAAGAAGCGAGCCAAAGCGGCAGACTTGCTGTAACCAGTTCAAAACCGGCGATGAGAAAAACAAAACCGAAGGCGGCACTGACAAGCAAAGCGGAAATCTGGTTTGCCAAAAGCGCTGAAACAAAGATGCCGAGAGCGATAAACATCGCAGCAAGAAAGACGCCGGCAAGGTATTGCCCCCAAATCACGCCCCAATCAATATCGCCGAAATTATTCAAAGATATAGCAATAGGGAAGATAAAAAGCAGGGTTATTGCGGCAAAAATAAAGATTGCGAGAAACTTGCCGAAAATTAACTCCTTTTCAGTTATTGGGTGAGTGAGTAGAAGCTCAAGCGTACCTTCGCTCTTTTCCTGCGCGACACTAGCCATAGTGAGGGCTGGTATAAGAATCAGGAAGAGCCACGGCAGAAGAAAAAACATTGAAAACAGCGATGCCTGCCCTACCAGAAAAACACTTCTAAAAAATAGAAATTCCCAAAGCAGCAAAAAGACAATAAGTACGATATATGCCGTTGGAGAGTCGAAAAATGAACGCAGTTCTTTTTTAGTTATGGCGAAAATGTTTTTCATGTTTCGCTTGTCAACTTATGGAATATATCTTCCAATTTATGCTCTTCTTCGGTTAGTTGCCATATTGTCCAGTTGTTTTCGCGGGCGAGGCGGGATATGTCGGGGCGGATTTCTATATTTTTACTGGCTGTAATTTTTACCCTAAGTCTTCCATTGCCTAGATTTTCAAAGTCAGTATGCTCAATTCCGGCAAGCGTGCGCAGAGAAAATTCCGCGCCCCTTCCTTCAACTTCAAGAATGATCGTCCGCTCATGTTTTGCCGCGCGGAAAAGCTCGTCGGTTGTGCCATCGGCAATAAGCTTGCCCTTGTTGATAATAAGCATCCGGTCGCAAATCGCCTGCGCTTCTTGCATAACATGCGTGCTGAATAGGATCGTGCGGTTTTTGGCAAGTTGCTTAATTAAAGCACGGATTTCCGTACGCTGATTCGGATCAAGCCCTTCTGTTGGTTCATCCATAATTAAAATATCCGGCTGATGGAGGAGCGCTAAGGCCATACCGACGCGCTGTTTATAACCCTTGGACAGTTCGCCAATCGGTCGATAAAAAATTTCACTTATTTTTACGGCGTTAACCGCAAAGTCAAAGGCCGATCGGCGTTTATCGCGCGGTATTTTTTTAAGTTCCGCAGAAAAGTTAAGCAGATCAGAAACCAGCATATCTTTATATAAAGGATTATTTTCAGGAAGATATCCGATATATCTTTTCAGCTCTGTGCTCTCGCGAGTCTGTGCGGTTATCGGGATTCCGGCAATGCTGATACTGCCTTCATCGGGAAAGAGGTACCCTGAAAGCAGGCGCATTGTTGTGGTTTTTCCGGCGCCGTTCGGCCCTAAAAATCCCGTAATCGTTCCCTTTCCAATTTCAAAAGAGAGCCCATCCACGGCCTTTACATCGCCAAATGATTTTGAGAGGTTTTCAACTTTAATCATGGTTTATGATATTATAGAATCAAGACCGCATTGTTTGCAAGACCTTTTAGTTTCCGACGGCTTTAGGAATAAAATAATCCACAATCAGCCACTGGACAAGAATATTGCATGAGTTAAAATAAAGATAATGAACGATCGTATTTTTGCCTTTACATTTATAGTCATCGCTTTTTTTGTACTCGGATTTACTATATCACGGGCAGTTTTTAAATCTCCCGCACCTTCAGCAGATAGTACGTTGGATACTGCAACCATCGCACAGCAAACTGCCGAGGAAATTACGGAAGACGAGTTATTGCTCGATGCGGAAAAGAATGTCGCCGAGCAGGGCGAAGCGGCTACGACGACAGATCAAATGGAAGAACCAGCGCAACTGGCGCAAGATGTCATAACGGTAACAATAAAAAATACGCCGACCGGCTGGCTTAATGTGCGTGAAGGGCCGGGAATCACTTACCTTCAAGTCAAAAGAGTAAATCCCGGAGAAACCTATACTTTGCTTGAGGAGAAGTTTGGGTGGTACAAAATTAAGCTAGATGCAAAAAGCGAGGGGACTAGCCCCGAGCCTATTGAGGGGTGGATAGCTTCACAGTACGCGACAAAATCGCAATCACAGTAACACCGCGCCGATTATTTCCTCATAACCATTAAGAAACTCCTTGATGGTTATTTTGTTTTTGCCCTGAAGTTGGAGTTCTTCTATAACAAAAATACCTTTTGGGGTCTGCACAGCTAGTTTGCTGTTATGCAAAAAAGTCTGGCCCGGCAGTAATTCTTGAGGAGTAGAAATATCCAAAATGTTACCGGAAATTGTCTTAATCCGCTTATCTTTCCAGAAGAAATAACTTCCTGGCCAAGGCGTAAAGGCGCGAATTTGACGCGCGATCTCTTCGGCGGATTTGTTCCAATTAATATGCGCGTCTTCTTTGCGAATGATTTTTGTATATGTGGCTTCGCTATGAGTTTGCGGGGTGGGCTTTATTGCGCCAGCAATCCATTTTCGTATCGTTTCTACGAGTAGTTCGCTTCCGATTTTGGCTAGCCGGCGCGATAAAACATCAGTCGTTTCGTCCCCTAATACTTGATACTTTATACATGATACAATGTCGCCGTGATCAATTTCTTCGTCCATTTTAATAATAGTTACGCCAGTCATCTTATCGCCATTTAAGATCGTGTATTGAATCGGCGACGGACCGCGGTACTTCGGCAAAAGAGATGGGTGAATGTTCAGCGCGCCGTATTTTGGCAAATCCAAAATATCCTTCGTCAAAATCCGTCCATAAGCGGCGACTATAATTAAGTCAACTTCCATCGCGCGTATTTTTTCCAGCGGAATTTTATTACGCGAACCCAAAACTAAAAGCGGTTTGAAGTCACTTAACGCGAGTCGTTCTAAAATAATCCGTGCAAACTCGGGGGTGCCGAAAAAAACAATGTTCATAAGCGATCAATAAACAGCACCCCGTTTAAGTGATCAGTCTCGTGCTGAAAGATTCGGGCTAAAAGACCCTCGGCAGTGACGGTTATCTTGCGCCCTCTCTCGTCGAGGGCTTTTAATTTGACCTTATACGAGCGGGGAGTGGATTTAAAAATGCCCTTGATGCTCAAACAGCCCTCTTCCAAAGTTTCCATATCAGGCGAAATGCAAGCTATTTTAGGGTTAATAAAGACTGTGGGCTTGAGGGGCTTGATGAGAGTGAAAGGCATTTTGGGCGTGCGCACTTGCGGCGCGATCGCATCGGGAATTACAAAAATGGCGAGACTTTCGCCAATTTGCGGTCCGGCAAGGCCAAGACCATCCTGTTGTCTTAGGGTATCTTTCATATCCAAAATAAGCTCGGTCAAAAAAGTGCCGCCAAAATTTTGGGTAATAGGCAATGATTTTTTGTGCAAAACAGGATTCGGATCTTGTAGAACCTCTTTTACCATAAGACAAATTCCAAAATTTTAGACCATCGTCACCGGATCCACGTCTATTTTCCAATCGCTTGGCACAACAGAGAGTAGCTTATTGCGGATCCGCAAATCTTCTATTTTCGACTTTATCATAATTTGCCAAATATATCTATTTTTACGGAGGGGAATAAAGGCGGGCGCGGGACCAAGCAACTGGCAACTGGTAATTGGTAATTGGTAATTTCTGGCTTGTTCTCCCAATTTGTTCATAAGGATTTTGGCTTCCTGTTCGGCTTTTTGAGTGTCGGCATGCGCGTAAGTTAGGTTGATGATTTGCGAGAATGGGGGAAAAGAAAGCGCTTTGCGGTTTTCAAGTTCTTGCGCCAGCCATGAGCTGTAGAAATTGTCAGGTTCCGACTCCAGCAGGCACTTAAAAATTTCGTTATCGGGCTTATAGGTCTGGACAAGGAGAGTTTTTGATGTTCGCAATAGCATATCAATAATTTTTGCAATTTGTTCGCCCATGCGAAAATCGGGCAGACTTAACAGGGGATCAATAGTTACTATTGCCGCTAAGTCAACTCTGGGCAAGAGTTCTTCCTTTAGTATTAACTGCGTGCCGATCAGGATACTAAATTTTTTCGCGCGAAATTTGTCAAAAATTCTTTGCTGATCTGTCCATTTCGGCGCGATGTCCAGGTCGAGCCGTTCGGACGGCGCATTTGGAAAAAGCTTGCGCAGCTCACCTTCAACTCGCTGTGTGCCAGTGCCGATGAATTTTATCTTATAACTTTGGCAATTCGGACAGACGGACGGAGGAATTTTGCGCTGACCACAATGGTGGCAAAGTAACTGGTATTTAGTATTAGTATCTAGTATTAAGTATTTAGTATTATGATAAACGAAAGGGGCATCGCAGTTTGGACACTTCACAACATTGCCGCAGTCTCGACATAGCAGTCCAGTCGAAAGGCCGCGTCTATTGATGAATAATACAGCTTGCTTATTCTCTTCGATAGTCTTTTTCAGCCGCACTTGCATTTGTTTGCTGAATATAGAATAGTTGCCATTCTTTAATTCGCTCTTCATATCAATAACTTGTATACTTGCGGGGATACTTGATGCCTTTGTCGAAAATTGACCCTCCAGTACAATAGGTGTCGCTGTAAGTTCGGCAAGCTTTACTGCAACATTTTTCGCATTGATATACGGCTGTTGATCAAAAGATTTGTGATATGGACTCTCGGCATCGTAAACGGTAATTTTTTCAAGCGCAGAAAGACCAATCGCAAACGCGGAGCGCGTGCCTATTATGTCTTTAATCCCTCCCTGCCGTGCCAGCTTCCATATTGCCCACTCGTTTTTTGCAGAAATACCGCCATGAATAACAGCCGCGTATTTAAGGTCAGGATTTTTATTCTGCAATAAATCAATTTTGTATAGTTCAGGAACGATGGATAATCGCGTTTTTGAAGTTGGGGGCCCTATGTTAAACACTGATAATTCGGACAAAAACTTTTTTGTGGGTTGAGCAAAGTACCGCGGCAAAAACGTTTTAGCCATAAGACCCAGTGGAGTATAATAATACTGACTTGTCCATATGATAAGCTTGAGATGGATCTTTGGAATCACTTCTTCGCCGCAGATTATTTTTTCAATTGGTTTTAGGCGAAAAGACGATCTTTTTACTGCTTGTCTTAATTCGCTTACCGGCGCCGCGGCAAGAACTATTCCTAAGAGCTTTCTGTGGTTTAACGAAATCTGAACAATTCCTCCGGGCGCAGCATCAACACTCGCAAAATAATCCAAAGCTTGCGGCGATGGCAAGGGGATCTTGGTTAATGGTATGATAGATAAGATATACATGGATAAAAAATCAAAAGTTCGAAATGAAACTCATCAGATTTTTGGGGTGAATGTTGATAACCTAAGCATGGCGCAAGCTTTAACTAGGGCCGCGAGATTTTTAGACAGCAAAGCGCAATTCTATATTGTAACCCCTAATCCGGAAATTGTACTCTTTGCCCGAAAAAATCCGCGCTATCGCGCTGTTTTGAACAAAGCCAGTTTAAGTATCCCTGATGGTACCGGGCTCATTTGGGCCTCAAGGAGATTATATGGACGGAACGGCCTTAAAGAAAGAGTTACTGGGATTGATTTTATGCAAAGTTTTCTGCGCCAAATGTTCTATGAATCGTGTCTGAACAATAGGACTTATAGAGTTTTGCTGCTTGGCGGGAGGAACAATTCAGCCCATAGTGCTGCGCTCATTCTTCAAAAAAAATTTCCTAATCTTAAATTTTATGCACTTTCCAACGAAAAATGCCGCTATTTTAAGTTTATCATAAACGAGCTTATTCAGCCCGACTGTATTTTTGTGGCTCTCGGAGCGCCAAAACAGGAGTTTTGGATCGCAAAAAATTTGGCGAGATTTCCTTCGGTTAAATTGGCTATGGGCATTGGAGGGGCTTTTGATATGATCTCCGGTAAAACTCCGCGCGCCCCTAACATACTTAAAGCATCGGGCGCAGAATGGCTATGGAGGTTAATGATTCAACCTTGGCGCTTTCGACGAATTTTCAATGCAGCTTTTATATTTCCATTGCTTGTTATGAAAAGCGATAGGTGCAGAAGGGTTTTTGAGCTTTGAGTTTTGTTTGCCTGTTGAAGGTACTGATGTGTATTCGAACTTTTTAGTTATCCACATCTTGCGGCTTACACACCGTGGTATAATAAAATCACGTAAATGTCTGCGAAATTAGTTAGAATTTATTAAGCATTGCTTGGCTTACGATAATTTCACCGCGGGGAAGCGGTGCAAGAATCTTGAGTCCATTGCAAATAAACAAAATATGTCGATATTTCTTATTTTGATTATCGTGCTTGTGGTAGCTGCCTTAGGTTACTTCTTCCTTTTCATGAAAAAGAAGAAAGGCGGCGCTACTACAGGTGAATCTTCAGCCGCATCCATGCCGCCAGAGGATACTGGTATGGGCGGCGGATCGGATCAGGGCGGCGCAGGAGATGAAAACAAGTAACGGCAATAAGATATTTATGCATTCAGCCACTCCGATGACGATCGGAGTGGTTTTTGTTATGATGGGAGCATGCAAAAAGTCTTTGTTATCCTTCTCAACTGGAACAATTGGGCAGAAACCCGGGAGTGTTTGGAGTCCTTACGCAGTGTTATGTACCGTGATTATGAAGTGATAATCGTGGATAATGGCTCCGAGGCGAATGATACAGAACAACTCAAGAGAATCAAGAATCAAGAATCAAGGATTAAGATTTTATTTAATGTTGCCAATCTCGGCTTCGCCGGCGGCAACAATATCGGCATAAGATATGCGCTGGAGCACGGCGCGGATTATATAATTTTGCTAAACAACGATGCTGTAGTCGCACCGGATTTTTTAGGTGAATTAGTGAAAGTGGCGGAGAAAAACCCAAGTTTTGGTATTATAGGATCGCGGATTTATAAATACGGCACTACCGAAGTAGTTTTTGACGGCGGAAAGATAAATTTTTGGTTAAATCGCGGCGAGCATTCCGAGTATAAGCTAACAGCTACAAGCTATAAGCTTGTAGACTACATCACCGGCGCGGCAATGCTCATCAAACGTGAAGTTATCGAAAAAATGGCTTCGATAAACTCAGCCCAAGGTGGCCTCATGCGCGAAGAGTATTTTTTATATTATGAGGACGTTGATTGGTGCATTCGCGCGCGGCGCGCTGGCTACAAATGCGTCCTTGTGGCTAGTAGTAAAGTATGGCACAAAGTGTCTGCTACAAATAAAGAAGGTTCGTCAAGCTACATTTATTACCACACGCGCAATTCGCTCATGCTTGCCAAATTTAACGGCAATATTCTGCATAAAATAGCGGCCTATATTATAGGCGCATGGATTCTATTAAAGCAGTCAATAAAATTTTTTCTCATACCATCAAAACGTTTATGGGCACGCGCGATGACAAGGGGAGTTATAGATTTTTACAGGAGAAAATATGGAAAATATTAAAATTGGCATTGATGGTCATAATTTAGAGGGGGAAAGGACTGGTGTTGGACGGTATCTTTACAATCTTTTGCGGGAGTGGAAATCCGTCAGCGCTGAATTTTTTTTATATTTCAAAAACAAAATTCCGGAAGATGTGCGGGGTTTTACTCCGCATATACAAGCTTTGAATGCCAAGAGCAACGCGGTTTTCAAGCATTGGTTTCTGCCGCGGGCGGCGGCAAAGGATAAAATTGATGTGCTGTTTTGCCCGGACTATGTTTTACCCTTTCGGCTAAATCGTCGTATAAAAACTGCCTTAACTATACACGATATTATCTATGAAGCGCGGCCTGATGAATACTCCTGGCCCTCATGGAAGGATAAAATTTTGTTGAAATGGGCGTCAAAGCATTCGGCAAAAAAGGCGGATGTCATTTTTGTGCCATCGGAATTTACGAAAAGCGAGATATTGAAATACTATAAGATTAATCCGGAAAAGATTATTGTAACTACTCTGGCGCCGGATCCAATTTTTCATAGAATTGGACGCGAGAAGAAACGCTATATTCTTTTCGTTGGTTCTATTTTTAATCGCAGATTTATCCCTCAAAGTATTCAAGCATTCGCAGAGTTCGCTAGAGATAGCGGCGATTTTAAATTTCTAATCATTGGCAAAAACCATACAAAGCCATTTCAGGATATAGCCGCGCTTGTCCTAAAAGCGAATCAGGCGCTGGGCCATAAGGCAGTAATTTGGCGAGAATACGCAGGCGATGAAGGGTTAGTCCGGCTGTATAGTGGCGCTTTTGCCACGCTTTGGCTATCAAGTTATGAAGGTTTTGGCTTGCCTATTTTAGAAAGCATGGCCTGCGGCACGCCGGTGATAACCTCGCGCGCCGGCTCTTTGCCCGAAGTTGCTGGTGATGCGGCTTTGTACATAGAAAACCCGCAAAACCATGAAGAAATTGCAAATGCTCTTTCACAACTGGCTCGCGATGAGATACATTATAACGAACTCGTCCAAAAGGGCACTATTCAAGCCGCCAAGTTTTCATGGCAAGAATGTGCTCGGGAAACTATTAACAATACATTAAAATTGGTTTAATGTAGTCGTATGTTTACTCCGTTACGGGTTGTAATTGCACTGGAAATACTTGGCGTTTTCAGCATGGTGTTTGGCTTTTTGCCGCATGAAGCGGCGCTTTTTTTGATTGGCATTTTTGCGTATTTTGCTCTGTTTGCGCCGCGTAAAGACGCGGTTTTTTTTACGGTGTTTTCTATTCCGCTGTATACTGCTCTGCCGATAACTGATGTCTTTGACACAATGGCGGGGTGGAGGATAGTTATAGCGATTTTATTTTTGCGTGTGCTCTTTGTCGGTTCTGTAGATTTGTTCTCTCGCTCATTCTCGCCCCTCCAGCGAGGGGCTCCGAGGCTCGGGCTGTTTCGCCCCCGACCGCGGTCGGGGGACCATGCCGAAACAGCCCTCAAATCCGCGAGAGAGCAATTCTACAGAACCTCTTTGACGCATTTAGGTTTTCTGGTTGTTCTATTTTTTGTTCTTGGCGCGTTGTCCCTGCTCGTTGCCCAAGAGCCATCTTTTGGCGTCAGAAAGTTGTTGTTCCTTGTGAACATCTTCGCCTTGTTTTTCATAATTCAGAAGGTTGTAAAAAATAAACAGGATTGGCTTTATATTTTAAGATATACTTTCCTTGGGGCTTTATTAACTTTGGCTGTTGGATATGCCCAGCTCCTGAACGTATTTTTTGTCGCTCTGCATAGTTTTTGGATATGGTGGGTGGGTCATGTTATTCCAGTTTTTTATGGAACAGGGCTCGCTAACCTTCTATCATACTCAAATACTTGGTTCTCTTACTATGAAAGCGCCGAGCCGACATTGCGGATCTTTGCGCTGTTTCCCGATTCACATTCTTTTGCTCTATCAATGGTTTTACTAGTGCCAATAACCTTAACTTATCATTTCGTGCGGAAAAATGAGCAGAGGCCTGTCGCAATTTTTGAAGCAGTCATAGTTTTGGCACTGCTCGGAATAATTTTTTCGGGTACGCGCGGCGTATGGGTCGGGGCAATCCCTGTATTTATGGTGCTTGCCGCAGCATTTTTTACGAAGAATTTTCCTGCGAACTTGCGCCAGTTTGCCAAAATGGGCCTAGTTGTGCTTCTCGCTTTTATCTTTTTATTCCCGGTTGCCGCGCAAATTCAAAAAATTGCGCAATGGAGCCAAGGCGGACGAGTTTCTGATACGACAACTTTTTCCCGCATCTCCACCTCTTTTCGCACCGGCGAGATGTCAAATAAAGGACGAATACAGATCTGGAAATCAACAATTGCATCCATAGTCAGGCACCCGCTTCTTGGAGTCGGCATCGGGAACTATCCGGTGGTGCTCTCCGAAAATATTTCGGCAACAAAAAAGGGCGCTTCCGCGCACAGCTTATACCTTGATTTTATAGCTGAAATCGGCATCTTGGGCGGTATCGTTGTATTGCTGATTTTTCTTGAAATCCTGCGCGAAGCCATTAATCTTTGCTTACAAAGCAAAGATTTGGTATTTGGCGCCTATGCCGGTTTTTTCGCCATATTTTTGCTCTGGGTGATGGCTTATAGTATAGTTGATGTAGTATTGCTAAATGACAAAGTAATGCTAATGTTTGTTGCTTTGGTGGCGTTACTGTATTCAGTTTCTAAAGTAAAATCCCCCGGATGAATCCGGGGGAGCCAAGGTTAAAGGCGCTAGCTCAGAACGGCTAAGGAATTCTCGATTAAAATTTTCCAACCTGCTTCCTCGTATATGCGGATCAATTCTTTCGTAACGTCCTCGGGTGGATGGCATCCAAGAGAAACAAGTACACGCCTGCCCTCTACATATGTTGTACCTTGCAGATATCGATCGATTAATTGTTCCAAGCGTCTGATCATGTCGTCTGGTTTTTCGGAGAATTTCGATTCTTGTAAGTCAGCTTTCTTGATTGCCATTTACAGTCCCCTCCTTTTGTATAAGATAATACTAGTATAGAATACATAATATAACATGTCAATAGTATCCGTAACCATTGCCGCTAAAAATGAGGAGCAAAATATTGCCAAATCGCTCTCTTCTGCGCTGAATCAGTCGTACCGCCCGATTGAGATTTTTTTAATTGATGATACTTCAACGGATAAGACAGCTGAAGTTGCGGAACAGTGCTACAAAAATTATCTGGAATCAAAGCCGCAATCTACCAAGTCGTTTACGATTGTTCGTAATCTGACAAATCTTGGTTTTGGGGGTAGCCATAATGCGGGAATAAGGCGAGCGCAGGGGAATTTTATACTGTGCTTGAATGCAGATTGCGAATTAGATAAAGACTATGTACAATGGGCAGTAGATATCTTCACCAGAAATGAAGCAGTCGGGGCTGTGCAAGGCAAACTTATCAATCGCAAGACGCGAAAAATTGATACAACCGGCCTTATTATTTTTAAAAATAGGCGAGTGATAAATAGAGGACAGGGCATGAAAGACAAGGGCCAGTTTGAGAATGAAGAAGAAATCTGGGGCGTTGACGGAGCCGCGCCTGTGTATAGGCGGGAGATGCTGGAAGATATAAGGATTGAAGATGAATATTTTGACGCAGACTTTTTTGCCTATAAAGAAGATGTAGATCTTTCTTGGCGCATGCGCTGGGCGGGCTGGAAATGCATGTATCAGCCAAAATCTGTAGCATATCATGATCGCTCTGCGGGCGAACGCATTACGAGAAATCCGCTGGAAATCATCCGCGAGCGCAGAAAAATAAGCGAGTTCGCCAAGTTTCATTCTTTCGTCAATCAGCGCTTAATGCAAATCAAGAACGAAACGCCGTATTTGTTTTTTAAGTATGCGCCGCAAATTTTAGTAAAGGAAATTATGTCCTGGTCGTATGTTTTACTTTTTGAAAAATATGGCTGGAAAAGCGCATGGGAATTTTTTAAATTACTGCCGAGGATCATTCGCAAGAGAAAATATGTAATGGCAAAGCGAAGAGTAAGTGATCAGGAAATGGAGAGATGGCTTTTCTAAGCAAAAAACTTTTTATCGCAATTACAGTTGTTCTTGCAGCGCTCGGTGTCGTTTTTACTTACAAAGCCGGCCGCACGATCACTGTTATCACCGGCAGCGGCGGCGATGAATTCTGGGAGGAAACGATCTCCGATTTTCCGCTCATGCCCGAACCGGAAAAAAATCGTATTGACATTTTACTTATAGGAATTAGGGGGTATGATGGAAGCGGGGAATGGGGTAAGGGCGAATGGCTTGCCGACACGATAATACTTGCAAGTTTCAATACTGAAAATAATCAAGCGGCGCTAGTATCTATTCCGCGCGATTTATACGTTGATATTCCCGAGCACGGCAAGGATAAAATCAATGCGGTTTATGCCATCGGCGAAACCAAAAATTTTGGCGGCGGAGGATTGCAGCTTACAAAAGCAGTTCTCTCGCAATTAACTGGCGTTTACATTGATTATGCGCTAAGCATTGATTTTAAGGGTTTCGAAAAAATTATTGACCATCTGGGCGGGGTATCTATTTATCGCGATACGCCATTTAGTGAATCCAAGCAGTGGCTTGGCGATGGAAGGGAGGGGGCGCGATATTGGCGCAAGAGGACATTCTCTGCGACAAGCACCGAGGGTTTGCTGATTGCTGAAAATATGTCCACTTCAAGTAGGGCTGTGATTGGAAATATAGTCGAGGGATGGGAATTTTATGTTCCTAGCGGCTTAAACACAATGAACAGCGCCGAAGTCTTGTATTACGCCCGTTCGCGTTACTCAAGCTCTGACTTCGACAGAATGCGCCGCCAGCAGGAGGTGGTAGATGCTGTAAAGTCAAAAGCGTTGAACCTTGGCGTACTTGCAAATCCCGTAAAAATTTTTAACATTCTAGATCTTATAGAGAAGAATGTGCGCATAGATATGTCCCTTTCGGAAATAAAGGATTTAGTAAATCTTGCGCAAAAAGTAAAGATAGAGGAATTAAAGAAAGTCGTTATTGATAGCAGCGATGATGGGCTATTGGTAGAGGATAGGGCAGACGGCATGTACGTATTATTGCCTAAGAGCGGGGACTATTCAGAGATACAGAGATTAGTGAGAACCATAATAGAAGAATAATTTTATCCAATGCTTAAAAAAACTCCATCAAAAATACTGCTGATTGCATTACTGGTTTTTGCTTTATCGGCTGGTTTTAGCGGCGGTTTTGTTTTTGGCAACGCACGAGGCGCGCAAAATGGCGGAAATCAGATTTTTGAACTTGCGGATCTTAGAAAATTTTTATCCAAAGAGCCCACATTTGACCTTTTAGAGGAAGGCATAGATATTATTAATCAAAAATACGTCAACAGCGGGAAAGTGAGCAAGACAGATCTAATCTATGGCGCGATGCACGGCATATTAGGGTCTCTTGACGATCCCTATAGTGTTTTTATGCCCCCGGAAGATGCTAAAGCTTTTAAGGAGGATGTTAATGGAAAATTTGAGGGAATTGGGGCGGAAATCGGCATCCGCCATGGCATGCTCGCGGTAATTTCTCCGCTCAAAGACAGCCCGGCCGAGCGCGCGGGGATCAAAGCGGGGGACAAGATATTATCTGTGGACGCCACTGAAACACAAGACCTTTCTTTAGACGAAGCCGTAAAAATTATCCGCGGCCCCAAAGGCAGTAAAGTGGTGCTGATGATACAGCGCGAAGGCGTGGAAAAAAATTTTGAAATATCTATCATCCGCGATACAATAAAGGTTCCGAATTTGAAATGGGAAATAAAGAACGAAAATACGGCATATGTTTCTCTGTATCACTTCACCGAAATAGCATCGGAAGATTTTACCGAAATAGCCAATGAAATTATTAAATCCGCGGCGGTGGAGCGAATAGTTTTGGATTTGCGTAATAACCCTGGAGGTTTTCTGGAAGTGGCAGTGGATATAGCGGGATGGTTTCTTGATGCAGGGCTTGTTGTGGTAACAGAAGATCACGGCGGCAAGGGGGAGAATAAAGTTTATGCGGCTCATGGCAGTGCCGCGCTTAAAGATTACCCACTTATTGTCTTGGTTAACAAGGGGTCTGCTTCGGCTTCCGAGATCCTCGCAGGCGCATTGCGCGACCATCGCGGTATTAAATTGCTTGGCGAAAAAACCTTTGGCAAAGGGTCAGTGCAGGAGCTTGCAAATCTTTCGGATCGTTCTAGTATAAAAATAACTGTGGCAAAATGGCTTACGCCCAACGGAGTTTCTATTGAAGACAATGGTCTTGCCCCGGATATCGAAGTCGCGATGCCCCAGGAAATTTTTGATAAAGAAGGCGATGTGCAGTTAAACAAGGCCATTGAAGTCGTACAAGATCTGTGATAGTTTATAAGTATGAAAGTAATTCTTCTACAAAACGTTGAGGGGTTGGGAAATCAATGGGAAGTAAAAGAAGTCGCGGATGGTTATGCGCGCAATTTTTTGTTGCCGCAAGGATTGGCTAAACCAGCCACGCCTGCGGATATCAAAGAAGCCGAAAAACGACTTCTCGAGCTTGAAGCGCAAGCCGAAACGGAGCTCAAAGAAGTTGAGGGATTAGCGGCAAAACTTGACGGTTATGAGATAAAAATTCCGGTAAAAGTAGGCGCAGAGGGTCAGCTTTACGCGCAGGTTTCGGCAAAGCAAATTGTTTCCGCACTTGAAACCGAAGGTTTTAAGGTCAAGGAAAAGCATATAAAAATTTTAGAACCAATCAAAGAGCTTGGTGAATTTTCAGTTACTCTTGAGTTTGATCATGGTTTGGAGGCGGAGATAAGAGTTATTGTGGAGGCCTCTGAATAGTCTTGGGGGGAGAGAGAAAAATTCCTCATGTCAAAATACATTTTCGTCGCCGGAGGCGTGATGAGCGGAATCGGCAAGGGCGTTTCCACATCTTCAATCGGCACAATTCTCAAAGCGCGCGGTTTTAATGTCACCGCGATAAAAATTGATCCTTATATAAATGTTGACGCCGGAACGATGAACCCCGTGGAGCACGGGGAAGTTTTTGTTACTGAAGATGGCGTGGAGTGCGATCAGGATATAGGGAATTACGAGCGGTTTTTGGACAGAGATATTTACGCGACGAACTATATGACGACTGGTTTGGTCTATCAGACGGTCATCAATAGGGAGCGAAACCTTGGCTACGGCGGAAGATGTGTGGAGGTGGTGCCGGATATTCCCGAAGAAGTTATCCGCCGCCTCAAAAAAGTCGCGCAGGATACCAAAGCGGATTTTGTGCTGATTGAAATAGGCGGAACAGTGGGTGAATACCAAAACATGCTCTTTTTGGAAGCGGCGAGAATGCTCAAATTGCGGCGACCAAAAGACGTCCTATTTGCGCTTGTAAGCTACCTGCCGGTGCCGCCAATGATTGGCGAGATGAAAACGAAGCCGACTCAATACGCCGTGCGCACGCTTAATTCTGCCGGCATTCAGCCCGATATTATTATTGCGCGCTCGGAAAAGGCGATAGACGAACCGCGCAAAAAGAAAATATCAATTTTTTGCAATATCGCTCCCGAGGATGTTATTTCCGCTCCGGATATAGCAAGTATTTACGAAGTGCCGCTTAATTTTAGAAAAGAAAAGCTTGATAAAAGGATACTGACAAAGTTTAACATGCGCGGCACGAGTAAAGATTTGGCAGGATGGGAAGATTTGCTGATGCGAATTAAAACCTCCGAAAATCCCGTAAAAATTGGCCTTGTTGGCAAATATTTTGAGACTGGCGATTTTATTCTTGCTGACTCTTATATATCTGTCATTGAAGCGGTCAAGCATGCCGCATGGCAGCACAAAAGAAAACCGGAAATTTCCTGGCTTAATTCGGAGCACTATGAAAAATACCCCGAATCTATTTCGGAGCTCAAAAATTATGATGGCGTCATTGTCCCCGGCGGTTTTGGCGCAAGGGGAGTGGAAGGCAAAATCGCGGCCGCAAGGTTCTGCCGTGAAAACAATATCCCATATCTTGGCCTCTGTTATGGCATGCAGATTGCCACGATAGAATTCGCGCGCAATGTCTGCGGCCTCGACCGTGCTAACACTACCGAGATTGATCGCGACACACCGCATCCGATTATTGATGTCATGCCTGAACAGAAAGTTAATCTTCAGAAGAAAGATTACGGCGCAACAATGCGCTTGGGAGCTTACCCCTGCAAACTTAAGGAAGGAACTATCGCGCATGAAGCATATAAAAGTGATTTGATTTCAGAGCGCCATCGCCATCGCTATGAACTAAATAACGAGTATACAAAAACCCTTGAAGACAAGGGCTTGGTGATGTCCGGAATAAATCCAGACCGCGATCTAGTTGAAATCATAGAACTGCCGTCGCATAAATTTTATCTCGGCACCCAATTCCACCCGGAGTTTAAGAGCCGTCCTCTGCGTCCGCATCCGCTATTTGCGGCTTTTGTGAAGATGGCAATTAGCTAGAGTTTTCAGAAAGTAGTCCGCGGTCCCTCAGTTGGTAGTAGATGAGCGATACAATCGTGGGGCCAGTTGTTGCTTTCCCGCAATTTGCTCGTATGCTTCAGCTGCCGCATCCTCGACTTGACCTCTTGTCACGTCCTTCTTAAGTAGTGCTCGTGCCCGGAGAAGCGCGCAAATGTCTTTTCCCTCGCCTGGTGCGGTCATTGCCTCGTAAATAGTTTTTTGAACGATGTTCCAAGTCAGCTGATTTTCTGCCATACAAACCTCCTTTACGCCTTTACTACGGAGATGATTTTTGCAATTCTTTGCTTGCCATCGAAGCGGATTTTTTTGATGGTCTTGAAAAGAACTTTGCCCGATGCTACAGCATAGAGGGTGTCGTCAGCGCCGCGGCGGACGTTTTCGCCAGGCAAAAATTTGGTCCCGCGCTGGCGCACCAAAATATAGCCCGGTTTTGCTACTTCACCAGCATATAATTTCACCCCCAATCGCTTTGAAATTGAATCGCGGCCAAGTCTAGTTGAACCAGCCGCCTTTGTTTTGGCCATGTTAGATAAACTACAACAAATTAAACAATTTATAAAATCCAACGAATCCGAAATAATCTTATCTATCGGCGTAATTTTAGTCTCGCTAATCAGCTTTGCCGCCGGACGCCTAACCACCCCGGCTCCTTACAAGCAACCAGTTACTATAGATTACCTTGAAGCATCTGTGTTCCAGAATATCACAACGGAGAATATTCCGCAAGAGAAATGCGCGACAGGAGAAACTTGCCCCGAGCTTGCCGAGGGGTTTGTCGCCAGCAAGAACTCCAACAAGTATCATCTGCCCGATTGCCCCGGCGTCCGCCGCATCGCCGAGCACAATAAAATCTGGTTTTCTTCCCGTGAAGAAGCCGAATCCCTCGGCTACGAGCCAGCCGCAAACTGCCCAGGGCTTTAGTTAGTTTCAGCCGTTTGTCTAACCGTTTTTATGGTTGTCGAGTTTTTATCCCAGTGATATTATACAAATACGACGCTATAGCGCTGCATTTGTATAAGATATTTTGACCATACTTGGTTATAAAGCGCGTAAAGTTTTATCTTATGCCGGCAAGAATGAACATAGACAAAAAGTTTGTGGAGAAAGCAATTTTGTACAGCTTAACCGGTGTTGTTTTGACCCTTTCGCCCATGGGCGGCAAAGTTGTACTTGCTATGGCGCGTTATTACCTTAAAAAGTGGTGGGACGAGGGCGGGCCCTATGTTCCGCCAGAAAGCGACCCCGAGATGGTACGAGAAAGTTTATACAAATTAAAACGCAATGACTACATTGATTGGAAATATGATCGGAAGAATAATATTGTACGAATGGAATTAACAAAGAAAGGCAAAGATTTTTTTGCGCATGTAAAGATTAGCGAAATGAGTATACAAGTGCCGGATAATTGGGATGGTCAGTGGCGTTTCTTTATGTTTGATGTTCCAGAAAAACGCAAAGCGCTTCGCGAGTCATTGCGCGATAGACTGAAAAGTTTTGGATTTTTTCGATTTCAAAAGAGCGTGTGGGTGCACCCATTTGAATGCGAGAAGGAAGTTCGCTACATGTGCGAATATCTGGGAATTACCCCATACACAACTATGTTTACGGCAAAAATTGGTAATGATCGTATATTGAGAAGATACTTTCTCAAGCAAGGTGTATTATTGCGTAGGCACGTATCCCTGCGGGATAAAGGTATACGATATTAAGGTACCGTGAATTGCGAAATAGCTGTTCCGCGCTACTGATACGCGAGTATACCCGCGGAAACGTTGATCTTCACG
>CAZDDE010000001.1:145895-186738 GCA_964504205.1 uncultured Candidatus Saccharibacteria bacterium
CGATCCGCGACGAGGATTCATACGCTGATCACACATTTCATAGTTGAAAGTGAAATAAAATATATCTTATACAAATGGAACGCTATAGCGTCGTATTTGTATAAGATATATTACTGCTTTATTGCTATCTAGTAATTGGTGTTGTGAGTAAAATGAAAAAGCGGGCGAGTTATCCTGTGATTTGCACGGGACAAGTCGCGCCGCTATTATTTAGCGCGCCAGTTGGCGCGCGGTGCGGGATTTACTGTACTTCCTTGTCGTTTTTTCCTACGATATATACTATCTCTTCTCCCTCGTTATATATGGGAATGTAGCTACGTGAGAAAGGACCGCATTTGCTTAAAACAGTTTCGACGAATCTTTTTCTGTAAAGCGTTTTTTCTTCCAGCACCACCCATCCTTGCTTATACTTAAGAAGCTCATTAAGTTCCGCTAAGGTTACTTGGCGTATTTCCGTATATTCCGTATACATCTTTTCCTCCTGTTATGTTATAATTTTTTTATGGAAAGAACCTATACGAAGGATGTCATAAATAAAGAAAGTAGTCAAGTGGCAGTTACCGGCTGGGTGCAGGCAAGGCGCGATCACGGGAAGATTATTTTTATTGACTTAAGAGATGCGAGCGGGATTTTGCAGACGGTTTTTATACCTAGCAACAAAGAAGCGTATGCTAAAGTGCAGGAGGTGCGGCCGGAATGGGTGGTCAAGATTAGTGGCACGGTGCAGAAAAGGCCGGAGAATATGCGCAATGCGCATATCGCGACAGGAAACTTTGAATTAACGGCAAGTGGTCTTGAAGTAATAAGCAGGGCGGAGACGCCTCCTTTTCCTATTGATGGGGACGGTTACGACGTTGCCGAAGATGCGCGCTGGAAATACCGCTATTTAGATATGCGCCGTCCGCGCGTGCTTGAGATTCTGCGCAAACGCGCCGAGACAAAAAAATTTATCAGGGATTTTCTGGCCGTGAAGGGATTTATAGAGATTGATACACCGATTCTGACGAAAAGCACGCCGGAGGGCGCGCGCGATTTTTTGGTGCCTTCGCGCCTGCATCAGGGAAAGTTTTATGCCCTGCCGCAATCTCCCCAGCAGTATAAACAACTCTTAATGGTTGCAGGAATTGAAAGATACTTCCAGTTTCCCCGCTGTTTCCGCGACGAGGATTTGCGCGGCGACAGGGTTCTTGAGTTTGACCAGCTGGATATAGAGATGTCATTTATTGGCCGTGAAGATATCTTAAAACTAGTTGAAGAACTGGCAATATCAGTTTCTGAAAAAGTTTTGGGTAAAACGATTCAGGAAAAGCCTTTTCCGCGTTTGAGTTATGACGAAGTTATGGCAAAATACAATAGCGACAAGCCGGATCTGCGCAAAGACAAAAACGATAAAAGTTTATTGGCTTACGCATGGGTTGTTGATTTTCCAATGTTTGAAAAACTTGAAGACGGACGAATTGATGCTACACATCATCCGTTTACGGCGATGCATGACGAGGATATTGTAAAACTAGATGATCAAAGCAAACTTTATGAAATTAAGGCGAAGCAATATGACCTTGTGCTCAATGGCAATGAAATTTTTGGCGGCAGTATTCGCACAACCGATCCTAAAGTAATCAGTAAAGTCTTTAACGTCCTTGGGCATTCCGACGAAGCAATCCAAGAAAGATTTGGGCACCTCTTAAAGGCATTTTCTTATGGGGTCCCGCCGCACGGCGGCATTGCCGCCGGTTTTGATCGCTGGCTCATGGCGATGCTTGCCGAGCCAAGTATACGTGAGGTAATTCCATTTCCCACTTCCGGCAGCGGCGTAACGGCGGTAATGGATGCGCCAAGCAGTGTGGATAAAAAGCAGCTTTCCGAATTGCATATTAATATGATAAAATAAAATAGATGCGATATACCCTCTTATTTATAATTGCCATCCTGCTTCCGGTTTTTGCATTTTTGCATTTTACGAAAAGTGACGATGCGTTGTCTTGGAATTTGCCCGAATGGAAGGTTCCGAACATCAATACTGATATTGCTATGCCGGATTTTTTGGGAATAATTTCAAATTCAACAAGAAAACTTCTTGGCACGGTGGGGATAGGGAAAGAATCCGCCGCGGAAAGAGTTGCCGAGATTAACAATAACAGCGGCAATAACATGGTTATTTCACCAAGTGCTACTGAAAAAGCTAAGTCCGCGGCATGGTTAGACGCGGATACCCCCCTTAATTTTATTGCCGAAGGCGAGAATAGAAAGTACAAGGTTCCTAAGCTTGACTATACCGAACCAGTTAAATTTCCTTTCGCAGCTATGATCAGCCAGCCGTATTTGGAGAATTTTAAGACGCCGAATTTTTTTCCGATTCGCGATTGGACAGTTGCCATTGAAGATATTTCAGCGGTTTCGGCCCTTGCCATAGAGCCAATTACGCAAAAGGTTGTTTACCATAAGAATATTTTTGATCCGCGGCCGGTCGCAAGCCTCGCAAAACTGATCACTGGGCTTGTGGTGATAGACGAAATGAATCTTAATGACATTGCTCGTATTTCAGGTGCCGCGGTGTCCACTTACGGCGAACAAGGCGATCTTGTGCGCGATGAGCGCATAACCATAGAAAATTTGCTGTATATCTTACTGATTACTTCAAGCAATGACGCCGCTCTTGCGCTTGAAGAATATTACAATTCTTTTCGCATAGAAGGCGATAAAACTTTTGTCGCTGCAATGAACCGGAAGGCGCAGGAACTCGGACTCCTCGATACTTTCTTTGTTGAGCCCTCGGGACTTAATATCAATAATCGTTCGACCGCTTACGATCTAGCGCGACTTAGCGATCATGTTTTTCAGCGGCCGATTTTGCGCCAGATTATGTCTACGCAAACTATTGATGTACACTCAATTGATGACACGATAACGCATCATCTTGTCAATTCAAATAAACTTCTCGGAGTTTTAGAAGGCGTGCTTGCTGGTAAGACCGGCTACACCGAGGAAGCAGGGGAATCCATCGTCCTTTTTGTCAAGAAGAGTGAAAGTATTGACGATTACCTGATCTACGTGATCCTTGGCTCAAGCGACCGCATCAAAGCCGCGCGGCAACTGATTGATTGGGTAAAGAGGGCGTATATTTGGGAGTAAGGCCACTCGCAAAACTTGGTTCATTATGCTACCTTGTTGAGTATGGCAGAAGCCATATTAAAGGCTCCTATAGATCTCAATAAGCATACTTGTCTCATTTACGCCGAGGGAGTTTTTGGATTGGAAGTGCGTAAAAATCTGCCGATGCGGGCAAAGACAGCGGATGGGATTTTGCGATACGCGGAGTACAAGATTACAGGAGTAATTGACTCAAGTTGTTCAGAAAAAACAACAGGCGAGGTGTTATCAGTTTATCTTTTAGGGACCTTCCCCGGCCGAAACCGGGGGGAGGTCCCTATTTTCCATACGCTCAAAGAGGCTAAGGCGAAGACTAGTGCCGATGTTTTGATTCTTGGCAATGCTCCCGAAGGGGGAGAACTGCCCGAGAAATACAAAAAAGACATTGTCTGGGCGATAAAAAACAAAATGCATATTGTTTCGGGGACGCACTATATACTGAACGAAGATAAAAAATTCAGCAAATTAGCCAAAAAATACGGCGTTATGCTTTGGGATACAAGAAAGGCGCCGGATTTGAAATGTATTACGGTCGGTTCGGCGAAAGCATATCATATTAAGAAGCCAATCGTGCTTACAGTGGGTATGGACGCGGCAATCGGCAAGATGACAGTTGCCTATGAGATGGACCGCGCGGCTAAAAAACTTGGCCTAGCAAGCTGTGTTGTTCCCACCGGACAAACGGCCATGATGATTTCCGGCTGGGGCGTTGCCATAGATGCCCTGCCGGCAGACTTTATGGCGGGCGCTGTAGAGCAAATGGTTCTAGAAAAATCCAAAAAATATGATATATTGTTCGTAGAGGGGCAGGGGAGTTTATTTCATCCAGCGTACGCCAATACCACTATCGCCCTTATTCACGGCGCAGTGCCGACGCATATGATTATAGTGGTGCGGCCGCAACGCAAACACTCTATTGGCTCAAAGCTTGTAAAATTGCCAGATATTAAGCGTGCGATTGCGCAGTACGAAAATTCTGTGCTGCCGTTTTATCGCAATGCCAAAGTTATCGCCGTGGCGGTCAATTCTGAAGGGCTTGATGAAGCAGCGCGAGAGCGGTATAAAAAAGAGGTTCAGCATGAGTGCGGTTTGCCAGCGTTTGACGCGCTGTATGACGAGGATATTGTTTTTGATGTTGTTAAAAAGATTGCGCAGGATTAGAACCTATTTTTGCTCCAAGCAAGGGGGAGACCTTTCAACCCCCCTATCTTAAAAATAGACTCCCCCTTGAAGTCGCAAAAATAGGTTCTAACCTTGCTATTGAGTTATGCCTAAACTAGCCATCGGCATAGATCTTGGCGCTTCAAATATAAGAGTTGGTTTAGTTTACGAAAACGGGAAGATTTTGAATGCCCTGAAGGAGCCGACGAATAAAAGCGGTAAAGACGGCCTTGTGGTCACAAAACAGATTATAAGAATGATCAACGAGCTTCAAGCCGAAAACAAACCGAAGAAAAAAGTTGCGGGTATTGGCATTGCTTCAATAGGTCCGTTGAACTACAAGCGCGGCGGGCCTGAGAATTCACCGAATATCCCGTATGATTTTATTTCCCTTGTAAAACCGCTTAAAAAAGAATTTAAACTGCCGATCTTTTTGCACAACGACGCTAATGTTGCTGCGCTTGCCGAAAGATACTTTGGCGCAGGCAAAAAGATTGAAAATCTAGTGTATATAACTCTTTCGACTGGCATTGGCGGCGGAGCTATCGTGAATGGCAATCTTCTGTTGGGCAAAAGCGGCAACGCGGCAGAAGTGGGGCACATTATTGTTGACACAAAATACAACATTCCCTGTACTTGTGGAAAAGGAATAGGCCACTGGGAGGGCTTGGCTTCCGGCACGAACATCCCAAGATTTTATGAAATATGGCGCAAGGCCAATTCAGCCATTCCGCATATCACGACGGAGATTGGCGAGACTAAAGTGATTTTCGCGATGGCGGCAAGAAACGAGGGGTTTGCTCTAGATTTTCTTGAAGAACTTTCGCGTGTTAACGCGCGAGCGATTTCAACGCTCATTTCCGTTTACGACCCTGAACTTATCACCATCGGCGGCTCCGTCGCTCTTAACAATCCAGAATTTATCATCGGCGGCATTCAAAAATATGTGGAACACTATCTTGAGATTCCCAAGATTCAAATAACTCGCCTTGGCGACGAAATCGGCGTCCTCGGCGCCGCCGCGGCGGTGTTTAAAAAAATAAATCCCTCATTCCTTTAAAAGAATGAGGGATTAGGGGCGATCGAGATCGCCTAATTCGTTAATTGGTCAATTTTTTTTCTTGGACTCAAGATATCGAGCTTCCGGAGACAATAATACGCGGCACCCATTAACGCATTCTCATCGCGGTCACCCAAAAAAAATGTAGTTAAAGGTACCTTGAGGCCGGTTTGTTCGTTTAATACTCCCTGGGCACTACTGCCAAAAAGATCAAACGCCTTTGCAATTTGGCCGCCTATCACAATCAGTTCTGGTCTAAAAGCTTTAACATGAGGGGCAATGCCCGCTCCAAGGTTAGCCCCAAATTCGTGGAATACCACTCGCGCAGGCTCGTTATCAATCCTTGCAGCTTCGGCAATTTCCTTTACGCTTCCAAGCGCCGGAAGAGAAGGATCATCCCTCAATTTTTGATTGTAGAGTTGCTCAATTGCGTTCCGGGAAACAAAATCTTCAAGAATACCTCCGCGATAGGGAGCGTCCCAAATTTCCCCGTAAGTTGGCACGTCGTTTCCGGAACGAACTGCGGCTCCGTCTGCGAAAAAACATGCGCCCAGACCAGTACCTAAAGTCAGGGCAAGGAATTTGGTCGGAAGGCCGGGAGCCATCCACCAGGCGCCGACTGCAAATGCTTCGGCATCATTGAGGAAGTAGATTGGAAGGCCAAGATTGGCAGAGAGTGTTGTTTTAAGATTCCTGTTGTACAGCGCCGGAAGCTTGTGTGTAGCCAACGCAATCCCTTCCTCGTAGTCAAATGGACCTGGCATCGCGATCCCAACTCCACACGTCTCCGGCTCTCGTTCCCGCATTTCCTTTATAGCGTTCGTCATTATAGACACAAAATCTTCATAGGTACGAATATGCTCAACAGCATATGTATATGGTTCGTCTGGGGTAATCGTTTTATCAGAGCCCACTATTGCCATACGCACGTTACTTCCTCCCACATCAATTGCAATCACATATTTGGTGTCGCGGGTTATGTATGCTTTAACTATTTTTTCTTCAAAGAGTAAGGGGTAATTTGGCAGAAGAAAAACAGTGTGCGCATATACCGCTTCTCTGGTGCTTACATCGTCAATGCGGGAATATATATGCTTGCCGCATGTGCATTGCCGTAATTCTCTAGACCATGCCAATGCACAATCCGGAGGGCGATTTCCTACTTTGCTTACTGTGCGACTACTCATGCCATAAAGGGAATCGTTCCAATGAATCACTTCTTCAAAAACAAGCGTAGCAAGTATTTCCTGTCCTGAAGCAAGTCGGATTTTTAGATACCTGGTTTTATCAATTTCTACTTCTTTCATTTCAACCACTCTTTCCTGTTCCTGCATTGCTAACCTCCTTTACTTATTTTCCGCTGTCATTAGTTTCTTAAATTCCTCCACCATCGGAATACTTACGGGATCAATGCCGTAGCTTCTTGCAAGATGATATGCCGTCCAGTCGGCAAGGATTATAGAATAAAAAGCCTTATGAAGCTTAACCATGTACCGTTGATCAAAGAACGGGAAAGTATCAAGTTCTAGATTGGGCAGTTCTACTGCACCTACATTTAAGCCGCGTTCTCTGTAAAACCTCTCTAATATCTGCATTCTTAACTGTACGCGTGGATGATCACGCGCGTCTGTTAGCAGGATAAAGAAAAACCGGCGTGAGAGTCTTCGTGTTGCGTCGCAAACGTCAAACCCAGTCATCTCATTGTGATTAAGCTCCGGCAAGACGTTATAAAATGCGGGTATTTTGGCAGTCTCATTCAGTCTGATTTTCCAGTTTTGCGCCAGAGTCGTATTCTTATCGGAGGAATAAATGTTAGGCACCCTGTCTTTTATTTGCGTAGCAATGCGTTGACCACCCGGCTCTATATCCGACGGCTTGATTATATCGGCGAGTTTGGTCAGCGAGCCAAGCATGCGATCCTGTCTCATTAACTTGAGCAGAGCTTTGGTAAGAAAACCGGTAGCGGAACGGGGCGGAATCCCAGTGTCGGGAATTTGAATATATGGCACATCC
This sequence comes from uncultured Candidatus Saccharibacteria bacterium, assembly GCA_964504205.1. GTDB lineage: Bacteria > Patescibacteriota > Minisyncoccia > Spechtbacterales > HO2-43-30 > CAZDDE01. Next base: position 153,280 of record CAZDDE010000001.1, read on the forward strand.
TGTTCTTTCGCAAGTCGTAGCAGTTCTCCGCCGCAGGTTATTGCCGCAAGATGCGGTATTTTGCGGCGTGGATTTAACGCAGGATTAATCGGCGTTAACGCCTCCTTAAACGCGTCCAGCGTCTCTTCCGTATTTCCGGAATGCGAAACCGCGATGACAAGAGAACTTGCAAGCTCCCCATATGGAAGTTCGGGAAGACCGTAGTCGCGATGAATATGCATTGGAAGATACGGATTGACATACTTGATAAGGTCTGCCGCAAGATGCGATCCGCCCATGCCAACCACGATAAATTTCTGAAGGTTATGTATTGTATATACCGCGTTTATTTTGAGATTTGCCTCATTCTGAATAGTTGGTTCGTATAAAAATTGAGTGGGGAATTGTATAATTACTTCACGCATTTCTTTTGCCTCCTTTGTTTCTTTTCAGCAGGAAATCCAGAGCTTCTTCCAGCCCTCCTTCAAACGCTCGTTTATTGGTAATAAATCCCATGCCTTTGCGTTGCCGTTCCTCAACTATTTCCTTTACTTCCTTGGATCCGTTTGCGAAAGTTACTGCGAACACGCCGCTACGTAAAAGCATCGGCAAATCGTTGTGGTCATCAGCGAAGACAATTATTTTGTAATCAGGAAAAAGAATGCGAAGCATGTCCACAGCTTTTCCCTTATCGATTCCAACAAGTTGGAAGTCTATGCCGCCGTCGCGATACGGACCAGATATTACTATATCGAGCAAGTTTTCCTTGATAATTCGGCGCATTTCATTTACAAATTGCTCCTCGCTCCACGCGCATGGCGCGGATTGCAAATTCTGCACTTTTCCGCGAGGGTCTGCCCAAAGGGTTAGGATAGTTTTTCCAGGCTCAAAGATCATCTGGGAAGTTGTTCCGCCCAACGAAACCATTGCAGTCCAGCTGGATTCGTTAACGATTGTAAAGTGAATAAGTTCGCGCAATTTTTCAAGATGGCTGACATCGGCAGTCATTTGCGGCGGTTTGCCGCGAAATTGAGAGACGAGGCCATTCTCCGCAAAAACGGCATCGGCACAGATTTGCTCACCGATTTCCCAGCACCACTTTAGATTTTTGCCGGAAGCCAACACTTTTATGACCCTTCGCTTACGCAGGATGTTTTTTACGCTTATCGGAACTGTTTTTTGGTTATAAGGCACAAGCACGCCATCGACATCAAAAAGCAGTATTATGTTCTTATTTTTCAACGAACTACCTCCATTCCCTTATTGCCTTTGCGTAAATTTCTGTGGTTCCGATGTCAAACATTTACCGATACCTACCGACCTTCAGTCGGGTAGATAAATCTTTTGAAAATGCGGATAATTGACAACCTTTATTTGTTTTAATAGTTTATGGTCATATTTTAGTCCACCCTTTTTGTGGAGAAGATTTATTAGTTCGTCGTAATCCTCTTGCGACCAAAGAAAGCCATGATAGCTGTCGTAGGAGCAGTTCGCTAAAAGGGTTGCGTTAAGCCCTGTCTTTATTGCCCCTTGTGCAGTCTCTAATACGCAACTACTAGTATTGCAACCCACGAGCGTGACTTCCGTAACTCCCAGCTCCAAAAGATAGGCGCCTAGATTGGGGTTTGAGAAGGCATCATCGTTAAGGCCTTTGAAGAAAACAGGTTCAAAGGAACTTCCCTTGTGAAGATGGTTAAGAAAATCGAGCATTCCAATTTCATGGTCGCACGCCTCACAATTTCCTCTAAGCTGGTATTTTGTCGCATGCTCGGGGCGAGGGTCACAAACTATAAAAACAATCGGCTGAGAAGCAAGTCTTGCTCTCTGCAGCTCGGCTATAATGTTACTTGCAGCGTCTAACCTCATTTTCTTTAACTTTTTCAGCTGATCCCATCCGAATCTTTTCTGCATATCAATCACCAGAAATGCATTCACTTTACTCTCCCTTAGTTTTGAGTTTTAAAGGTGCTGTCCCCATTCCTTTATCGCCTTCGCGTAAATTTCTGGGGTTCCGATGTCAAACCACTTGCCCTCAAACAAATACCCGCCCAGCTCTCCTTCGCTCGCGAGTTTTGGAAAAACGTCCTTTTCAAGGGCAAAATCTTTTTTAACTGAAAGCTGCTCAAAGATTTGCGGGCGAAAGCAAAAAAGACCCGCGCTGATGACATGCGAATGCGCCTCCTTTTCTGCTGGTTTTTCATGAAAGTTGACGATCTTGCTGCCGCTTAATCCGGCTACACCATAAGGCGAGGGATATTTTGTCGAAGTCAGAGCGATTGTGGCGACAGTGTTGCCTTCAAGATGATGGTCAATAAAATCTTTGAGATTGAGATTGATCAGCATGTCGCCATAGAGCATCAAAAATGGCGTGTCGGTAAAAATATCGCGCGCAAGATACAGGGCGTGGCCCGTGCCTATCTCGGTTTTAGGCTGACTTAAATAATTTATATTTACGCCAAAACGTGTGCCGTCGCCAAAATGATACTTTATCCGTTCGCCAAGATGTCCAATCAGAATATGGATATCCCTAATCTCATTGTTTCTTAAAAGCTCAATCTGGTACTCAAGCAAAGGCTTGCCGTGAATAGGAAGGAGGGGTTTGGGCAGTTCTTCGGTTAATGGCTTCATTTTCAAGCCAAACCCTCCCGCCAGGATATACGCCTTACGTATTTTGGGCTTCATGGATTGCCATAAAAGATACTCAATTGCGTGCGAGCGATTACGAATTTTTTCGTAATCTATTGTCTGATCAATTTCTGTAAGAATATCTTTGCGAAGAGTGATTGTAATTTTATCTCTTTTCATATAAAGTATGATAATATCATACTTTATCTTGTATCGCTTAGATATGTCAAGCGGAAATTGTGGATAACTCAATTTTGTGCTATGGTATTGCAATGAAGCATATCCATTTTGTCGGCATTTGCGGGGTTACGATGGCGCCGCTCGCATTGCTATACAAAAAAATGGGCTGGAAAGTTACTGGTTCGGATAAAGCATTTTTCCCGCCGATGAGCACATATCTTGAAAAAAACGGCATTGCAATAATGCCCGGTTTTAAAGAGAGCCACCTAGATCCGCAGCCCGCTTTAGTGCTTGTTACAGCTTTTATTACAGATAAAAATCCGGAGGTTGTTGAAGCTGGGAGACTTGGGATACCGATAAAAGTTTATGCTGATGTTTTACCTAAACTTATCGAGAAACAAAACTCTGTTGTTATTGCGGGCGATTGCGGCAAAACCTCCACGACTGCGCTTGTTGCCTGGATTCTGGAAAACGCCGGTTATAATCCAAATTTTATGATTGGCGGCATCGCAAAAAATTTTGAGCATGGCATTAGGCAGACTGATTCAAACTGGTCAGTCATTGAGGGCGACGAGTATCCGTCATCCGGCTGGGATAACACTCCGCGCTTTCTTTGCTATAGCCCGAAGTATTTGATCCTCACTGATGTTTGCTGGGATCATATGGATAAATTCGTCAGTGAGAAAGAATACATTGATATTTTTAGAGAACTTGCCGCTAAAGTACCGCGCGACGGCGTAATTATTGCGAATTACAATGGCGCCAATATAAAGCGTGCGGTAAAAGACGCTGTCGCACCTGTTTTGTTTTACAATGCTAAAAAACTCGAGGATTTTTCTCCGCCATTTCCAGGAAGGATTTGGCAAGATAATTCTGCCGCGGCAATTACACTAGCACGGCATCTTGGAATTGACGGTGAAATGATAAAAGGCGCGCTAAAAAGTTTTCTTGGCTTGAAGCGTCGGCAGGAAGTGCGATTTCAAGATAAATATGCGATCGTGATAGATGATAATGCCCATACGCCAGTTAAAGTTGCGGGGGGTCTTGAGGCGATTGCAAAAATGTTTCCAAGATACGATCTGTGCGTAATTTACGAACCAGGCAACCGGAGCAGGGCGGCCTTGCACGATGAAGGGTATAAAAATTGTTTTAAGGTAGCCCGAAAAATTATTCTGCCGCGGGTTAGTTCGATGAGTGAAGACGTGCGCGCTTTCAATAAAAAATTAGCCGCTCAAATACACGGCTATTATAAAGACTGCTGTTATATTGAGGATGATGCCGGAGTGCTTGCGGAAGTAAAAAATTTTATTAAGATATGCGGGCAGAAAAAAAAGAGGGCCTCGATCGTCTTTATGAGTCAAAAGGGATTTCGCGGAATGATAGAAGAAACTATTTCTCTTCTTCAATAATTTTTATATCTATCGATCCGTCCGGTTTGATTTTCGTAATTTCAAAGCTCACCCCGCAATAGTCGCATTCAAACCACCGTCCGACTTCTATATCCTTATCGTTTATATCTTTATCGTTTTTACACTCCGGGCAAGGAATAATCATATGACCACAATATACCACATCAAAATTCCAAAAGCAAACATAGATGTCTGGGCAAAGCTGGAGAGCGAAAATCTCACCGGCACGCACAAGGATCGTTCAATGGGGCCATGGATTGAGCATTATGCAAAACAAGGCGTAAAAGAGTTTGCTATTGCTTCTTCCGGCAATTCAGCGATTTCAGCGGCTAAGTATTGTACAGAGAAAGGGGTAAAACTTCATATTTTCGTGAGTGGAAATTCTCCTGTTTTAGCATACCTGCGGCAGGGGAGGGCAGCTCTCCATATCAGCAAAACTCCGCGCCGCGACGCTCTCCAGTTTTGCCGCAAGTATAAAAATGTCATAAACTTGCGCGCCTCTACTGACGATATAGCTTTAGTTGGCTACAAACAAATCTCTTATGAGTTAATAGGACAAACTGCCGCCTGCCTGCCGGCAGGCAGGCGCATAGATAATATTTTTATTCCCACAAGCTCTGGCGCGACTCTTGAGGGTTTATATCTGGGATTTAAAGAAAAGATGCCGAAGGTGCCTGCTTTTTATGCGGTTCAGACGACAAAAGTCCATCCCATCGCGAGTTATTTTGATAAGGGCTTTGTGAAAGAAGCCGAGAGCAAAGCCAAAGCCATAGTGGATAATATTGCCCATCGCCGAGATAGGGTTATAAGGATTTGCGAGGAAACGGGCGGGGGAGGACTTGTGATTTCTAACAAAGAATTAGAGAGGGCAAAGGAAATTTTGGGGACGCTCCTCAATAAAGTAGGCTGGCATAGCGCGCTGGCGTTTTCCGGGTTTCTCAAGTGGCAGGTGCAGAATTCAGAAAAAGCGCGTAAACAAAATTCCGTGTGCTTGTTTACGGATTAAGTGTTATATTGATAAGTATGCAAGATATAGAAAAAGAATTTGGTAGAGGGCAGATAGATTCTATTCCTCCGGAAAATATCTTGGAGATGTACCGTCTTGATCCGCGATTTATGGAGCGATTGGTTGACAGTAGCTACGCCTCTTTCAATACGCGCCTGCGTGCAGCAAGGATAGATATGAGTAACCCCGAATTTATTAATAAATTCGGAGAAGAAGTTGTTGCAAGAGATTTGAAATTTGTTCGCGAGAAGAAGGGCAAATACGCGCAAGACCGTTTTAACCCGGAGGCCAAAGGCAGAGGCCCGCTCCCGGAAATTGCCGAAAGTATGGCCGCAACCGATCTTTATGAATTGGGTTTTTTTGGCAAGCCGGGTAAGGAGATATTCGTTACTCCCGCTTCTGACTACGACGATTTAAAGCACAAAACAGATTTTATCCTTGAGCTTGCGCCCAAGGAAGAACGGGAAGGCAACAAGTCCTCATTCATTGCCGCAATAGATATCACTACGATTGATCCTGGCGCCCAGGAAGGGAATGATAATCTTGGAAAAAAATTTTATGCCATTCAGGAGTTGATAGAAAAGGAAAAACTTGGGGGATTTAAGTACTATAAATCTCCGCGGGACGGCAGAATAGTGTCCTATGAAAATGGCGGAGTGCCGCACATCATTATTATCATGCCTCCGGAGATGGTTAGAGATTTACTACTACTATTACAGTTAAAGGAAGAGAGGCCGGACGATAAGAGTTTGGTTGAATACTGCTGGGATAAATTAGAGAAGCATCCGGCAAAAAATATAATGCGCGCGCAGATTTACCAATCCCTTTTAAGGTCGAGTTTATATGCAAATCAATTGAGAGAAAAATACGAGGCAGACGGCCGGCTTGATTTAGGCGAGCAACAAAGTGAAAATATGCAAATTATTGACGGTATTCTTGAGCGCCTCAAGGAGCTTGATTATCCGTCTAAAATTTCAAATCAGCAAATTCGCGAGCAATTTGACAAGTATTTCCCAATATCGCGTCCCCCCAAGCCTTTGCAAAAATAGTAAATAAGAAAAAAGTGAAGAGAAACGAAATAAAGATATGCCAACTCGTGGCTCCGCCAAACAGCAAGGCTTTCAGTTCGCAAAGGGCAATTCTGGATAAAACCAAAATTTTGTGGTATTGTATGGTTTATGGATTGGGTAAATCAGCTAAAAGAACTGGGCAAAAATAAGGCCTTTTTTTATGTGACTCTTGATCCAGAACGAGCCCTCGGTATTGAAGATATTTTGCCCAATTATACGATCATCTGTCCTTACAAAAGTCAGCTTGTACACAATTTACGCGATCGTAAAAATTGTGGACAAGTCCTGGTACTAGAAGAGCATCTTTCTAGCAAAGAGGTGAAAAAAATAGTTGAACGGGGGACTTACGGAATTTTACAGAGCGAGCTTGTCAGGAAACATATACAAAAAACTTGCGATAGCAGAAAAAATGTATATGTTTTAGTTCTGAAGAATTCCGCGCTAATTGAAGATTTTTGCAAAAAACAGGGCTGGAAATTACTTGCGCCCAAAGCGAGAATTGCCGAGCAGTTTGAAAATAAGATTTCACAGTTTAGGTTATTGAATGATGTTGTCCCATATCCCAGATCATTTATCACTAATCTTGAAAAGATGCGCAAGGAAGCCAAGGTAGCGAGCTGTTTTCGCGACTTCAAAGGGGAGTCCTTTGTTTTGCAATTTAACCGCGGCCATAGCGGCAACAGCACTTATTTTATTAAATTGAGAGGGGATCTTGAGAAACTATACAAATTATTCCCCAAACGTGAATGCAAGGTTTCTGAATATATCAAGGGCAAGACTTATACTATAAATTGCGTTGTGTTAAAAAACGGCGAAGTGATAACCGGTTCTTTAAGCGAGCAAATCACCGGCTTAAAGTCGGCGACAACTAATCCAAATACAACCTGCGGCAACAATTTTACTTCGCCGCAAAAATTAAAAAATCCGCGAATAAGACAAGTTCAGGATATTGCCGAAAAGATCGGCAGGATTTTGCACAAAGAGAGGTACCGGGGACTATTCGGAATAGATGTTATAATGGAAAATGGTTCAGGCCGCGTTTATTTTATAGAAGTTAATACCCATCAGCCGGCCAGTATTTCGTTTGAAGCAAAATTACATAGAAAAATTGGCAAGATGCCATTGCTAGCATATTTGATGTTAGATTATGCGGGGTGTCCAACACCGCGCAACGGAGAACCGCCGATAATTTTACCCTTCCCAGCAAAACAAATTATTTATCGCAACAAAGGCAATAAAACTCTAAGGTTGAGCGATATCGAAAAAAAGTACAAAGACAAAGGCCTTTTGGCGCGGATTAAGCTGATCAAGCCGAATGAAGAACTTTATAGAATACAAAAGTACGGTTTATGAAAAATTATTCGTTGCCGCAATCGGCGCTAAACGTTATAGAAGCTTATTTGCATCTTAAAGCAGCGGAAAACAAATATGTCCGTTGCCCTTATTTTAGAAACCCGAAGTCTCGCCAGGAGAGATGGGGGTTAGCTGTCTATGCCGGCAAAGGGTCGCCGCAGGATATAGAAGGAGAGTTAAGAATAATTGAAAAACTTGAAGGCGCAGATTTTTCAAAGATGCCGGAGGAAGCAATTCGCGGTATAATGAAAAAGAGAAAACTGGGAGTAGAATGCTCAGGATTTATCACACACGTTCTGGATGCGTACAGCCGCACAAAGTATAAAAAACCACTGCATAGGTTAATCAAATTTAATAACAATGGGTTGCGCTGGCTTTTCTGCAGGATGAGGCCGTACACGCATATTGATATCGAAACTCTTACCGATGACGGCAATGCCCGACCGATTGATAATATTCAGGAAATAATGCCCGGAGATTTGATTCGGTTTAATACTGAAATTGATCACGCTGTAATTGTTACGGCAATTGAGGCGGACGACTCCGGAGCTCTGGAAAAAGTTTTCTATAGCCACTCGGTGCTCGAAGAGAACCGCGAGGGAATTAAAAGGGGAGTTATAGATTTTATCAGCCCAGGCGGCAATTTGGCCGCTCAAAGATGGCAGGAGGAGCCAGAAACGAGGCATACTATAAACCAGAGAGGAGAGCCGAAGGTTTACCGGCTATACATAATGCATGATTAGCTTAATCATTGAACAGAGTTTTTATTTTTTCCTTACCGCCTTTTTAATTACAGTTATTTGTTCTCCTCCCCTTATCATAACTCTTAAAAGACTGGGAGTAGTGCGCAAAGACGAGCGGGATTTCTCCTCATTGATATCCACAAGAAAGAATAAGGTGGGTACTCCTGTAATTGGTGGTATAATAATAGTAGCGGTTGTTTCAGTTTTAACAGTTCTATTTAACTGGCACCGCGAAACAACTTATGTGCCGATAGGAGTGCTTTGGCTCTCGGCTTTGCTTGGCGGAGTAGACGATCTTCTCAACATCTTTTACACGAAAGAGCGGCACCCAAGAACATTGGGACGAATAGTTCGTCTAATAAAAATACATAAAAATTTTAGGTATAGAATCTGGTATTTGGTTTCATTCCCATGGCAAGGTTACAAACGGCTATTCTATATGCTAGGGTCGCATCCCGGAAGCGGCGTGCAGGCGCACGAAAAGATTATTGTGCAAGCAATTATTGGAGTAATTGTCGCCGGATGGCTATCACTTAAGCTTGACTGGACTGAACTTTGGCTACCGTGGCTTGGACATATCGATCTTGGACTACTTATTATTCCAGTCATTGTGTTTTTGGTAATGCTCATGGCAAATGCAGTCAATATTACCGACGGTATCGATGGCCTTTCTGCCGGCACATTGGTCATTGCTTACGGTGCCTTCTTTGCGATAGCAATTCAACAGGGAAGCCGAGACATTTCGCTACTTATAGCCGCGATCATTGGCGCGCTATGCGGATATCTGCTGTTTAATGTTAAACCAGCTAAGTACCAAATGGGAGATATTGCCTCGCTTGGCATGGGCGTGGTGTTGGCGAGTCTTGCATTTGCGCTCGACAGGGCTATTTTATTGCCGATTATTGGTATGATATTTATAGTGGAGATCTTTTCGGTAATCACCCAAACTGGTTGGAAAGTTCTATTCGGGCGAAGGCTCTTCAAAATGGCGCCGTTGCACCACCACTTAGAAATTATTGGCAAGGAGGAATCAAGTATCGTGATGTATGCCTGGACGGTCGCCGGTATATTCGCGATTATTGGAATTTGGCTTAGCTTTCAATAATGCTAATAAAGAATGCTACAATTTTAGACGGCACAGGTAAGCCGCGCTATGAAGCGGATATTCGTGTTGAAAAAGTCATGATAAAAGATATCGGTCGGCTTGTTCCGCACAGAAAAGAGCCGATGATAGACGCTACCGGCAAGTTTGCAGTGCCCGGTTTTGTTGATATTATCAACCGTTCGGATATTCACATGTCTCTATTCAAGCAAGGAGGCATGCATAGTTTAATTAAGCAAGGCGTAACGACGATTCTTGGCGGAAGTTGCGGGGCGTCGCTTGCGCCTATTGTGAGCCGGGAATCAATAAAAGCCATTCAGAAATGGGGGGATATTTCTAAAATCAATATTAACTGGGCCTCTACTAAAGAATTTTTAGATGAGGTTGAGCGGCACAATCCTAGCTTAAATTTTGCGACCCTAACCGGCCATGCGACTATTCGCCGCGGGTTGGTCGGAGACCATGTTGGCGAATTTTCTCCAGCCGATTTTAAAAAAGCTATTTACTTATTAGAACAGTCACTTGCGGATGGTTCATATGGGTTTTCCTTAGGTCTTGCTTACTCCCATGAAAAGGGAATAAGTCAAAAAGAATTAGATGGTTTTGCAAAAGTTCTAAAAACTAAAAAGGGATTATTGGCAGTGCACTTGCGCGACGAAGGGAACGGTCTCTTGGACGGAATTGATGATGTATTGGGCATTGCCCGTAAGCATAAAATTGCCGCGCATATTTATCATTTTAAGGCCTTCGGCCGCGAGTCCTGGGGAATGTTCTCGCGCGCGCTTGAAAAGATTGAAAAGGCACGCGACGAAGGAGTTAGGATAACCTTTGATGTTTATCCTTATACAATAACTGCTTCAGTGCTGTACCTCGTTTTGCCGGATTGGGTTGGCGTAGGAGGCAAAAAGGAGGCACTGGAACGTTTGCGTGATAAATCCACGCGGGAAAGAATAAAAACGGAATTATCAGGGAAGGAAAATGATTTTGGGGATATAACAATTGCGAGTGGTGATATCGACAATATTTTTATTGGCAAAACACTTAAGGAAGTCGCTTTGAACCAGGCAACAAGCATAACCGATGCTTTGTTGAATGTAATACTTTCCGCGGAAGATCAGGTGGTCGGTTTTATGCCCTTTCTTAACGATAAAAATGTTGAAGCGGCAATATTGAATAAGGCAGGGATTATTGCATCAGATGGAGCTGGCTATAATCTTTCCGGAGAACAAAAGGGAGGAATGCTCGTGCACCCAAGAAGTTTTGGCGCCTTCTCTAAATTTTTAGGCGAATACGTTGGCAAAAAAAAATTTTTGAGCTGGGAGGAAGCTGTGCATAAAATTACACTAATGCCAGCGGAAAAGATTGGTCTTGAGAAGCGCGGAAAAATAGAAAAAGGGTGCTTTGCTGATATTGTAATTTTTGATCCCAAAAAAATTCAAGATCTCGCAAGCTTTAAAGATCCATTCCAATATGCCAAAGGGGTGGATTTCGTAATTGTTAATGGCGGTTTTGCCCTCAAGCGGGGGAAGTTTCAGAAAGCAAGATGGGGGAGAATACTCCGGAAATAATTTCTAATTTCTAATTTCTAATTTCTAATTCGTGATTTAAAACTTATTGGATATTGGATATTGGATATTGGATATTGGGCGGTGTCCAAGCGAAAGCCAGACTATATTCTACTCGCTACGATAGTTGTTATAGTAATCATTGGTCTTGCTGCGCTTTTTTCTGCTTCAGCTGTCGAGAGCCATGAAGATTTCGGGGATATTTATTCATACTTCAGGCATCAGCTCATTTACGGATTGGGTCTTGGCGTTTTGTTTGCGTTTATCGCATATAAAATTCCATATAAAAAACTAAAACCTTGGGCACTGCCGATTTTATTAACAGCTATTTTTGGATTGCTTCTTGTATTCATTCCTTCAATCTCCGCGGAAGCTGGCGGCGCTAGGCGCTGGATTAACATTGCTGGCTTTTCGCTGCAGCCATCAGAATTTGCTAAACTTGGATTTATAATCTATCTTGCAACATGGTTCGAGGGTCGGCGGGGAATGCGCCTGAAATGGAATGAGGGATTTGTACCGTTTATTGTAATCATGGGCGCTTTGAGTTCACTGATCATTCTTCAGCCGGACATAGGCACTCTTGGGGTAATTGCCATTACCGCGATGTTTATGTATTTTGCGGCCGGGGCAAGTCTCGGCCAGATCGCGACTATTGTTTTTATGGGCGGAGCACTTCTTTTCGCTCTTACAAAAACAGCGCCTTACCGCATGGAGAGGTTTCTAGCATTTTTTAACAACGCAATTGATCCTCTTGGCATAAGCTATCAGATAAACCAGGCGTTGCTTGCGATAGGATCAGGCGGACTAACCGGAATTGGCTTGGGAAAAGGACTGCAAAAAATTAACTTTTTGCCCGAACCAATGAAAGATTCTATTTTTGCGGTTTGGTTAGAAGAAATGGGATTTATAGGCGGCTTGATTTTGATATTCGCCTTTGTTCTGCTTGGCTTTCGGGGTTTGCGCATTGCGAAAAAAACAAACGATAGATTTGGCAGCTATCTTGCGACAGGCATAATTTTTTGGATAATGGTGCAGGCATTTACCAATATCGGCTCAATGCTTGGTTTAATTCCGTTAACTGGCATACCTTTGCCGCTGGTGAGTTACGGCGGGAGTTCAATGATAGTGACACTAACCGGATTGGGGATACTGTTGAATATCTCGAAATATACGTAGTTTAGTAATTGGGTAATTGCTATGGTTGCTGTAATCACCCAATTACTAACATGCGTATTCTTTTTACAGGCGGCGGAACAGGCGGGCACATTTTTCCGCTTGTTGCTGTTGCAAGAAAATTAAGGGGTTTTGCAATGCCGAATGATGATACGGCAGAATTTTTGTTTGTAGGGCCGGATGGCTTTTCGCGGTCAGTTTTTCGCAATGAAAACATCCGCGTAAAGGTCGTGCTTGCCGCGAAATTCAGACGATACTTTTCACCGCTAAATTTTATTGATCTTCTAAAACTGCCGATTGGTTTGCTTCAGGCATATTGGCATCTTTTTTGGTTTATGCCGGATGTTGTCTTTGCCAAGGGCGGGTATGGAAGTGTGCTTGTTGTGTTTATCGCGTGGCTCTTTCGTATTCCTGTCGTAATCCATGAGTCCGATATTATTCCGGGACTAGCCAATAAATTTTTGGCAAAATTTGCGCGAAAAATCATTGTTGCATTTGATTATACTCTTTCCTTTTTTCCCGCAAATAAAACTATCGCTTCTGGCAACCCAATCCGCGAAGAACTTTTTTACACTGTTCCGAAAAACGCGCGTGAATTGCTGGGCCTTGTTTCCGATAAACCAGCAGTGTTTATTATTGGAGGCAGTCAAGGCGCGCAGGAGATAAATAATATGGTTTTACTTGCGCTTCCCGATCTTGTTAAAAAATATGAGGTCGTCCACCAATGCGGAGAAAACAATCTTGATATGATGAAGAAAGGCGAAATTTTGCAATTAAAAACTCCTGAAGAACGAGCGCTCTATCATCAATATGGCACGCTCAATGAACAAGAAATGGCAAGCGCTTATTATCTGGCCGGCATTATTGTTTCACGCGCTGGTTCTGGTGCGATTTTTGAAATTGCCGCTTCGGGCAAGCCAAGCATTTTAATTCCATATTTTGAAGCAGCGGGGGCGCATCAGTTGAAAAACGCGGAAGTATATAGAGATGCTGGAGCATGTCGTATCCTCCGCGGAGGTAATCTGTTGCCCCATATTTTTATTAGTGAAATAGATGCCATAATCAACGATACGGCAACTTGGCAGGCCATGTCCCAAGCCGCCCTCTCCTTCGCCAAACCCAACGCGTCCTCCGAAATCGCCGCAGAAGTCCTCAAGGCGGCAGAATAAAGCAACTGGTGGGACTTAAAGAATACTCGCGACTCCAACTCCAACGTTTAGTTTTACGACGGCAGGAAATCCAACATTTCGTCTGTCGTCTTCCGTCAAGCCTCGTAATTGATTAGTACGAGGTTTTTTATTGTTAAAATGTGTGAATTTCTGTATGATAAAATTATGACTAGCCAAGTTCGTGTCCGTATTGCCCCTTCGCCGACCGGTCTATTTCATGTTGGCACTGCTCGTACCGCGCTTTTTAATTGGCTGTTTGCAAAGAAAAATAACGGCGTTTTTATTTTGCGCATAGAGGACACCGATAAGGAGCGGTCGAAAAAGGAGTATGAGGAAAGCATAGTAAAGGCACTCGAATGGCTCGGGCTGGATTATCAGGAATTTTGTAGGCAAAGCGAACGGACGGAGATTTACCAAAAGTATATAAGAAAATTACTCGATTCTGGAAACGCTTTTTATTGTTATCATACTCAAGATGAACTTGAAGGGGAAAGGAAAGAGCAGATGGTGAAGAACGAGGCTCTGCGACACCTGTGCAATGAAACGCGAAACATGAAACATGAAACAAAGGGCGGGATTATCCGTTTCAAAAATCCTGACGGTAAAGTAAAATTTAATGATTTAATTCGTGGTGAAATTGAATTTAATGCGGATTTAATGGGGGATTTTTCTATTGCTAAGGATGAAAAAACTCCGTTGTATAATCTTGCGGCTACTATAGACGATTATGAGATGAGAGTTAGCCATGTTATCCGCGGAGAAGATCACATTTCAAATACTCCCAAACAACTCTTAATTTATCAAGCGTTCGGCTTGGAACCTCCAGAGTTTGCTCATTTGCCAATGATTTTAGGACCGGATAAATCAAAACTAAGCAAACGCCACGGCGCGACTGCACTTTTGGAGTATCGCGATCAGGGCTATTTGCCGGAGGCCATGTTTAATTTTCTGGCCACTCTTGGCTGGTCGCCACAGACTGGGAATCAAGAATTAAGAATCAAGAATCAAGAGATAATGAGCTGCGAGGAAATTACAAAAAACTTTTCTTTAGATTCTGTGCAAAAGTCTGGAGCGATTTTTAACATAGACAAATTGGACTGGATGAACGGTGAGTATATTCGTAAGATGCCGCTTGACGAGTTAACGAAATTATGCTTGCCGTTTCTCTCCCCCCCGCCCAAGGCGGGGGGGAGAGAACAGCTGGACGATCCCGCGTGGCTTCAAAAAATTGTTGCTCTCGAACAACCGCGCCTGAAAAAGCTTTCCGCAATAGGGGATAACACTGCTTTCTTTTTTGATGATACGCTTAATTATGACAGAGAGCTACTTGGCTGGCGAGACATGAGTGATGGAGAACTTCAAGAAGTTTTAGAAAAACTATATGATATATTAGGCGGCATTGAAAAAAATTTTGTCAAAGAAAATCTGGAAAAAATTTTAATGCCAATCGCAAATGCGATGGGGGACAGGGGCAAACTATTATGGCCTCTGCGTGTTGCCCTGACTGGCCGCAAGGCCTCGCCTGGCCCTTTTGAAGTCGCAGAAATTCTTGGTAAACAAAAATGCCTCCAGCGGGTGCTGGAAGCAGGGCAATAGTTTAGATTTGATATTTTGTTAAAGTAAGTGGCTATCACGCGATGTTTAAATGAGATTAGGTTTAGTATTGCATATAATTTTATTTTTGTCAATAGCTGTGCCCGTATGGGCTGGAGAGATTGACGACCTTAAAAATCAGATAGACGCGCGCGCTAAGGAGATACAGGAATTAAAGCAGAAAGAGGGGGAATATAAGGCGGCAGTGAGCGATGCGCATACGGCGGCAAGTAGTCTTGAGGAATTGATTACAGATTACAATCAGCAGATAAGAATTACGGAAGATAGTATGCATATCAAGGAAAAGGAGATATCAGCCGTTACACTTCAAATCAAGCGGGCTGAACTTGAGATTCAGGCGAAAGAAGAAAATATCAAGCGCATCCATGCCTATATCGCCGCGGTATTGCAGGAAATTTATGCGAACGGCGAGGAAGAAATTACCGCGATGATGTTTAAGTACGATGATTTTGCAGAGTTTTTTAATCAGGTGGAGTATAGGAATAGTCTGCAAGGCGAATTGAAGACTCAATTAGACACAGTAAAAGAACTTAAGGAGAAACTGGAAATGGAGAAGGAGGGCCTGAATAGCGAGCGCGATGAACTGAAAATGCTGAAAACGGAATTAGAAACCAATAACGCAATCCTTGCGAATCAGCGCGCGGAAAAGAAAAATTTACTTGCCGAAACTAAAAACGAAGAATCGCACTACAAAAGTTTATTAAAAACGGTCAAAGAGAAACAAGAAGCGATACAGCGCGAAATTTTCGAACTGGAAGATAAGTTGCGCCAAGCTATTGATGCGGCAAGCGTCCCCGCGGCGCGGCCGGGAGTGCTCAACTGGCCCGCCGAAGGAAAGCTCTCGCAGGGGTATGGCTGTACGCAATTTGCCAAGACTGCGAAGGCCTATCCGACGTGTTTTCACAACGGCATTGATATTGCTGGGCCGACCGGAACGTCAGTAAGATCGGCCCGCAAAGGTAAAGTTATTGCCGTCCAAAATGCGCCGTATGCCTACGGCAAATGGATAGCAGTTGAGCACGACAACGGTTTGGTAACCCTCTACGGCCATTTATCACTGCAATCTGTGAGTGTGGGCCAGGAAGTTGAATGGGGAACAGTCATAGGTTATATGGGCTCTACAGGGTATTCCACCGGTTCACATCTGCACTTTACAGTATATGCGCCCAATACATTCACTACCCAAGAAAGCACGATTTCTGGTATACTGCCAATAGGAGCGACGATTAATCCGTTTGATTACCTGCCATAAACACCGTTACTAATCTTTAAGTTAGGTATCCGATATGCAAAAATTTATTTTCTTTATTTTAATACTTGCAGTTGTAACGTTGTTTATAATTCCCGAGCAGATGATAGGGGAGTACCAAGGCCTGCTGAAGCTTAAGTATTTTTTGCGTGATACGGCGATAAAAGCGAAGAATATCGTTTTTGATTTGGCAAAAACAGGCGAATCTGGAGAACTAAAAGACATCGGGAGTAAGACAAAAGAGACTATCGAGAAGGAGATTAAAGAACAAATTGCCACAACGACAACGAATATTATTAAAGAGCAAATTGGGGTAGAGTAGCGCGGGTTTATACATTCGCAATGAGAAAGATCGTATGCTAATATAAGGTTCGCATAATTATACTTAATAGTCCTATGGCAATGCGGGAAAACGAGAAGCCAATCCCCCACCACATTTCAGATTTTTTGGACTGGCTGGATATCGAAAAAGGTCTATCCACAAAATCGCAGGAAAACTATTCACGGTTTCTTAAAAAATTTTTGACATGGCTTAAAATTTCCAATCTTGAGAACCTTAAACCCCGCGAGTTATCCCAAGAATATATTTGGCGATATCGTGTATTTCTTTCCAGGAAATCCGCAAAGCCGTTGAAGAAAAGCACCCAGAACTACTATCTTATAGCCCTGCGTGCTTTGCTGAATTACTTTGCTGATCGAAATATAACTTCCCTGCCGGCCGAAAGAGTTAAGCTGGCAAAAGATGCAAGCGCGAGACAGATTCGTTTTCTTTCGCTGGAACAACTCGAAAAGCTGTTTTCGACTCCTGATACCGCGACAACGAAAGGATTGCGTGATCGGGCAATTCTCGAGACCCTTTTCTCAACAGGCATGCGAATTGCTGAGTTGACGTCTCTTAATCGCGAACAAATCAAGATTCCAAAAGATACCTCGCAGGAACTTGAACTTGGAATAGTCGGCAAGGGCGGCCGAAGCCGGACGGTATACTTTTCCCAGCGAGCTTTGTCATGGGTGGATAAGTATTTGGCGGTGCGTACAGATGAAAGTAAAGCGCTGTTTATAAACTTCAGGCGTAGAAAAGACTCATCCCAACGCCTTTCTTCCCGCTCGATAGAAAAAATGCTCAAGCGCTATGCTTTACTTGCAGGCTTGCCCATAACAACCACTCCGCACGTGATGCGGCATTCCTTTGCGACCGATCTTTTAAATCGCGGTGTGGATATACGTATACTGCAAGAATTTTTGGGTCACAAGAGTATTTCCGCGACTCAAATTTATGCTCATGTGACAAGCAAAAAACTTCGTGAAATTCATAAAAAATTTCACGGCGGAAAAAACCTGCATTAACTTACTTGTGTGTAATAACAAGTCACACAAAGGCACTTCCCTGCCCTGGAAGGAATGTCGATGGTCTTGACAAAAATCGTACACCAAGTAGTATAATCTTGGCACAAAATTTACGTGAAAGGGGGCAAGTGTGTGAGGTACTTTAAAAATTTTAGCGGCTTTACACTACTTTTTGGGCTCGGTTTAATTATCGCGGCGACTCTCGCAGGATGCGCTTCCGGTCCGGAACCTGTGCCGAGAAAACTTGCAGACAGCTCAAAGGAAATTAAACTGGAGCCGACGTGGACCATAAAAACGCCAAATAGTATTCAATCTGGCCTAGAAAGCACCATTGAAATCTACGTAGTAGGCGACGAGTTTTACCCTTCTTTCTTTTGGATACGCGAGAGGGGAAATTTTAACCTAGACGAAGTAGAGCGACTTGCGGCGATAACCTTTCTGCGCCAAAAAGGCGTAGATACAGATAACGCAGAAATTAAAAATGAGCAGAAGCTAATGCTTGTCTATCCGCGCAAAGAAGATGCGGCAAACTACGAGCAGGACAAAGAAGATACAGAAATCATTATTGGTATTAACGAGTAGATCAAGGATACGAGGAGGTACAAGATGGGAGGGCTAACGGTACTCTTTACGACCATAGGCGGTTTGACTTTTATTGGTAGTGGTATTGCACTTCTTGTCATCTTATTACAGCGCGGCTCTTTGCGGGCTGCGATCGTTACAGCCATAGCGGGTCTCATCGTGGTAGCGGTATGCGCAATCTGCGCGTATGTTTTTGCGTCGCACTACTATGAGAATAGCTTTTATTCGCTTTACTCGGACTTTAGTACTTCACGCTCGGCAGTAGGCATCATAGACGAAAAGGCAAATGAGGTTCGGCCTAAACTTCTGAAGTTGATTGATGAGTTAGTGGGCTTGGATTCGCAGTTAACAGAAGCAGTGGAGAGCCGTCCGGAGCAGCTTAAGACTCTGGTTGAGCGATACCCGGAGCTCCGCGCTAATGAAAAAGTGCGGGAACTCATGGCGAATTATACAAAATTGACTGCTGATATAGCGGATCAGAAGCTCGTGGCCGACTCGTTCGCTAATGCTTACAACAAGAATACGCGCACTTGGCCGGCAAGATACTTTGCGCCGGATGATCTGCCCCCACAACTCCCTCTATACTACCCTACTTACGACTAAGAAGAGTGAGAAGACTAGATTGAGTAAAAAATAATCCCCGATGAATCCCATCGGGGTATTTTTATGCCAATTTATGCGTTTCCGGCACAGGGCGGTCATCCGGGAAGGCGTGTTGTACCGGCAACTCAACGTAGAATTTGCTACCCATCCTCGGTCCATCGCTTTCAGCCCAAATTTTGCCGTTATGCGATGCAACAATATGATTAGCAACATAGAGGCCGATCCCAACACCCTGTACATTGCTTTTCTTGCCTGAACTTCCGCGCGAAAATTTTCCGAAGAGACTCTGCAAGTCCTCTTTGCTCATTCCATATCCAGTATCCTGCACAATAATCCTTATCTTCTGCAGATCTTTATAGTACAAAAGACGCACACTCACCCACCCTTTAGTCGTATATTTAATCGCGTTATCAACTAAATTTAAGATAACTTGGCGAAGCTTTATTTCATCGGCTTTAATTGGAGGGGTTGTGCTGTCGGGTTTAGTCCAAAGAAGTTTTAAGCCCTTATCGTTGGCGGCGATCGTCGCTTCAGAAATAACGCTATCAATCATCTTTACGATATCTGTTGCTTGAAAGTTGTATTGTATCCTCCCCTCGTCTATCCTTGCAACATCCAAGATATCATTAACAAGCCGGATCAGTCGTTCGTTGGTCAAAAATGTTTTATTCAGCCAGTCTTTGCGCTCCTCTTCAGTGCCGCTACCTTCTATTGTCATAGATACAAAACCCTTGATAGCGGTGAGTGGTGTGCGCAGTTGGTGAGAAACCATCGAAACGAAGTCGGATTTGGCTTGCGAAAGGCGTTGAAGTTCGCGGATTTCACGGATAGTGCCGCGGACGATCAAAACTCCAAAAAACGATCCGCCCAAGAATAGAGCAAAATTAAACACGAATTCAGAGACACTCGACGAAAAGATCGTATTGATAAAAAAAACAATACTTATCAACAACGCAAAAAATTCGGTGGCGATTACGCGGATTTCGAAAAGTCGGTGGCGCAAGATTGCGTAGGTAACAGAAAGCATAAAGGGAATCGTAAAGAGCGGGCCAAATTTTATCAAAGATGTATTTTCAAATAGATTGGTAAAAACAAATTGAGTAAGGATTAGTAGAGAGAACATTGTTGCGTATCCGGCGCCGATAAGAATGAGCTGCTTTCTTTCGACTCCCGAAGTAATTCTAATTTTTTTCACCAGATGCACACTCCCAATAAAAAAGAACAGAAAAATACTCCCTCCAAAAATTGGAATGAGCGGACCAGTTATTGGAATGATTTGCCCGTCCTTTAGAATGAGTTCCTTAAACACAAATGGAGTAAGCGTTGTGAGCATTGTTGATACCGCAAGCCCGCTTAATCCAATCAATACTATCCTCGGAATAGCGATAACTTTTTGAGGAAAAGATAACACTAATAACAAGAAGATAAAAGTTAGAAATACCGCAAAAAATAAAACGAGCCGAGCAAACACAAGCGTGTACGCGTTTTCCCACAGCGAAAAGTAGTTTGCGATCGCCCAAAGAACAATGGCGAGGGCAGACGGGACAAATAATTTTTTAATCGAGTCATTACCTCCGCGGAAGTATACTAAAAATCCCAGAATAACACTCGGAGTAATAGCACCAAGAGTAATTAAAAAATTAGTATCAAGTACTATCTGCATTCGTGTTAGAGTTTGGCGTGCAGAAACTGACGCCAGAATGTTGGTTTATCTTTTTTAATAGAACGATCTAAGCTCACAATATATCTTCCGGATGGCATTTTTTCACCAATCGCCATTTTGCGAATAATATAGGCAACCGTTGCTCCGCCAATCGCTGCCGTGGTGCCAAGCTGGGGCACCGCGGCAATTGTTTTGCCTACTTCGGCCAATGATTCCTGCATCCTTGGCGAGAGATTGCGCGCATCAACTATCTTTTTGGCTATTTCAACCCATTGCGAGTATGTAACTCCCTTGATTTTATCTATTTCAACATCTCTGGCTAGGCCATGGAGTATTTCTCGTTCCGGTTCTTCATCAAATCTCTCTACATCCAGTATAACATTATCGCCGTCATTCGTAGCCATAACTACCGGTATTTTATTTTCTCGGCATACGATACGCGACAATATTTTAAGGTCCAGACTATCCATTTCATCAACAAAAACATCCAGTTTAGGCGGGCCGACGATATATTGTTTTAATGTATCGCGCGTTACGCCTTGCGGCCAAACATCTAGTTCGCAAAACGGATCAAGTTCCAGGATCTGCTGGGCGGCAAAATCTGCCTTATTCATACCAACGGCAAGTAAGGGAGCGCGCAGACGATTGAGGTTAGTTATTTCGATAACGTCGTTATCGGAAATGCGCATATATTTCGGACCTCCGCTAAAGGCAAGCGCGGAGAGGACATTGTAGCCAATAGATATTCCGATGATGCCAATTTTGATATCGCGGTACTTTTTCTGTTCGTCCTTTGTAATGATATTGCGATTGCGCGCGGTGCGGAGTTCAAAATAAGTATCTTCATTTAGAATATGTACGGCAGTGTTGCGCCAGGAATAATACGCATAAACTGTTTCGGCCCCTCCGTTTTGCTCGATGAATTTTTTCAAGTAGTCGTCAACTTTCTCTTCGGCTGATTTTAACTCCGGATGGCGTATAACCATCAATTCCCGCAAAGCTCCTGGAACCGTATCGATGATGCTGGTGTTGAGAGGGAGTTCTTCGCGCGTTTTATAAATAACAGTACGACTATCCGGCATAGATTATGGCGAGGGCTTCTTGGACCAGCGCTGTTTAACTGACCGCACATCAAAGTATTTGGGATCGCCTTTGTGAAAAAGCGTGACTACAGGATTCGCCCTTTCCGCTATGGCGGCCTTAAGGCGTCCAAATTCTAAGTTGTTTCTTGCCAATGCGAGAATTACTGCGCCAAAAATTTTTTGATGCGCTTCCGCGGTTGGTTCTATTCCCTCTTTTAATTCAACATTTATCTCCCAATAAGGAGTCTGATCCGGCTGAAAGAGCGACGCCATGGTGAATTTTCCACTAGCCAAACTTGCGGCTTCGGATTGCTCAAGGCCAGTCCGTATGTTTTCAGGATAAATCTTCACCCCATAGAAAGAAATTGTCAGATCGCTTTTCCCCAGCACATAGAGAAAAGGCAATTTCCACGGATCAATTTTTCCTTCAGAAATTTCTCCAAGCAGCGGGTAAATTTCATTAAATCCGATGATTTTACCGGAGTCATGAATGTTATAGCGAATTAATGGTATGCCGCCGTAGGTCGAAAAAATAAGCTCACCGTCAACTTCCTCAAAGTATTTTAATATGGGATTGTATTGCGTAAATGTTGGAGTATATGAAATATCGCCAAATAGTTTTGTGAATAATGCGGGACGATTTTGTGCCGCGCGGCGCAAGGATATAGTGAGGGGGGTTTCGTGAGACAGGATGCTGGCATCGGCAGAGCCATAAATATTACAGGAAGAATTTGTAAGATCCGTCACGCCAGTTTTTTGAAACATGTAATCGCGGAAGTTTTCGCTGAAGTTTTCTGCGGCAAAAAGAAATTTTACATTAATTGACTTCCAATCAACTCCGGTTCTTTCCCCGGCGTCAATAATGTCTTTTACAAAAGGAGGATAGCCAGCTAAAATAACTTGTTCGTAGTTTGGAGCAAGCTCGCGAACAACACGCAGAACATCGTCAATTTCAACCCCGGGCGCCATGATGGTTATCGGCATGCCGGTTTGCGAAGCGCGCAGAGCAGAATTTAAGATAACGATGCCGGCAATATAAATGCCCATGGAAAAAGTGTCTATAAATAGCGTTGTTTTTTGATCCGCCGCAAAGATTTTTTTTAGAATGAGTCCATGCGTGATGCTTGTTTCGAGTTCAAGGTTGTCACCGCGCGGCCAAAAAAATGGGGTTCCGGAAGAACCGGAGCTTACGGAAAAAAGCGTGTTTGTCTCAATTTTCCCATCCCAGCAGAGTTGTTTGACAGGATAAGCGCGCAGATAATTTTTTTTATCCACGATCGGCAGAAGTTTGAAATCACTGATTGTTTTTATTTTTCGCGGATTGACATTGTTTTTGAGAAGAAAATCCTTGTATGCCGGCACGCGCCTCGACGCTTCGCGAAAAAGCTTTATGGCCATTTTTTCGCCGTTTTCCTCCCAAAAATGCGAAGGTTTCTCTCGAAGCATATTATCGATGTGATCAAAATCGAGACGATAAAAATCCTGCATGCCACGTCGTGAAAAATTGAGGCGCTGTGCAGGTTTCAAAAATATTTTAAAAAGTGGGTTGAATGGTGCGGATTTCATAAAAACACGTTATGATTTTTCAAATATTTCACGAGCAATATCGCCAGCAATTTTATCTGGCGGTTCATTCTTTGATTTTGAGAGCGCGATGATTCGCGCGACGGTTGCCTTGGAATTTTTAATCCCAGCAAATACTCTTTCGCGGTTATAGCCGCCAGCGTTTAGCTCATCAACAACATTGATTAAACCTCCGGCATTCGCGATATAGTCGGGTATATACAATATCCCAGCATCAAAAACCTTTTGGCCAACCGCCGCGGAGGATAATTGATTATTTGCTCCTCCGCAAATAATTTTTGCCCTAATCTCCGTAGCACTTTGCTCGGTTAAATCATTGCCCATGGCACATGGTGCATATATTTCAACATCTTCTTTATGGATTTGCGTCGGGTCAACTATTTTGACGCCTGGCAACTCCGCCCGTAGTGCATCCGCGACATCTTGCCGCAAATCAGCAATTGTTAGCTTCGCGCCGGCTTTGGCAAGAAGACGAGCAAGCTCTCCGCCCACTTTACCCACGCCTTTGATTGCTACCGTTCTTCCCCGCAGATCATCTGAACCAAAGACGCTTTTTGCCGCTTCCGCCATAGCATAAAATACACCGAGTGCGGCAAACGGGGAGGGGTCGCCCGCAAGACCCGGTTTCCCGATAAAGTAATCGGATTTTTTCAACATAATTTTTACATCGTCTGCGGATAAGCCAACATCTTCACCAGTATAAAACTGTCCATGCAGTTCGTTAACCTTGTCGGCATAGGCAAGAAGGAGTTCCGGAGTCTTCTCTTTTTCTGGATCGGCTATGATCACGCCCTTGCCACCGCCATAACCAACATTGGCAAGGGCACATTTATGGCTCATTGCCGAAGAAAGCCGCAAACAATCGCGAAGTGCTTCCTCCGCTGAAGCATACGGAAACATTCTTGTCCCGCCGACGGCAAGACTCAAAAAGGTTCTATGGATAGCGATAAAACCATGCAAGCCGTTTTGTGGTTCAGCAAATTCATAAACCGCCTTATGGTTTTCAAACTCTGGAAAATTTTTCAGTTCGCTGTTTGTTAGTTGTTTCATATAAAGATTTCGGCCAGTTTTCTTCGCGGGCTATGCGGATATGTTTTTTCTGCGTAGCCAAACCCGAAGAAAATCTGCGGTAAAAACTCCGTAAACTTCTTCAGTTCATTCCTTGATTCCATATGTTCAACCGGCGCAATCATAATAGATGCCGCAATGTTTTGCGAATACAAATAAATAAGAATTCTTTCTAGATACTCCCCAGCCGCAATCCACATCCTCGGGCTATCGATTGGTGTGCTGATTAATCCGATTGCTGGAAAATTACGCACGCGCCGGATCGCCTTTTTCTTTTCAACCGCAGAAACATCAATCAAACGTAAGATAAACGGCGCAAGTATAGATGTAATGAGTTTCATTCCGTGGCCGTTGCCCGGCATGCCATCGGATCTTTGCGTTATATTGGTGCGCAGCCAATGCGCTAGCTCCCAGCGAAATTCGCGTTTCGCCATTTTGTTTTTCATCGCCCGACCCATAATTTGCGCAATCTCCTCTTTTTTTTCCAGCTCTTTTATTATATCAAATTTTTCAAAATCGTTCTCATTTAATTTTGCGATATTTTCAAAAATACGGCTTGGAATACTCTTAGATCTATATCGGCCGCGGTAGGAATGTCTGCGCATAAGCGCGTAAAGAAATTCGGCAGGGTATTTTCGTACATCCCCCTTTCCCCTAAAAGTTATTTTCGCGACGTATCCCTCCGGAGAATTACCGAGTTCACGATTGTATTCAATATCGAAATTCAAACTATAATAGTCTAACGCGATTTTGATATTTGAAATAGCGCAGCCAAGCGCAGCATAAATCATCCGCCCATCCTCGTCGGATTTCGGCAAGCGGCGAGAGAAATCTGCAAAAAGTTCAAGGGTGTTATCTTTTATTCTGAATTTCCATGGCTGGGTGTTATGACTTGAGGGTGCAAGAATGCCAAAACGGACTAAGAATTTTATCTTGCCCTCCATGGTATTCTCTTTGTAAAAATCTTGCGGATTTATTTTCCAAGCAGAGTAGTTGTCCATTATTTATAAATTGCGTCTCCGTCGGCGGGCTGTTTCGATTACACGAAACGCATACTGGGTTTTATTTAAATAGGCAATTTTCTTCGGAAATGCCATGATGCTTTTTGTAATCTTCCCATAGGCCAAGATATGCCTTTGTAATCCGTGGCCGACTTGAAAGATTAAATTCACCAAGATATTTGTTTATTGTTTCCGGCTCCCCCTCAAATTCGATAAAAAAACCAAAAGGAAGCTCGTCAAAAGAAATAACTATGTCATCCTTAAAAATATTTTTTCGTTTCTTTTCAAAAATAATTTCCTTATTAAAACCCAAGGACTTTAGTATTTCTCTTAATGTTTCAACACTTTCTTCTTCCTGTATTTTTACTTCCATCTCTTCGCGTTCAAAAAAATCGGCGTTGTCTTTTGTTTTTCTTTTTACGGTCAAGATAATTTCTTTGCTTGAGCCTTCCACACATTTTATTCTCGGAAAAATTCCTTCTTTAATATTTGAGAAATCTTCCTTAAAATAACCGAAAGTTCTTTCAGAATGAAAATCTCTAAAACTTCTCGTAAGGGCGTTAAATTCTTCCGGAGTTAATTCAATTTTGACCTCTATTTCTTTTTTCATTTTCCTCTTCCTTTTCATGATCATAATACGTGGGATATTTTCCAGACATCGAGAACTTATATTTTGTCTGATCTTTAACCCCAGCATCTTGATATCCTCTTCGACGATCCCAACACGTAGGACAATCGCCGCATTCAACATCAAATGATTTAACGCAGGTTCTCGCCTTATGTAGAGGCACCTCATTATCATACGCCCATTTGATAAAGACGTCTTTATCAAAGTGATTGCCAAACTCCGTTTCTATAGGCAATGATATAAATTGCCAAGACCAGTCATTCAATATTTGGCAAAATAAAATATTCATTAACCTGACCCATGTTTGGGAACAATGATACGAAAAATCAGAACTCATGTTTGAGGCAAATATGGTTTTTACATCAATGCCTTGGGCTTGTAATGAATACCCGTATTCCATTCCAGTTAAAAATACTATTGGTCCTCTTGCGGGATAAGAGATATTGTGTCTTAACGGAATATCGTCCATCATCCTTTTTGTTTTTCTTAACAAGTCCTTATACTCAATTCCTGGAGTATTCACGGTTATTTCTAAATAGTCATGGCTCAAGTTTTACGTACATAGTTTTATTCCCAAAGAGGCAGTAAAAACTTATAAATTGCGTTTTCGTCGGCGGACTGTTTCAATTACCCAATCTATCCAATACCGCCAATTCATCGGCAAATCCTGCGCATGCATATAATCGGTTTGGAATCCGCCAAACCCTGTTTTAAATAATGTAAGCCCCGCCCAAGGGTGTTTGGAAACTGCTGTTTGTAAATTGTTGATTAGTTTAATTATACCCCAAAAATTGTAAAACTTGTACCCTCGGCACTTTGCCGCACGAATGGCTTCCCATTGCAGAAGATACGCCGCCGGGATTTTGTTCGGGATGCTTGCGCCATGATGATAGAAAGCGCTATTGCCGTAAAAGACGATTATGGCTGAAGCAAGCGGTTGACCATTGTGATAAGCCGTAAAGACTTGACAAGACGTCTTTAGACCAGAAGTCGTTTCTTTTAGTATTCTAACCTGCTTTGATAAATATGTCAAGGAGAAGGGTGTGAAATTATGCTTTTTGACAGTTTCTATGTATAGTTTGTGAAAAGTTTCAACAGATTGTTCGCTAGTCGCGGATTCGATTTTTACCCCTTCTTTGACCGCTCTCCGGATTAAATTGCGAGTGGTTTTACGCACACCCATCAAAAGTTCATCTTCGCTCGGAGTTAAATCAAGCGTCCAAGTCGTTTCAGCGTGCATATGGATAGGCGCTGGCCGAAAACCAAGCCGTTTAAATAATTCACGATTTTGCGGAGTATCCGCGAGAATGGGGCTAATACGTATAAAACTGGCTTTTTCATGTCGCGCAATTTTTTTTAGTATTTCAAGTAATATGTTTAGAATTTGTTTGTGATCTGCCCAATTTTTGCTTTCAGCAAAAATTGGGCCTTGCGGGATAAATAAAAAATTGCCGCGCCTGGCGTGAACTTTAAGAATTTGAGCGACTGCAACTAAACGACCACCCCTCTCCCCTCCTTCGTAAGGAGGGGAATAAAGTCCTATCCGCCACACTTTATCCCCCATCGCCTCGTTAAACTCCCCCCATGCCCAGGAATGGAGGAAAGTGTGATTGAGCTGGGAAGTCACAAAGTCATCCCAGAGGTTTTTATCTTTTACCTCTTGACAAAATAACATAGTTTAGTGTATAATAAAGGCATCGAAATTTAGGAGGTGTTTTATGAAGGTGGGTAAAGCTCTGGTTATCCTAGGCATGCTGGCAGTCGTAACGATACTAATCCTCGGTTGCGAGACTCTTGTAGGGCAAGACGTTGCTGCGCGGGCTCTTGAAAATCAAGGATATAGCCATATAAGCATTACAAGCACGGACTGGCGTTCCCCCTCGTACCGAGGTTGCGGTAAATATGATGATGTATACTTTACCGCAAATGCGACAAACCAGGCAGGAAGAATGGTCAAAGTTTACGTATGTGCGAGGTGGCCGTAAAAAGGGGCTACTATCCGGACAAAATAGCCGGTATTTCATTCATTCCCCATTCAGAAAATTGGATGGGGTGTTTATTTCCTTAAACTCTTCAAAAATTCAATTATTTTTATTGCGTCTTTTTTCGAAATATTTATGTGTGTCGGTAGGTTTATACTGTCGCGCGCCGCGCGCTCGGCATTTTGGCAGGAGCCCGAAATGTATTTCATCGCTGAAAAATCTGTGCCAATTGGATCTATAACATTTTTATACCAGTCCCCTAGCAAGATGTGCTTGCGCTTTGCCTCTTGAATAATCTCTTTGGCCTTTGAGTGGCGGATGTTGAAACGAAGATAAATGGAGCCATCATTAGCTGGAGGTAATTCAAAATAATCACCCAGCTTTGTCTTATACAATTCTGCAATTTTTCTCCTATGCTCATTATACATCTCTAACTTTGCAAACTGATGCAAGGCAAGCTCGGCTAACTCTTCCGGCATGCGCGCCGGAAACATATCCGGCTTTTCGCCGCGGCGTTCACTTTGACTCACTGCCAATCCCACCCCCCTGACAATTCGCAAGAATGCCAGCAGATATTTGCCAAAAATATAGTAAGTCGGGATGATTATGCTGAATAATAGTGGGTGCAAAATCTGTTTTATCGTCCATCGGTCGGGCGGGGTGGGAACATCTTTGTAAATAGTGTTAATTTTTTTAGCAAACGTGTCGCTGTCTGTCGTAACTACTCCACCCCACACTGACGATATAACTTTATCCCGTCCAAAGCTGAAGAATGCGACATCGCCGAAAGTCCCTAAGCGTTGGCCGTTATATTTAGCCCCCAAAGCATGCGCACAATCTTCTATTACAAGTAAGTTATGTTTTTTTGCTATTTCTAAAATTTTATCTACTTGCGCGGGAATGCCGAAAGTATTTTGGATTATCACTGCACGCGGATGGCCTCCTTCTTGCAAACTCAAGGCGAGTTTTCTAGCAAAATCTTCCGGGTCTAAATTTAATGAGTCGTCTACGTCAACATATACCGGCGTTCCACCAGCCCAAAGCACTGGGTTTGGCACGGCATTGCAGGTAAACGCCTGCAAAAACACTTCATCTCCTGGTTGAATATCCAGCGCTTTCAATATTACATAAAGCGCCGAACGGCCGGAATTAAAACTAAAGGCGTATTTTACGCCAAGATATTCTCTAAATTTATTTTCAAGTTTTGCAATGCAGTCCCTCGACTTCGCTCGGGGTAATAAAAATCTTGCTAAGATTTTTATTACCAGCCAAACATCGTCCTTTTGGACATTCGGAGAAAGGGATATCGCAATCGGACTGAAATATTGACAAAAATTCATATGTTTTGTAATGTCAAGTAAGTGCACGCGGCAAAAGGAGGTACTAATGCAGATATATAAACGGCTACTTATAGTGTGTGGGCTTGTCTTGGGAGTATCTTCTCTTCTCGCTATGACTTTATTATTATGGGCTCTAGTTATATCATCCCTATTATCGCTTCATGAGAATAGGTCAGGTTCCATCCTGACTTTGATCGTTACGATTCCGTTCGCTCTTGTGTTGAGTTTGCTACTCTTTAAAATCTCCAGATTCATCTTGAAGGATGGAAGAGTATTGCGATTTTTTATGGCAAGAACGTTGAAGGACATATAAAGGATACATAAAAAAATAAATCGGCGAGAATATTCCAGGTATACTATTCCACATTAACGGCGATCAACGCCGTTTTTATTTCTTCAGGAACTCTGTTTTCAAGAAGAACTATATCCCCCGCTTTGAGATTTTTGGCTAATTTTGCAATAGCAATTTGCGGGTCGCGCATTACAAAAACATCTGTATTTGGCGCGTTTTTGCGAATTTCACGTGAAAAATCAGAAGAAATTAAAATGCAGATATCACATACTTTATTGATTCTTATCCCCAGTCGGCGGTGAACATGCGAGGCGGTCTTGCCAAGTTCAATCAATGGATACATAACTAGAATTTTTTTGCCGCCGCGCAAACCATCTAACACATCGAGCGCCGCCATTGCTCCGCGCGGATTAGCGGAATAACTATCGTCAATTATCATTGATCCGTTGATGCCCGGCAGAATATTTAAAGTATGCGGTGGAGGGTTGAAGGTTTTTACCTGTTCTTTGATTTCTTCAAGGCTCATCCCCAAACCGCAAGCAACAAGACTTGCTCCAAGAATGTTAAGAACATTGTGCCGGCCGAGCAATTTTGTCTCAAAGAATTCCTTTTTATTGCCGAGGCGTACATAAAACTGCATGCCATTTTTTGTTTGTCCCTCGCTCTTTGTTAAAGACTGCGGGATAAAGTCAATTTTTTCAGCCGCAATATCCGGCCGCGCCGACACATTGAAAGTACGCAAGGAATACATTCGTTTTGGCACGCGCGTCTTTTCATATAGAGCGCGCGTGTAATCATTTTCGCCATTGAAGATTGCAAGTCCGCTTTTAGGCAGAGATTCTATCAGCTCGTACTTGGCTTTGATGATTTGTTCCAGCGAACCAAAGAGTGAAATATGCTGTTCGTTAATGCCGGTTAAAATTCCAATTTGCGGCTTCACTATTTCGCAGATTCGTTTTATCTCCCCTTCCTTGTAAGCGCCCATTTCGACAATAAAAACATCGCTGTCGTCAGGAATACTGCTTAGAACACAGTTTGCTACACCGATCTCACTATTGCTGTTCGCCGGCGTTTTAGCAACCTTTAGTTTTGCGCTAAGGATATGCGCAAGCAATTCCTTCATACTTGTTTTGCCATAACTTCCGGTGATGCCGATAGTCAGCAAATCCTTTAGGATTGAGCGCCTGCGCGCGGCGCGTTGCAGAGTTTTTGTTTTGAAATAATCACTTGGATATCTAGAGAAACCTACTGCGCCGGCAACAATCAGCGGCGCAATGGTATCCAGCGCTAAAAGCGCTGCAAAAAAAACTTGCGCGGAGGCTTTATAAAAAAATAAAAAGCTGAATACAACGAGCGGAATAACAGAAATGCCGCAGAGCGCTATCGCTTTTCTGGTGAAAACTGGTTCTTTTAGATCCTTGAGGTATATAGAGTAAACGCTTCTTAAACCGAGGGCAACATAAAATATGGCGGTTGCAATTGGAAAGAAGAAGCTCCATATATCCATGAATAAAATTGGAGCGCTTAAAAGCAGAGCTATTTTGCCAAAATATAATTTGTTAAAAAATGTTTTTTTTGAGCTTGCGAGTTCAAAATGCGCGCGCATCCTGTCGCGCCGGTACTCTTTCAGTTGCCAAAGATAAACCCAAAAGAGGATATCGCGCGATATCTTGACAAGCCATAAGATAAAAATGAGAAATAGGATTATTTTCATGCACTGCAGTAATTACGTCATTACGTAATTACTAATTTCTTCCGCCAATCTTTTCGGCATCTGCAGATTCAAACTATGATTGCCGTTTTCAATAATCGTTAATTGCGAATTCTTGATATGCCGATGCATGATATGCGCGTCGGAAAGAGGAGTCATCTTATCTTTATCCCCCCAAATGATACAAGTGGACGCGGTAATTTTATGCAGATACGGCGTTAAATCTTCGGTGATTACTTTCCTAAAAGTTTCGCGCATAACTCCTTTTTGCACGTAATAATCATAACTTCCTGAAAATTTATAGATGATCTTGCGCGCCAAATCTGCAAACATCCGGAGGAAAGGCAAAGAAAAAATTGGTTTTATTAGTTTAGTGCCAAATTTATACAAAAATATTCGCGTTTTATTGCGGGGAGTTACGCCGGCGGAAGCAACTAAGATAAGCTTTTCAAGGTTTGAAATTTTCTGCGCCGCTAATTTTATGGCAATTCTTCCGCCAAAAGAGTGACCTAATAAATGAAAACTCTCAATTCTTAAACTTTTCAGAAAATCCAAAATAAAGTTTGCGTACTCATCAAGTCCCCATGATTCCGCGGGCGTTGTGCTTTGCCCAAAGCCCGGCAGATCAAGCGCAATTGCGCGAATTTTTTTTCCTTCCAGCATGTTCATGACTTCCTGCCAGCGCCCGGCCTGACTCCCCCATCCATGCAAAAGAATTAGCGGCATTTCACTGCTCGCGCTGGTTTCAAAATATCGCGTTTTAACGCCGCGAACGAGAATTGTTTTAGTCTGCATTTCTAACCTTTTGTACCACAAAAAAAGCCGTTTTACAACGGCTTCCTAAACTGCTTAGACGAATTTGACTGGCCGGCAGACTTTGGCGATAAAGCGTACTAGCAGGAAAGAAGATAGCGGCTTTACAGCGTTCACCATGAAGCGTAATGCTATCCGTATTAGGATAAGAGTCGGCACGGCCAAAAACAGTCCCAGAAGTCCCCACCCCACCAGTTGCCAGTGTGGGAATGCCAGGATGTTATCCCAGCTTTCGGTAAGGGTTAGTCCAAGGACTGTTCCAGATGTAAGCAAGGCGACAGAAAGAAGAGGGCCAAGCCAGTGACGTTTGCCAACTAAAAATTTTTGATTTTTAGTTTTTATACTGAGCAAGCGAAAATTTGCGGGAAAACCTGCAAGCCATGCTGCTGCTAGAATTATTGCCACAAATAGCCATACCAGGACAACGAACACGTACCCCAAAAGATATATGGGCAATAGATGTGTCAGGCCGTAAAGCAAGCGTGCCCAATACTCGCATTCGCTTCTTGCATCATCGTAGTATGGCTCACGGTTATAAACTTTTGTGCTTAGCCTGTAATGCCAGCTTGTACGGCGCACCGTCACTTCGCTCAGCGCGCCTTTTAATGCCGCATCTTTTAATTCGGAAAGAACAACCGCAATGATTCCCCAAAGGGGTACGATGAACATTGCGCCCGCAAGACCAATAAGTGAATAGTCTATTCTTCCAAGACCGCGTACATACCTCGCCTCGCCTGAACCTTCCGGCAATAAGTTTATATAAAGGGTCATGCCTACAGCAAAAGTTAATATCAGAGCCGAAATTGTATAAGGTGCTAGACGTTTTAGCATATTTACCTCCTTGTGTATATATTACATTATCCTACAATCTTGTCAAGGTAACTTAAAATTTTTTGAACTACAATAAAAGTTTTATTTGCGCTCTCCCTGCAAGATGCTTGTGTGGTATTTAGCAGCTTTATACGGTTTTAGCAAGATTACTTTAATGTGAAGCTTATTATCTCTTAGCCAACTATGCACATTTTTGGCAAGCGCCTGTTGGTCGTAGCCCAAGCAGATCATATCCGGCTTTTCGCGGAGGATTACTCTGTAGCTTCCCTGCTTAATATCCCCTGGCACGACTTTAGATACAGAAGGCACGCTTTGAAGCATTTTAATTCTTTCCAGCAAAGAATGCCTTGGGACTTTGCACTTAATTTGCTGACAAGCGGACGCGCGTCCTACCGCAACAATCAAAAAATCGCCATTTTTTTTGGCTTGTTTCAAAAAATTAATGTGGCCGGGGTGCAGGCCATCAAAGATGCCAAAAACGAGGACTTTTTTCATGTGCGCATTATAGCAATATAGCAAGAAATAGGCGATACTTGACAAAACGGCCTATTATTGCTATACTTACAGCAGTAAATTGCACATTGAAAAGAGGGCTATTTTTTATGAGGTAAGCGCACTGGGCGTAAATGCTGTTATGCCCAACGCGCTTACCTCATGTCGAGGCGGGCCGCAACAGCGAGGGCGAATCTCGCAAA
>CAZDDE010000002.1:0-107032 GCA_964504205.1 uncultured Candidatus Saccharibacteria bacterium
AAGCCATACAGTTAGCTTATCCACAGTGGTGCACTTGACTACTAAATGCGGGTTTTTTTCATATCGTTTATGCTATTTCAAATCATAAACATAGTCAAGAACATGCGATTCTATTGTATGCTAAAGGGCAAATCGACGCACTTTGATGGCATACAGGCGCGAATTGTATGAGGGCCAGGAAGAAGATTTGATGTCCCAAATCCCAAGATTTGTTTCGTAATAGATCCCGAAGCGCTATTATATCTTGTAATACTTCCATCCGGTTTGATCACATCAATAGTGACGCTTGAAGTTGATCCGCCGGGACTGCAACTATAGCCGTAGGTTACCGTATCGCCTTGCTGATATACAGATTGGTTTTTGTACAGTACAAGAGTAAGGGTATTGCAGGTCGTTCCGCTCCCCGGGGGTATGGCGCTCCGAGTGGATGTTGGGGTAGATTTATTGCCCGCGGCATCATACGCAACAATATAGTAAGTGTAAATAACTCCAGAAGATACGGCGGTATCAGTATAGGGCGAGGTAGAAGCGTTCGGGAGAAGCGCGTCGTTGCGAAAGATTTGATATCCTGTTACAGCAGTGTTGTCGTATGCGCCACTCCAAGAAATTGTAATTTTTGTAGACGATACGGAATCGAGGCTAAAGACGGGGGGAGAAGTCGGGGGCGTGGTATCGGCAGTGTTGGCTACTGGATTTTGTATGCTTGAATCTTGTATGCTGCCGGTATTGCGGCTGTCTTTGGCAAACTTGGGCCACGCTGAACTTGCCATACCCAAGGAATCACTATTGACCGCATAGAGCTTGCCTCCACTGTTGCTATAATTGCCGATATAAACCATTCCATCCAAAGCAAGCGCCGGCGATGCCTCAATCAGAGCTTCGCTTGTCGCAAAACTCCATAACAGACTGCCGTTATTCTCACTCAAAGCGTAGAGTCTGCCATCTCCCGAGCCCGACCCTATATATATCGTTCCATCTTTGCCAACAGCCGCGGCAGAGTGAACAATACTGCCACCGGTTGTAAATGCCCATTTTTGTGTGCCGTCAGGATTGACGGCATAAACTTTCTTTGTATGACCGCCGCCGATGTAGATTGTTCCATCTGGACCGATTGACGGAGATGACCCCGTACCACCCCCAATCGGAGAAGAGGCATCGGTTGCAAACTCCCACTTCTTCGTTCCGTCAGAATTGATCGCATAGAGTTTGCCCAATCCAGCTTGGAAATAGATTGTTCCGTCAGAGCCAATCGCGGGAGCTTCCTTTACAGAATCATTAGCAACAAATTCCCACTTTTTAGTTCCGTTAGGATTTAATGCAAAAAGCTTTTTATCCGAAGAACCGACGTAGATTGTTCCATTAGTAGCTACCGATGGGCTAAAAATTGCACCGGCAAGATCAATAGCCCACTTCAGTGTGCCGTCGGAATTAATAGCGTAGAATTTCCCATCTCCAAAGCCAGTTCCATAATAAATTGTCCCGTCACTACCAATAGCGGGATTTGTGGCATTTGCGTCGTTGCTAGTATTAGCAGCTGACCATTTTAATGTTCCATTTGGATTGATGGCATAGAGTTTTCCGGCAACAACATATATAGTGCCGTCTGCGCCAACTGCGAGAGAGCCGCCGCCTTTTCCATATACCCATTTTTGCGTACCGTCTGGGTTTATTGCATATAGTTTATTGTTGTAAAGAGCTGAAATATAAATAGTGCCATCGGTAGCAAGGGCGGGCGAAGCAATTGTCCCCTCCGTAATGCTAAATGCCCATTTTTGCGTGCGAGTTGGCGCTAAACTTGCTGGATGCGGCACAGGAGTTGGCGTAGGTGTCGGCGTGCCATTGCTTGTGGTCGTAGAAGATGTTGGCGCGGGTGTTGGTGTCGGAACTGGTTGCGGAGCAGGCGCAGGCGTTATTCCCGGTTCAGTTGAGGTCGTTGAAGTAGGCGGCGCGACAGGCGTTGTAGATGTAGCAGTTGGCGGAACTGCTGGGATTGTAGAGGTAGCAGAAGGGATTAAAGGCGCGGTGGACGTCGCTGGTTGCGCCGGAATAGCCGGTTTTTCTTTGGGAACAGCAGGTATCGCTGGAGTCGCTGGAATAGTGCCCGATGGCCTCTCGATGGCTGAAGCGGGAGTTACTATTTCACCGCCAGCATAGAAATCAACATCTTTCTTATTGATGACGTGGATAGAGCCCCAATCAAAGCCGTGGATGTAGAATGATTCAACAGAATCAACCCACCTCTTCTTATTATCTTCAAGATAATAGACGCGCGGATCATTGACCTCACGGACAAGATAACTTACTTCGTAGTTATCCATCTCTTCTTTGCTGACAGTAGCAATGTCTTCCCACCTAAAACCATAAGAATTAAACACTTCAGGACTTGCAATATGCCGTTTGTAGCCAGCGTCATTAATGGCATAGACCTTAAAATCTCCTTCTTGCCTGACGAGATTATTCATCGGCATATCTTCTATATATACTGGAGGAATAACTGAGATATTCTCCCACTTATGGCCATACGACTTAAACACGTCTATATTCTTGATCCATCTGCGCTGATTGTGAAACACCACATAAATCTTAAAATCCCCCTCCAAACGAAGGATCGTGCCGTCGGGATAGGTGTGGGCGGAGACGGGAGGAGGGGAGAAAATAAACACAGAGACTATTATTGATATAGCTATGGGTAGGTAGAGTCCTTTTTGCATGTACTCCTATTGTATAATGTATAAGGGTAATTGACTGTGGGGATAAAGTGCGATAGGGTTAGTTGTATGGTCAAAATTATCGCGGAGGTGTGTCAAAATCATAAGGGCGAACGAAAAATTTTAGGAGAGATGATTCATGCCGCGGCGGAGAACGGCGCGCATTACATCAAGATGCAGTCCATTTTTTTCGAGGATTTGACTCCGCGCGGCCGTTTTGAATATGGAGAAACCGAAGACAACGGCGTGATAAAATCTATCAAGAGACCATTTCGTCCCGAATATGAACGTTTGCGCACGCTTGATCTTACCGAAGATGATCACCTCTTTTTTATAGAGGAATGCAAGAAATACGGCGCAACACCTATCACCGCAGTTTTTGCACGTAAACGAATTCCTTTTGCGGCTTCGTTGCCGTGGCCTGAAAGAACAGTCAAGGTGCCAAGTTACGACTGCGCGAGTTTTAAGATGCTGGAAGAGCTTTGCGATCACTTTGATCATTTAATTGTTTCTACGGGCGCTACTTTTGATGAAGAGATTGAACAAGCGGCGCAAATAATACAAAATAGGGGAAAGAAGTTATCGTTTCTGCATTGTGTAACAAGCTATCCAAATACTATGGACATGTGTAATCTAGCACGCATCGGCTGGCTGTCGCAATTTACGCCGCATGTTGGCTGGTCTGATCATACACTTGTGGAACGCGACGGCATCAAAGCCGCAAAAATGGCGATAGCCCTCGGCGCGCAATTAGTTGAGCGGCACTTTACTATTTTAGCAAAAGACGAAACAAAAGACGGCCCCGTTTCAATAACACCCGCTTTGTTAAAAGCACTAGCGGATTTCTCTAAACTTCCGCGCGATGAACAAGTGCAAATTGTGAAGGCCGAAATTCCTGAATGGCAAACTATGCTTGGTCTGGCAAGACGCGAAATGACGCATCAAGAAATGCTAAATCGCGACTATTATCGCGGCCGTTTCGCAAGTTATGCGCATGGGGAGTGGGTGTACAATTGGGAAGATAAAGAAATTATTTTATGATTAATGGCAAAAAAGTTCTCGGGGTAATACCTGCGCGCGCCGGTTCAAAAGGTGTGCCGAATAAAAATATTCGGCCGCTTTTGGGAAGGCCGTTGATTGTCTATAGTATAGAGGCTGCGCAAGCATCGCGATATATTGATCGTGTAATAGTTTCTACTGACGGAGAACAAATCTCCAAAATAGCGAAAAAATTTGGCGCGGAAGTGCCGTTTTTGCGTCCGGCTGATTTAGCGCAAGATGATACGCCAGACACGCCGGTATTTGAACACTGCGTAAGATGGCTGAAAGAAAACGAGAATTACACGCCGGATATTATCGTGCATTTACGGCCGACCGGTCCCTTGAGAACAAGTGAAGAAATCGATGAGGCCATCGAGCTTTTAGAGAAGCATCCGCAGGCCGACAGCGTGCGTTCAGTAGAGGAGCCGCCGAAACCACCCTACAAAATGTGGAAGCCATCGAAGCTATATATGAAGCCATTTATTACTCTAACCGGGATTAAAGACTTTCACACCGCCCCGAGGCAGACCTTACCGAAAGTTTATCAGACGACGGCGGATATTGGTGTATTTCGTTTAAAAACCCTATTAAATAAAAACTCTATTATCGGCGATAAAGTTTTGCCGTATGTTTTGCGGCGGCCCACAGTGGATATTGATTCAAGACATGACTTTCAAATCGCAGAGTTACTTTTAAAAATGAAATAGGAGTCTTAGAAAGCGCTCGGTATTTTTGCCGTCAAATTTTCCGGCAGCATCCCTATCAGTTTGGCGATACTTCCGGATTAAGTTTTTTGAAATTACTCCATCTTGCATGCGGGATAACTCCTCTCTAGTTTCCGTGAGGTTGGCAAGATACGTTACTGAACGAAATTTTTCCAGCCATTTCTGCAGCATCGGCCTTTTTTTGAATAAATAATAGCAAAAGATCGGGCTGTCTGTTGCCAGCGCGGCGAGTATAGTTGAAGAGAAGAAATTTAGAATGGCATCACTCGCGGCTATGAGCTCGTAAGCATCATATTCGTCTTTAACAAATAAGATGTTGGCGCGAAGATTTTTATCAACGTTTTCCCGCTGTTCCGCAATTGGCTTTTGCGGATGAACCTTAAACACAAAGTTATAGTCATTTCCAAGTGTTTCAATAAGTAATGCTAGGACGCTATTCAATTCGGCATCCAATAAGGGATGCTCGTGACTCTCATAGAGCGCGACATTGTAATGCGTTCCTATAATAAGAAAAAGTTTTTTTTGCGCTAGTCCAAACTGCGAATTTATTTTTTTTTGAATATCCAGTTTATTTTGAAGGTAAAAGTGCAGTTTATCATACGGAGGAAAGCCGGTTATAAATATTTTTTCTTTAGCATTTCCGCTAAGCACATCATCATATTTTTGCATTGCGGAGTTTGTTGCAACAGCATCGGTTTTTTTGTTGGCTCCTCTTATCCACGGATTCCAAGATAGTATATCAAGAAAAAAAAGTTCAAGGACTTCTCGCGGCCGGTAGCGGTGCAGTTTTTGGCCGTTGGCCGCAGTTATAGTGTTGCGCGGATGAATGAGCATAGCGAGGGCGGCGATTGCTCGGGCAGTACGAGTCGGCTCGCGGAACACCGATAGTCTGTCTTCAACCAAATCTTCAACATAGTTCAGAGATTCGGAAGGATATAGTATTGTCTTAAGTTGCGCCCTTTTTGCGGCTGACATTACGATGCCATGTATGATCGCCCTATCATCGCTTGTAATAAGAATTTTATAACACTTTTCTTGAAATAGTTTTTTGAGCGTATATAAAAAAAATATGGCCCTGCTAGTTGGGCGCAGTAAGCGCGGTATCGCATTTGTGGAACTTGCAAAGAATTTGCCCCATTTTGTGCAGTATGGCTCTATCAGTCGCGAGCCGTATTTTTTTTTGTACTTGGCATAACTGTCGTTACGCGGCCACAGAACAAGCACATCAAAGTCAATTTTTCTCTTTTCCAGCTCTTGAGCTAGTGGGGCGTAGTTGTCTAGGTAGTGCCATTTATGGGCATAGAGAATTACCTTCATGATAGTAGCTGTCTTGCGGCGACCCGCAGGTCATCTAGGGTGTCGACGTCAACACTTTTACTTTCGGACATAATATACGGTAGAGTTTTTTGTGTGAGTAATTGGTGTTTGCGAAGAAAGGTTTTAGTCTTGACAATATATATTGCGCCGTTTGGCATTAAGACCTGCGGTAAATTTTGTCTTGGCATAAAGGGATACTTATTGTTGATGATTCCTCGCAAATAACCGGTCTTTCCACGCATAAAAGATTTGAGCGGATGGTGTTGCATATTGTAAACACTGATGACAGCCGAAGCATTTCGATCTTTTAACATCAATTCAAGCGCGTTATTAATATCTTGATGATTGCGAAGGGGGGATGTTGGTTGAAGAAGCACAAAAATATCCGGTACATAGCCCTCCTTACTTTTGAGTTGTCGAAGGGCATGAACCAGAACGGGCTCTGTGGGGGAGTTATCCCTTGCTAAACTTTTCGGTCTCTTGATTGTTTCTGCTCCTAATTTTTTTGATATATGCAGTATATCTTCATCGTCAGAAGAAACAATAGTTCTGTTTATGTATTTTGATTTCAAAGATGCATCAATACTCCAGGCAATCAAAGGTTTGCCGGCAAGGGCAATAATATTTTTTTTCGGTATGCCCTTTGAACCGGCGCGCGCAGGAATGATAGATATTATTTTCATCAGCATTAATGATCTAAGGTGTCGTTGATAAGTTTCTTGAGGTCATTGAGCGTGAGTTTTCTTTGGTCTTGAGAGTTGTAGTTTATGGCGGCAGTTTTCTTTGCTCCTGGATAGAGATAATGTTTAAATTCTTCGATCCCTCCAACGATAGTCGGAAGTATAATGAACATGTCTTCGGTTTCAAGGGTACTCTCCGGCTCTTCGACTGCGAGTAATTTTTCATGCATTTTCTCTCCCTCCTTGCGGCCTATGACTTTTGTGTTAACTTTTTTTGTATATTTTCTCTCTATCGCAACTTCACCAATCGCTTGGATAAGATCTTTAAGATTGGCCGAGGGCATTTTAAGAACAAAGATTTCTCCTCCGCGCATTAGGGTTGTTGCCTTAAAAAGTAAATTCACCGCCTGGGAAATAGATATAAAAAACCTGGTCATTTCAGGATCAGTAATAGTGAGAGGTTTGCCGTTTTTAACTTGCTGCAATAGTAAGGGCACGACAGATCCGTAAGATCCTAGGACATTTCCGAACCTTACCGAACAAAACTTTGTTTTTTTATCTCCACCATACAAAAAGGTTGCTCGTATCAGTTTTTCTGCAAGTAATTTTGTGCAGCCCATGACGCTGGTCGGCTCGATTGCTTTGTCCGTTGATATGGAGATAACTTTCTTGACATTGTTTTCAAGCGCGCAGTCAATGACATTTTGTGTGCCTTGGACGTTGGTCTTAATTGCTTCAAACGGGTTTCGTTCGCACGCATCGACGTGTTTGAGGGCAGCTGTATGAAAAACAATGTCAATGTTCTCCATGGCCATATCAAGCCTATCTTCATCGCGTATGTCACCTACCAAGAATCGAATCGATGGATGATGCCCAAATTGTTGAGATAATTCAGATTGGCGTGTCATATCATGACTAAAAAGCCTGATTTGCCGGGGTTGATGCTTGAGCAACTCTCTTGCTATTGCGGATCCGATCGATCCACTTCCGCCGGTGATTAATATTTTTTTATTTTTAAACTCCGTGGTCATGTTAGTATGTAATAACTTTTTGAACTGGAGGTAAATCTATATTTTCAAGAATTGCGACAACTTTTTTTGCGGTGTCTCCATTGTCGTAAGGATTTTTTGCACGCTTGACTGCTGCCCGAAATTTTTTATCAAAAAGCGCTCTCCTGATTGCTTTTTCTATGTCAGTTTTATTGTAATCTGCATCTATAACATTTTTGCCGCGCTCTCTTGATTGCTGGCGCGTGCCAATGTTGACAGTTGGAAGTCCAAAAGAAGGAGCTTCGTGAATGCCAGTACTTGCGTTGCCAACGAGCACCTCCGCAACTTTTAACAATCTTAGAAAGTCTTCATATACTATATTGGGCATTACGA
Organism: uncultured Candidatus Saccharibacteria bacterium; assembly: GCA_964504205.1. Classification (GTDB taxonomy): domain Bacteria; phylum Patescibacteriota; class Minisyncoccia; order Spechtbacterales; family HO2-43-30; genus CAZDDE01. The sequence continues at coordinate 7,854 of CAZDDE010000002.1, forward strand.
TAAAGCCAGACTTTTTAAGTTGCGCGACTATTCTTTTGCCTCCCGCGTCGTTGTTGGAATATATTGCCAATACTTCACAATTATTTTTTGCGGCAACATCTTGAACAGCACTGATGGTGTGCTTAATTTGTTCTACGACATGATTTACTTCACTCGTAACAGGATGTTGGGATAGTATGACGAGTCTTTTCTTTGGATCGATGCCATACTTTTCGGCAATTTTTTCTTTCGGGAGATAATCAATACTTCTAATAGTATCTAAACTCGGACTGCCGACATTAAAGACGTACTTTGGATTTTCACCCATCCGGATAATGCGTTTGCGACTTTGCTCGGTCGCGGCAAAATGGATATGGGCGAATTTAGTCATGCCATGACGAAGTAGTTCATCGATTGATCCTGATACCTCACCTCCCTGGATATGCGAGACATGGATATTCATATGCATGCCCGTTACTGCGGCGGCAAAGTTCGCGCCAATATCAAATCCGGCGAAAATAATATCGGGCTTTAATCGCGTGAAAATCCTCGCCATGCCGATATGCGCCTTGCCAATTGCGGTCGCCATTGCTGCGCCATCGTCGCGATCATTTTCGGCAAATGTCGGAAGTATGGCGTCGATCTTAAAGCCGTCCTGCCTTACGATTTTCTTTGTTTCGCCAAAATACTTTAAAAGGTGCATTCCCGTAACAACAAGCTGCATTTTAAGGCGTGGGCTTGCTTGAACAGCTTTCATAATTGGTTTTAACCGGCTATAGTCCGCACGGCGTTCGCTGACAAAGAGGATTTTTCGTACCTCTTTCATAGCTGGCTTCTACGCAGTTGAGTATCTTTCTTGATATCAGACTTTGCTTTTTTCCCTAAGATCTTATTATACTCAATTGCTTTAATCTCTCCCGTCCCCGGCCTTTTGACCCAAATGTTCTCTTTAGAAAATTCTTCACCTTTCGCGATGTCTTTGATAGTTACGACGCAAGCATAAGCAAAATCCATGGTGGGCCTCTCTTCCTTGAGGATTTGCTTTGATCCCCCAAGCGCCTGATGGATTGCCTTGCTCCCAGCAATAAGTTCCGTAAGTTCGCGCGGATCTATAGAGATAGGCACATCTGGGCCGGGCCATTTTTTGCTTGAAGTGAAGTGTTTTTCCAAGATGGAAGCCCCCAAAGATACAGCGCCGAAACAGGTATAATTACCAAGCGAGTGGTCGCTTAGACCAATGACGGCATCAGGAAAGTTTTTTCGCAATTCGCCAAGCGCTCCAAGGCGCACTTTTTCATAGGGGGTGGGATACATAGAGGTGCAGTGCAAGAGGGCGAAGTGAGTTTTGAGTTTTCTAAAAATATCTACAGCCGGACTTATTGATTTTATGTCATTCATTCCGGTGCTTAAAATGACCGGTTTTTTGAAAGACGCGATATGCGCGATCAGCGGATAGTTGTTACACTCACCCGACCCAATTTTATAAGCATGCACCCCCATTCTATTGAGTCTGTCCGCGGCAGCGCGAGAAAATGGCGTACAGAGATAGATCAAGCCTAAACTTTCAGTATATTTTTTTAGTTCACGTTCCTGTTTTTCATTGAAGGCGCAACGTTCCATGATGGCATAGATAGATTCGCTTGCGTTTCCCGGTATGACTTTTTTTGCGGCAGGAATCATTTCGTCTTCGATGACATGTGATTGAAATTTTACACATTCAGCCCCGCTTTGCCAAGCGTCTTTAATCATCTGCTTGGCTTTTTTTATACTGCCTTCATGGTTAATGCCAATTTCGGCGATAACGAAAGGCGCATAATCTTCGCCGATTCTTCTTTGGTTTATGGTGATAAATTTTTTCATAATCTCATGCAACCTGATGTTTTAAAATCCACTTACCCGTTTCTTTTCTCCAAAGGTGAGGCGATCGAGCATGATCAATAAGTTGCCAAAATTTATGTTCGGACAAATCCGTGTATTTTAAAAATTCGCTAAAATATTTTTTGGGAAATTCCTGGTCAAATCTTTTAACAAGGGCAACTCCCTCCTCGCGGGTTATTTTGCCGGTGCGTACCTCCTGCGCGGCATCATAAGTAGCCCGGCCGATTCCGAACTTGACCAACGTTGTATAATAATGGAAAGGGTCAATTTTGTCATCTATACTGCTGTATTTTGAATAGCTACCCTCGGTTCTTTCGTCATTAGTTTTAAAACCGGTGTTTGCGGCTGCATAGTAATAGTTTTCCTGCGGGTCCCATTTGAGGTAATAGCTAAGATAGTGCACTTGAACCCTTGTTTTCTTTATAAGTTTTTGCGGTACAGGCAAGTAGGGGTTGAGGTCATTCATTGTAAGTTTCTTGTTTTTTATGAGTGATTCGGCTGAAACTCCTCCCAGATACAGTTTGTCTAAATCAATGTCTTGCGAATAGAATTTCTCTTTCATAATAGGTATGTCATTTTCTTCTATGCGATTTCCATATTCTGCTTGATTCTCTCCGTAGAATACGAGCGGCACATTGTACATAACTGCCGCTTTGGGGCCGCTGTAGCGTTGGCCAATTATAAATGGCTGAAAAGGGTGAAGCAAGTTTTCAAAAGCTAACTTGGCAAGCAGAGACTGTACGCGGCCGTTGGGGGTAAAGAGTATATTGTCAAAACCGCCCTGATGTATCCAGCTCGTCATATTTTTCCAGCCGATATCAGTATAAAGATGCGGAGCCCAGGTTACTGTGAGGGGATTCATGCCATACGTATACTTTAGAATATGTGCGGTAAATGAACTGTCTTTTCCGCCACTGCCCGGCACTATGCAGTCATAGCGGCCATCTTTGCTGCGGTATTTATCGCAAAGTTTAATGAGCCCCTGCTCGCGTTTTTTCCAGTCGATCTTATTGTTTTTATACTCGGCAAATTGGCAAGCGCTGCAAGTGCCATCTTTGCCAAAAGCAATAGTTTCCTTTTTTTGATTTTTAGTATTTTGAAATTCAACAGCAGAATTTGGACGCTGGTTTGAGATAACGCATTTTTTGCAGAATTCCACGTTGGGCGGCAGGCCATATTTTGTAATAATTTTAGGCATACTTATCTATATTGAACTAACAAATTTTTTAATTATTGTCAATCCTACTTGACCGCTCTTTTCGGGGTGAAATTGACAACCATAGATATTGCCGCGTTTTATAGCCGAGCAGAATTCGTAATTTCCGTATGTTGCAAGAGACATGATATCTTCCTTGTCGCTTGGTTCTAAGATATACGAGTGAATGAAATAGACGCTAGAATCTTCTTGGGTCGCTTCTAAAATAGTTTTTTTCCAGCTCCTTTTCTTTTGCGGATAAATTTTATTCCAGCCGATGTGAGGGAGTTTTATCCCTTGCGGTAATTTTGGAAACCTAACTATTTTTCCCGCGATTAAGTTGAGGCCATCAAACTCTCCAAACTCGTAGCCTTTTGTCAGCATAATCTGCGCGCCGAGACATATGCCAAGTATTGGTTTGCCGGAATCTGCAAATTCCTTAACTGGATCAACTAATTTACGCACTTGAAGGCCGCGCATTCCCGCCGCAAATGAGCCTACTCCTGGGAGAATAATTGCGTCTGAATTTTTTAATTCTTCTGCTTCTTCAGTAACCTTTGCGTTATCTGTAAAACACTTGAATGCTTTAAGGAGACTGTATAAATTGCCAACGCCGTAATCGACTATGGAGATTTTTATTTTAGATCCTGACATTAATTTTGTTTTTGGCTAAGTATTTTTTTAACACGCTAATGCTAAAATCCTCGTAGTGCAGGACTGAAGACAACGATACGGCATCACATTTTGTTTTAAGGATAACTTCTTTCACCGATTCCATACTGCCAGCTCCGCCATGCGCGATTACCGGGACAGGAGAAAAATTAGTTATCGCATTCATCAACTCATGTTTGTAGCCCGATCTCGTTCCATCCTTATCTATAGATGTTACCAATATTTCTCCTACTCCTAGATCGATAGCTTTTTTGGTCCATTCTATGACATCGACTCCGGTTTTTTCTCGGCCGCCATCTGTATAGGACTCCCATTTATTGGGCGCGATATTTTTAGCCTCGATGAATAATACTATACATTGCGAGCCAAATTGTCTTACTGCTTGCGGCAAAAATTCCGGGTGGTTTATTGCATACGTATTGATGGCGACTTTGTCAGCTCCAGCCCTTAGCGCGTTATTAATGTCACTGATTGATCGTATTCCGCCCCCCACAGTAAATGGTATAAAGATGTTCTCGGAAACGGATTTTAAGAGGTCAAAATCAAGGTTGCGCTGATAGAGACTCGCTACAATGTCCATATAAATAAGTTCGTCTGCGCCTTCCTTATAGTATCGAGTTGCGAGTGTCTTTGGCGAGCCGACCACGCGTAAGCCTTCCGTATGTATGCCCTTGACAACATTTGGCCCTTTGATATCAAGCCTTGGGATTATTCTGATAGGATTTGTCATACAAGAATGATTTTATCGCGATAGTAATTTTTTATTACAGCCATTGTTTCTAACTATTTACATAGGTTATTATAGACTGCGCAATATACTTTAGGTCCTTTTCTTTAAGTCCGATATACAGCGGCAACGCTAAAGTGTGGGCGCTTGTACTTTCCGAGATTGGGAAATCGTCTCTTTTATACCCGAATTCTTTTCTGTAGAAGCCATAGAGATGTATAGATGGGAAGTAAGCTTTTGAAGCTATCCCTCTTTCCGCCAGTGCAGCGATCAATGCATTCCTATTTATTTTTTTATTGAGCAGTTTTACAACATAGAGGAAAAAAGTGTGGGTGTTTTGCGAAGCAATAAACGGTGTTTGCAGTAAATTTTTATAAGGGTCGAAATGTTTGCTGTAAGTATTTGCTATCTTTCGCCTCTCTGCTATCGCAAAATCCAGCCTTCTAAGTTGTGGTAATCCAAGAGCGGCGCTGATCTCGGTCATCCGGTAGTTATATCCCAGACGGCGATGATCCAGCCACTGCATGTTTTTGGCGCGCCCCTGATTGCGCAGCGACCAGCAGAGCTCATAAACACTTTTTTTATTAGTCACAATCATGCCTCCCTCTCCGGTCGTCATTTGCTTATTGGGATAAAAAGAAAATACAGCCGATTCCCCGAAGGTTCCGACGCGCCGATTGCCGTGTTCGGCCATGATTGACTCGCAGGCATCTTCTATAATTTTTAATTTATACTTTTTCGCGAGGCTGCGGATAGAAGTCATATTGGCTGATTGTCCAAAAATATGCACAATCAGCATTGCCTTGGTTTTTGGGGTTATTTTCTGTTCAATAGCTAGCGGATCTATATTGTAAGTCAGCGGATCTATATCCGCAAATACCGGTTTTGCGCCAACATATAAAATCGCGTTTGCCGAAGATACGAATGAAAACGGGGTGGTGATGACCTCATCTCCTTTGCCGATGCCAGCGGCAATAAGCGCCAAATGCAATCCGGCGGTGCCGCTTGATACCGCGCAAGCATATTTTACCCCAAGCTTTTTGGCGAAAGCAACTTCGAATTCTACAGCCATCGGCCCTAGGCTTAAAGTGCCGGAACGCAAGGCTTCCAGCACCTGTTTTTCATCTCCTCTGGTTATGTAAGGTTTTGAAATGGGATATGTAATCATACGTGCTTATTTTTTAAATATATTATGCACTATCTTCATTACCTCATCGTTGATAAGTGTAAATTTTCGCCCTTTTATTGTTATCGTAGCGCCGCGATACGGAGGAAAAAAGAAAGCCCTTATTTTTTTATCAATGTCTTCCAGGGAATCTTTTTGAGGATTTACTTCCTTTAGTTCGTTTAGTTCCGGAGCGGTGAGATATAATCCTCCGCTATTTTTGTGCGTTTTTACTTTCCGTCCGTTCATAAAAGCATCTATTGTAGTTTTAAATAATTCCAAAAGTTTTTCTTGTGATTTTTTTTCCAGAGAAAGCGCAGTTTCCTTGCTGGAATTTATTGCAAATTTTTTTACTTCAATAATAGGGCCGTTATCAAGTTCTTCCGAGTCTATAAAATGCGCACTCACGCCGTATTTTTTTCTTGCATCAAGAATGGCCGTATTGTATCCGGCCCGACCCTTATAATCAGGCAGGGGGGCGGGGTGAAAATTGATACACCCAAGTTTCGCGATATTGATAAGAGGACTCTTAATCTTACGCCAGAAAAGATACGAGATAACGAGATCAGTGTTAAGAATTCGTTTATCGCATTTTGCTATTTTTTTGTAAATGATCCCCTCGTCATGGTATACGGGTATTCTGTATTTCTTTGCCGTAGTTGACAATTTAGGCATGTAGTCTTCTTTGGCGGGAGCTATAGCCATAGTTATGGACAACCCATTTTCTACTAAATACTCAAGCGCTTTAGTAGCGCCGGGTTTTCTGCCCAAAAATATCACCGTTTTTATTTTTTGATTTTTTCTAAGCATGCGATCTTTCATCACTGTAACATATCCCAAGCGATTAACTCGTCGGCGAGGACCGTTCGCCTTGCTGTTTTGCCGATAATTTCATCAAAGTATTTAGGCGCAAGTCCCGTGCCGGGTCTTTTAAGGGCTAGGTCGTTTCGCCTTATGACGGTTTCGGCGAGGATGGGGCGCGCGGCAACAATGCTTTTTCTTGCAACTTTTGCCACTTCTGTTTCGGATTTTGTCGGCTTCTTTTTATAAGATCCAAGAGCCTTGGATACATTGCGTATGGCCTGCACCATTTGTTTGAGTTCATTCGGCTCAAGCGATGCCTTGTGGTCAGGCCCAGGCATTGATCTATCAAGCGTAAAATGTTTTTCGATTACACACGCCCCAAGACTGACGGCGGCAACAGCCACCTCTATTCCAACTGTATGATCGGAGTACCCGACTTCTAGATCAAGCTCTTTTTTAAGTGTCAGCATAGCGCGTAAGTTAATCTCATCCATGCGTGCAGGATAATTGCTGGTACAATGAAGAACGATGATTTTTGAATTGCCATTTTGTTTAATGACATGGACAGCCTCCTTGACTTCCGCAAGGGTTGACATGCCAGTGGATAAAATAATCGGCAAATTTTTTGCGGCGAGATTTTTAAGGTGCGGAAGGTTGTTTGTATCGGTAGATCCGACCTTAAACGCCGACACTCCAAGTTTAAATAAGAAGTTCGCGTCGTCAATAGAAAATGGCGTGGACATAAATATAAGCCCTTTTTTTTCGGCGTATTTTTTAAGCGGAGCATGGTATTCGCGTTTTAGCTTAAGACGCGCGAGCATACTGTACTGGCTTTCTTTCTCGCCGATATTTTTATCCTGATATTTAGCGCGTTGGGCGTATTTTGTAACGAGGGTTTTGGGATCAAACGTCTGAAATTTTACGGCGTCGGCTTTAGCATAAGCGGCCGCGTCTATCAATTTTTTTGCCAGTTCCAGATCGCCATTATGGTTGACGCCGGCTTCGGCGATGATAAAAACGGGTTTGTTTGCGCCTATTATTTTATTTTCAATTTTTATAAAAGCTGACATAAAATTTACTCGAGTACTGTTTGCTTGCCGGTTTTTGCGCTTTTCTCCAGTGCGAATAGCGCTTTAAGGAAACGGAGGTTTTCCGCAAATGTGAATGGATATTTTTTCCCTCCGTTTATAGCACCTAAAAAATGTCCTATTTCCTCCTCGTACATATCTTCTGTGGTTATGTAATTCTTTTCGCTTCTGCCCCCTTTTAAGTTTATTATCTTTTGCCGTTTTCCCGATGCTTGGTAAAGTTTAATTTTATGGTCCAACCACTCCCATTCCAGGACCCCGCAAGATCCAATAACCCGTAAGGTGCGGAACGGCTTTCTTGACAGTAAATCTATGGCTATACTTCCCACTGCGCCGTTATTGAATTCCAGAATAGCAAAATATGCATCGTCGGCTGGCATATCTAGAGCAGATATTTTTTTTGTTATTCCGCAGATTTTTTTTACTTCGCCAAGGTCAAGGGCATACGTTAGCCATCCTAACTCAAAGGCGAACATTTCGCGGCAAGCTCCAGTATCTTTTTTTGAAAAATATACTTTTCGGTAATCTTCCCAGGGGTGCCAATCCGGCAGGTATTGGCCCATATGGTATTGAAACGACAGCACATCACCGATTCTTCCGAAGTTTATAATCTGGCGAATTTTTTTGACTGCGGGATGAAATCTCCAGCTACAGGAGGGAACTCCAACAGAAGTTCCGCCAAGAAGTTTAAGAAGCTGATTATATCCGACATCGGTTGTGGGGTGCTCGACAAAAAAGTGCTTCTTATTGCGGGCGGCGCGCAGAAAATAGCTGTGGTGCTGGTCGGGCGGGGTTGATACTATAATGACATCAGGATTTATCTCGGTATATGTTTTTCTAAAATCAGTTGATGCACGTATAGAATATTTTTCGTTTGCCTCCCGGCAACGTTCCTGCGAAGTATCAAATCCAAAAATTTTGGCAGGGGAGATGCCATGAAACAGCAGATTTCGTATTCGCCGCTTGCCCATCGACCCGAGGCCTATTTGCATAAAGTTGTATTTTTTTAGCATATCGGGAAATTCTTTATGCGATTTTTGATTTCGTGTGTGTGATTGTATATGAACTCGGCTAAAACGAAGTCCTCCGGCGTATCAAGATCAACCGAGCGCCATGCGTCCACTATCACTGCTTTTGTTTTCTTTGGGAAAAAGGTTTTTGCTTTGATAAATACGTTATATTTAATTAAATATACAAAACAGCCATTGAGTTTATATCCAGGAGGAAAGGCCTGCATCTGGAATCCTTTCAGGCGTTTGCCTTGGATAAATTTTGGGGCAACCTTCGGGATATTGGCTAGGACAAGATTGCCATTTTTTGAGAGATTATAGAGCAATGGATGAGTGGAGCAGACTGTCAGCACTGCGTCGGTGTTTTTTTCGCGTATCTTTCGAACGCACTTTAGAATATCGGCCTTTTCGCGCAGTGGAGAAGTTGGCTGGAGAAGAGCGACGTAATCAGGTTTATAACTTTCATTTTGGTCAAGTTTTTTAAGGATATTGAGGGCGCTATCGGCGACTAAACTTTTATCTCCGGCAAGGCGCACCGGGCGCAGAAAGGGAACTTCCGCGCCATACCTTTGCGCTATTGTTGCTATCTCCGCGCTGTCGGTATCCAGGATAACCCGGTCAAAGATCTTGAGACCCAGAGCTTGGTGAATGGTATGTCCAATAAGCGGTTTGCCGGCGAAGAGCCGTTTGTTTTTACTCGGTATTCTCTTTGATCCGCTGCGCGCCGGTATAATAGCTAAAATTTTTTGTCTTTGCATTTTTGTAAGATATTTACAGGGTCTTCTCGTGCTATTTCAAGACAATTTGGGTTGATTTTTTCCCCATTAGGCGGGACCATATTTGATCGAAATCCACATACTATACCAATGTTTGATAAAATTTTCAAGGTGACTTTACTATACGAATTGAGGGGGTGCGACATCGCAACAATTTTTTTATTGCAGATTCTTTTAATATGCTCAAAGTTTTTTACATATTCATCGAGCTGTTTTTTGCGGGAGAGTTTTACAATCCGGAAGGGATGATTGTACGAATGCAGTCCCACGCAATGCCCCTTCGCGCTTATATTTTTAAGATCACGGTTGGTAAACCACAAACCTTTAGCTATTTGAGAAATATTGGCGCGTTTATTGTGCATCATCTTACCCATTATATTTTCAAATTTTTTTTGAGATGACAGTTCGTTGCGGATAAATCTATATTTTAAGTCGTTCGTTGAATAAAAAGGGAATAATCTTTGTGTGGCGCGGGAATACTTTTTAAATTTTTGTTCATTGAGTTGCGCAAGGATCGCTTTGTCGCAATTACTAAAAAAAGTATTGAAAAATTCATTGATATCCTTAAAGTATTTTGCCGAAAAGTAGCTATAAATTTCAGATTTTACCAATCCCTTTTCAAATACTGAAGAGTAGATAAACCAAAATGCTTTTATGCTGTATTTCTCAAGAATGGGGAGACATATTTCATATTGGCATTTAAGGCCGTCATCAAAAGTTATGCAGATATCTTGGGCGTTTAGTTTGTTATGTTTTAGCTTATAGAGCCATTCGTCGGCCGAAAGAATATTTTTCAAGCCCACGCAATGAAGTATGTATTCAAACTCTCTGTCGGTGATAGAACCTTGGCCCAGGCCCGATGAGATTGCGCGGTGCACGCGATGAAACATTAAGCCGTGCGGGAATTGGACGGAGTTTATCATTTTTTGTAGGCGATATAATCAACGTGCCTGACGCCGTTGGCTCCGCGGAAGAGATGTTTTGCTTTTTTGATATACGTATGTACTTTGTCTAAATTCTTGTCTTCCACGGCGTCCAGAACTCCTTTCGCTTCCCGCATCAATTCATTCATTCGTTTGACAGTATATGCAGTCAGATTTAGATTTGCCAAGTCGCTCAGGTATTCATTAACCCTTTTTTTTACAATGGTACTCTCAATTAAGGAATCCGCGCGGCAATTGGACATATAATTAACCAAAGAAGACCAGCTTTCCGAAATCTCGGACAATGGCTTTAAGATTTTTGGAACCTCAACGGCGTCATCATATTGGTGCATCAGCCAGAGGGCCTCGGCGAACACGCCGGTTTGCTTTAGTGACTGCGGTTGAAACTTTGGTTTATGGTGGGCAGAATCTGAAAATACCGGAAAAAAAATGGGTGGGTAGGAGGAGTAGAAAACCAGGTTATTTTTATCAAACCATTGCAATACTTCTTCTACTGATGGGTCATTTTGCTGCTGAACGACCCAGCGATCAAAGATAATCGCCCGCCGCGTCCGGGGAACAAATCTTTGACTGCGATCGATGTCCTCTTTAAACAGGCGCTCTGCTATCTCAACCATTTTATTGGGAGTGTCGGCAAATCTATAGATGATGTATCGTTGCAGCATATTTTGGAATCCTCCAGCTTTGTTCGGATCTCCAAAAATTATATAGCCGCCCGGTTTCAAAAACGATGCGATCTTTGAAAATAATCCTTCTTTATCGTCGGTATGCGACAAAACTCCCCGGCAATGAACGATGTCATATTTTTTATTTGTCTTGTAGTCAAAAAGAGATGAATTAAAGAAGTGGTGTTGATTATAATTATTGGTGTATTTTTGAAAGACCTCTTTGGCGATCTGGATGGCCTTGTGATTCATGTCAACCAGTGTGCAGCGTGCTCCCCAATTCGCGAGATACACTGTGTTTTCTCCTGTTCCAGCGCCGCAATCAAGCAAAGTGCGGTCCTGAAACATGGGGGGAGGAAATTTTAGCAAGTCGCGGTAGAGGTACTCCGCATTCGCTGCCCATTCTTTATATTCGTTTTCCGATTTGTCCGAAAAATATATGGAAGGAATTTCCTCCTCGAAGGTTGCAAGTACTGACGTCTCAACCGCCTTGATATGCTTTGTCCTAGTTTGTGTTTTAGCCGCGTGTTTCATAATTGTTATGGATTAATCGAAGTAACTTTCCAACTTGCTGTCCCGCACTGTGTCTAGTGTAGCGCAATGTATTCCTCCGCCTTGAGTGTAAATATGACGCATTCTTACGGGTATCACTGTAATTTTATGCTGTTCAAGCACACGAATAAGGTTTGTCTGGCGCTCATCCGCAATGACTGTTTTTTGATCTAACGATAATAGATTCATTCCAACCCACGGCGAAGCTGTTAATTCCAGATTTGTTTCAAATCCTAAGGCTTGTATTTTTTTCGCTATTGGATCTCTAACTTCTTTTTGGAATTTTATTTCATGTTCCGTTACCGGGGCTACATCCGCAAACCATATCTTGTCCCACTTGTTAAACATTTTTGGCAGGTTCTTTTCATTTGCCCGTATGCTGTTTACCAATACAAGGCCGGGTCTTAAGCACATTAATGTTGAATCAATATGGCTAGATCGGTATATTTTTTCAGTGGTGTGCACTTTGTACTCATCGCCCAAGACATGCTGTAGCCACTTTGCTGCCAGATAATTCCCAGACGAAGAGACAAGGTAGAGAAGGTCTTTGCCCATTCTCAATACACTGGCGGCTTCAAATAAAATTTCGTTTTCAGTTACTTTATGCAGTTTTTCTATTCGGCCATCTGTGAGTTGTTGATAGCGAATATCCTCTTCTGTAAGCTTTCTTGCGTTGTGATCTCGATAGTAGGGAATTATAACATCTCCGGTAAGTTTTGGTTTGGGGCCGCATATCCAGCGAAACCCTTTTTGCATGTATTGATACCATATCGGATAGAGAGCCGTAGCTTCAAAGTATCTGCTTTTGAGCATGGATGGGCTCTCGACCACAGTATCGCCAATAACCAAATGTAAGTCGCGAACATTGTAAATGTTATTTCCGGTGGAATGCCAAAAAGGAGTGGCATACATTTTTGAAATATCGTGCACGCTGGGCCGGTACACTTTGGCGCCATATTGCCGAAGCGCTTCGCACAGGCCGGTAAGATCTTCGTTTATTTCGTCCAGAAACCACTTTGGATAGGCCTTTCTCGCGAGCGTATAGGCCTTTTTTATTACTGATTCTGGGGCGGGTTTCGGCTTTGACCAAGTTAAAACTGCCATAGTCCCTTCGGCCGTTCCGACGATGACTTCCCGAAGTTTATCCCATTCATTATGGCTATTGATTCTACTTGCCATACGTCAATTAAACACTATACTATATTTATAGTCAAATTACAGTCAAACTGGATGCGTTATGTTTACTAGACATTTCTCAAAAGAAGTTATTTTGATTTCCCTTTTCTTTGTGGTCTTGGTTTGCGCCGGTATTTTCATGCATTACACGGGTTATACCTTTTTTGCAGTTGGCGAGTTGGGGCGCTATCAACCATGGCGCGACTATATTGAAGGCGGCTCCTGCCCCCTGCGTTCCGGAGACGATTTGTATGAGCATGATTTTATTTCAAGGGAACTGACATATCTTCGAGACAACCCATACCAACAAACATATTCGGAAAGAATAATGAGCGGCTACCCTATTCGCGATTCATATTTGGCCAATCAGTATACTGCCTTTAATTTTCTTAACAAATTTTTGCCAGCCCCTTCCAGCGTTAATTTTTCCGCTCTTTTGATGCTCTTTCTTAGTTTTACGCTCGGGTATTTTATCGCGCGCAGTTTAAATTTTAAGTATTACTATGCCGCGCTTCTTGGAATTTTATCTATAACCCTTCAGTACGCGGGTCTCTTTGAGGCGTGGAACGCCGTTCTGATCGGATATGGTTTTGTAATCCTCGGGCTCATTTTGTTCTATCGGCATGATCGCGTCTACTGTTTTGTAATTCTTTCAATGTTGGGCGCTCTGCTTATCTTCCTATCTAGTATCTATCAATTTTACCTCTATACTGCGATCAACCTCATGCTGTTGAGTTTGTTTTATTTTTCACTGGCACGCAAAAGGAAATTTTTGGTAATGTGGCTTGCGCTCATTGTTATTTTCGTAATTTCCGCGATGCTAGTCAATTTTTCAATGACGAGCCATTACGAACAACTTTCTTCTTCGCAGAAAATCAGTCATGACGTCGGTCTTGGGGAGTTAATTAAAAGGAAGATGTTTGCCACCGACCCTATTTCATGGATATGGGGGGGCGTCTCAACTCATACCAAGGTAATAAAACATATTTTGGGGGTAGAAGCCGGAGAGGAGTTCCTGACACTTATCCAAAATCGCGGAGTCCAAACGCAAGGGGCGGCCTATCTCGTCCTGATGGGTATTGGGCTTTATCTCTTATTTCACAAGTCCAAGCAGTACGTTTTCGTGATGCTTTTTTGGATTTTGTACGCAATGGGCATCTCACACCTCGCTTTTGTCTTTATATTTGGCGAGCCATTTTTGAGCGAAACATCAATTCCAGCGCCGTTAGTTGTGCTTATCTTGGGTAGTTTTGCGGTGATTTATGCCATAAAAGAACTTTTGGATCAACGTGTCAAGTTAAGCCATACCGCGAGAATTATTGTTTTTGGGGGTGTCGGTGTCATTTTACTTGCTTCTGGTTCCATGCTGATTTGGGATGCGCTAGCTCATAAGCGGGTCCTGCTCGGAGTCATTTTTACATTCCTTAGTGCGATCCTTCTTCTCCTTACGGTAAAAATTTTTACAGGAGGAAACAGAGTCGCTCCGCAACAGAAATTTTTATTTGCGGCGCTGATTGCCGTGGCGATAATGTTTCCAACCGGGGCGAAATTATTTCTATGCTTTAAGCCGGCCACTCTGGTTATGAACCGTTCACAGTTTTACTTTCCGCAAACAAAGTTTCAAGAAGCGATTGCGGAGAACCTGGATATTGCGCGTGTTGGGATGATTCAAACGTCCAGGGAAAAAAAAGACACACTTTTGCAGAACCTTCCCGTTTGGTTGGGGTTACCAACGCTAACCGGATACCGCAACACCATTTTGAAGGAATACTTTGATTTATATATGTATCATAAGATTCTGATAGAGAATGGCGAATCAAACTCCGGAAAGTTATTTGAGGAATTTAGAACAAAAGTGGATTATGTGACTAATAAGTTGAGCGCGTTTGAAGTTAGCAATTCTAATTTTTTCCTTCCTCCTTGGACACAGCGTTACTTCGCCCTCCACGGCGTTAATGGCATCATCGGTCCGGCGGATTTGATCATAAGAAATGAGGATTGGGAGCTTGCCGCAAGAGCAGACGGACTCTCTCTCTGGAAGGATAGGAAAAAGCCGCACGATTTCTTTTTCTCGCGAGAATCCATAGTTATTCCAGACGACGTTTTCCGTATGGCATACATTCTGAATAGTCCCGACTTTGATATGCAAAAACAGGTTGTGTTGAAGGAAGGATTTGGGGCTAAATACAGCACAACCGCAACTTCTACTTTTTCTTTTGAAATTTTAGAAAAAACAGATGGCTATCGCCTCATCGGCGCCGATCTTGACACGCAAGGTATTCTCACCATTCCAGTTACATACAATAAGCATTGGGAGGCAAAATTCTTGAGCGACAATGGCACAGCAACAGCTTTAAAAACAATGCATGCAAACCATGCTTTTCTAGGTGTTGCGCTTCCTCCCGGACAAGGAAAGGTTGAGTTAATATACAACGATAAGCCAAAATTACAGAATGGGATTGTAGCGGGAGGAGGTGTTATACTCTTGGCGGTATTAATACTTTTTACTAAGGTTTATAGCCGTCGCGTCAAGACTAAACTTAATGAGCTTGCTGAATAATTGCTTCTGGCTCATTCTCGCCCCGCCAGCGCGGGGCTGCGAGGCTCGGCCTGTTTTGCTCCGACTGCGGTCGGAGACCATGCCAAAACAGGCCTCAAATCCGCCAGAAGTAATTATTCAGCAAGCTCATTGGATCGTGAAGAGCGTAATTAACTGGGGAAAAAAGTACAATATAGACCTGCAAAAATTACTGCTTAATAGGTGGTTTTTGTTGATTTTAGCGATTAAAATTGTCGCCAGTTTTCTTTTTGCTTCAGATTTTATGCTGAAGGGATTTGTGCCGTTTGTAAATTACTTTGTATCTACCGGTTTTGATAATCCCTACAATTTTTTTTATAACCTGGGACAGCCAGAAGCATTTCCGTATCCGCCCGCCATGTTATATATACTTTCTGTCGCAAGAATTTTTTTCTATCCGGTCCTGATAATTGACTGGCCGACAGTAACCTTTGCTCACTTGTTCATCATGCGTATCCCTATTTTATTGGCTGATATTGCAATATATTTAATACTTTGTAAGTGGTTGGAAACGAAGGAGAAAAAAGTGCTGTTGTATTATTGGGCTTCGCCAGTCCTCTTTTTTATCAATTATTTTCACGGGCAACTAGACGTCATTCCCACTGCCTTACTTTTTATATCTCTACTCTTTTTGTTTGCCAAAAGGGAAGCTACAGCATTTATAATACTGGGTTTGGGCATTGTGGCCAAGACGCACTTATTGGCAGTATTACCGTTTTACTTTATCTACTTAATGATCAATAGATATCCCGTTCAAAAAGTTATCTTGTATTCCATGTTGCCGCTCGGTGTCTTTTTTGCATTCGCGTGGCCGTATTTGGCATCGAGCGGATTTACGCAGAGTGTCTTTGGTACCGAAGAAGCCAACAAATTGTTTCTAGTGTTTGTTCCATATCTTCATAATGACTTGCGGCTTCTTTTAGCGCCGGCGGCAATTTTGATTCTTTTCTTTAACTTCTTTTCGTATAAGAAATTAAACAAGGATGCCTTCTTGTTAATTCTTGGACTGTTGTTCACTATGCTCGTCTTGTTTGTACCCCCAATGCCCGGCTGGTTTTATTGGTCCATTCCATTTTTCGTGTACTTTTTTGCAAAGTACAAAGAAATTCCAAAGTTTAGTTTTTGGTTCTTGAGCATTGCCTATATGCTGTACTTTATATTTAGTAAGGATGCTAAAATTTTTTCTAGCTTCGAACTATTAAACCCCGGTTTCATAACCACCGTTAGTCCATTTACGACGCTTCACGCGCTGGGTATCAATATGGACATACTTGTTAATGTTATTTTTACCCTGCTGATAGCGGCTCTCGTCATGAACGCAGTGTGGATTTATCGTATGGGCGTGCGCAGTAATTTAGAATATAAGGTCACGGATAGCCCGACTTTAATTGGAATTGGAGGAGATTCTGGAGCCGGGAAAAACACCCTGGCCAATCTAATCGTCCAACTTTTTGGAAAGGATAATGCCGTTTGCGTTGAGGGCGATGACGCGCACAAATGGGAGCGGAATCATGAAAGTTGGGAAAAATACACGCATTTGAATCCCAAAAGCAATTTGTTGCACCGCGATTTGCGGCAAACGTCGGAATTGAAAATGGGTGAAGCAATTAAGCGACAGCTTTACGATCATTCATCCGGCCATTTCACATTACCAAAGGATGTCGAGCCGAGTAAGATTGTTCTATATACCGGTTTGCACCCGTTTTATCTGAGTAAAATGCGCAAGGCTTTTGATATAAAAATATATGTGGATCCAAATGAAGATCTGCGCAAGCATTGGAAAATAATGCGCGACAAAAAATACCGAGGGTACTCCAGAGAAGAGGTAATTAGACAACTAGAATCTAGAGAGGAGGATTCCGGAAAATATATACGTCCACAACGGGAATTTGCCGATATAATTATCACGCTCATGCCAAAAGGCGAGTTAATTGAAGATCAAGAGCCTGGCTTGTGGATGCGTATCATATGCGATAATTCATTACACGTTGATCCGTTTGTCGAGCAACTTTCAAGTTGCGGTACCGTGGATGTGCGGCATAGATACGAAGATGATTTGCATAGGCAATGCATTGAGTTCGACGGCCGTATTTCTGCCGAGGAAATAAACCAGCTTGCGCATGGCCTTATCCCTTACTTCGAGGAACTTACCGATGGCAAGCACAAATGGGCGGAGGATTTAGACGGCATACGCCAGTTGTTCATACTTTATTACTTTAGCGAATTGCGAAAGTCTAATCAAACATATAATGCATGAAAGGAGAAATTAAAAAGCTGATATTTATTTCGCGCAAAGTTGGATGTTTGCCCGAACTTGTGCAGGGGGGAGGGGGGAATACTTCAGTTAAGGATGCCAGAGGAAAGATGTATATAAAAGCTTCGGGTATAGCACTGTCTGATATGACACTAAAGAGGGGCTTCGCTATTGTTGGTGATGAGGGGAAAGTGGTTGATGCAGTATCGGGAGAGCGCCCATCTATGGAAGTGTCTATGCATCTCTATTTGCCTAAATATGTTATTCATACGCATTCGGTGCATGTAAACATTTTTACATGCATTAAAAATGGCCGGCGTCATCTCATGGATTTTTTTAAAGACGAGAAGCCGCTGTATATTTCTTATAAAAATCCTGGCGAGGAACTTGCAGCAGAGATTAAAGAACAAGTGCATATCTATAAAAGGAAGCATCTTAGCGATCCAAAGATTATTTTTTTAGAGAATCATGGTCTAATAACATGCGGAGTTGATTCAAAGCGAACACTAGAACTGACGATGCGAGTTAATGCGGCAATCAAAAAGCATTTAACGGAATCAATAGCAAATTTTAAATTATTCACCTCAACGCAAGAAGTTTTTGAGAGGCCGAAGCGGTGTTTATTTCCCGACATGGCCGTATTTCAGACGACACCAATGACGAAATCATCCAAAGAGATTCTTGCAGCACACGAGTATGTGTTATATGGAATAAGGAAATTAGGTGCCACCCCCCGGTATCTAAAGAGCGCCGATGTCAAATACATTCAAAACATGGAAAGCGAAAAGCATCGCATGAAAGTGGCAATGAATGGGCTTGCTGAATAATTGCTTCTGGCTCATTCTCGCCCCGCCAGCGCGGGGCTGCGAGGCTCGGCCTGTTTTGCTCCGACTGCGGTCGGAGACCATGCCAAAACAGGCCTCAAATCCGCCAGAAGCAATTATTCAGCAAGCTCATGAATCATTCATTATGCAAATAATTATTCCAATGGCCGGGCAAGGGGAGAGATTTGCCGAAAAAGGCTACAAGGATATCAAGCCGCTGATTAAAGTTGGCGATAAACCAATTATTGAATATATCACTGAGATGTTTCCGGGGGAAACAAATTTTTTGTTTATTTGCAATCAAGAACACCTTGACAGCACTACTCTTGGAAAAACGCTGCATAAGTTAATGCCCAAAGGCAGAGTGGTCGGCATTTCTGGCCACCAACACGGACCAGTTTGGAGCGTCTTGGCAGCAATGACTTATATCAACGATGAAGAACCCGCCATTGTGAATTATTGCGATTTTAACTGTATATGGGATTACGAAAATTTTAAGCGCACTGTTGTTGACAAAGATTGCCATGGCGCAATTGCCTGTTATCGCGGTTTTCATCCCCATCTACTTGGGCCCAATCTGTATGCTTCCTGTAGGGTAGATGCAAGTAACTATTTACAAGAAATACGCGAGAAATATTCCTTTAGCGAGAATAAAATGCACACATATCAGTCTTCTGGCACATACTATTTTAAGCGCGGAGATTTAATAAAAAAATATTTTCAAGCATTGGTCAATCAAGATATAAATGTCAACAAGGAATACTATGTAAGTTTGGTCTATAACTTGATGCTCAAAGATAATCTTCAAACCTATATTTATGAAATAGACAAGTTTTGCCAATGGGGAACGCCGCAGGACCTGGAGGAATTTCTCTACTGGCTAGATTATTTTAAAAAATCCTATGAAAAGCACAGTTAATTTGATTCCTATGGCCGGCGCGGGAGCACGTTTTTTTAAGGAGGGCTTTCGTGATCCAAAATCCCTCATAGATATAGATGGAAAGCCAATGGTTATCCGGGCGACAGAATGTTTACCCGACGCAGATAGATGGATTTTTGTTTGTAGAAAGGAGCATTTGGACAATTATCCGCTCGCGGTAACACTGAAAAAGGCATATCGTGGATGCACAATTCTTGACATTGATTATCTTAGCGAGGGCCAAGCTTCAACATGCCTCATGGCCGAGAAGTATATAGATTTAGATAACCCTTTATTAATTTCAGCATGCGATAATGGGATTGTATATAACACGCCCAAGTTAGATACGATGATACGGGACAAAGCGGTCGATGCCTTGATTTTCACCTTTAGAAATAATGCGATTGTAGCGCGTAACCCCAAGATGTATGGTTGGGTTAAGGCCGATGATAAGCAAAGAGTCGAGCGAGTGTCGGTGAAAGTGCCGATTAGCGATAATCCAATGAGTGACCATGCCGTGGTTGGGACATTCTGGTTTCGCAAGGGGGAGTATTTTATTCATGCCGCAAAAGAGATGATTGCAAAAAATACGAGGATTAACAACGAATTTTATGTTGATGAATGTTTAAACAATGCCGTCGCACGCGGACTGAATGTGAAAGTGTTTGAGGTGGATAAATATATATGCTGGGGTACCCCAGATGAGTTGAGAACCTTTAACTACTGGCGCGAGTATTTTAATATCCATAAATTTTATTGAGCCATGATAAAAATCGTCCATCGCGTTAATTCTACTAGGGAACTTACGAAGATTCCGGTTAGCTATGGTGTGGAAGTGGATATCCGCGGGTATGGTGATGAGCTTGTGCTTAACCATGAGCCTCTTGCCGGAGGAGAAAATTTCGAAGGGTATTTAAAAGAATATGGTCACGCTTTTGCTATATTCAACATTAAAGAAGCAGGTATAGAACAGCGCGTTATTGACTTAGCCGGGGAATTTAATATAACGAATTTTTTTCTCTTAGATGTTGAATTTCCATTTATATATAAAGCCACACGATGCGGATTTAGGAGTATAGCTATAAGGTATAGTGAGGATGAATGTATTGACAGCGCATTGTTATATAAAAGTAGGGTTGATTGGGTCTGGATTGACACAAATACTCGCTTGCCACTAGATAGGAAGGTAGTTGAGCAGTTGCGCGGTATCAAAACGTGCCTAGTTTCCCCTGACAGGTGGGGAAGGCCAAACGATATATTAAAGTACAAACAACAAATGAAGGCCCTAAACTTTGAGCCGACAGCAGTCATGGCCGGGAAAGATGTCATACATTTGTGGTAGTGTAAGGTCATAACCTATGCCCGCGTTATCTATCATAGTGCCTTGTTATAACGAGGCAGAAAACATCCTGCTTATTTTAGAAAAGTTTTCACGTGTGCTGAAGGGGCTTTCCGCGGAATTGATTTTAGTAAATAATGGCTCAACTGATGAATCCGGCGAGATCTTGAGAGGTGAGCTGAAAAATCCGTTATATTGCTTTGCGCGTGTTGTCAGTATCGCAAAAAATATCGGCTACGGGCATGGTATCATGACTGGCTTGCGCGAGGCGAAGGGTGATGTTTTGGCATGGACACACGCGGATTTGCAAACTGACCCCGCGGATGTTATACGGGCTTATCAAAAATTTCGCGAGCTGGAAAAAAAAGATGCTAATATTTTAATCAAGGGGCGACGCCTTAATCGCAGACTTGGCGAAAGATTTTTTACCTTTGGGATGGCGTGTCTTGCAAGTTTTGTTTTGGGGGAGGCGCTATATGACATCAATGCTCAGCCGAAAATGTTTTCCAAATCATTTTTGCTCAAGATGAAAAATCCGCCGGACGATTTTTCACTCGATCTTTATCTGATGTATCTTGCAAAACATTTTAATTACAAAACATACACCATACCCGTGCATTTTGGCGAGAGGATATACGGCGAATCAAAATCGGCGGCTAATTTTAAATCGCGTTGCCGCACAATTATGCGCACGTTCAAATACACGTTTGCTTTACGTTCCAGAATGCGATGAACTCTCAATAATAATGGATTTAAGGAAAATATCTCTGGCCTCAATTTGTCTGTTCCTATAGAGATCTTTACTCTGCCGCAATTTTTCGAGGTGATCAATCAGCTCCTCTTTGCTATTCACGATATGCGGAAAATATGGCGCCGAGAAATGTTTCGGCACAATTTCAGACATTACTTCTTTGCAGGTTATGATGGGAATGCCAAGCGACAGCATTTGCAGTGCCATGGTTGTGCTTGTGTTCATGAAGACTCCAATATCCATTTCCTGGAGCTGTTCAATGCGCCAGCGCTTCTTCACATGAATGAGATTACTGTACTTTTGGCACATCTTATCATAATCAGAATGCCAATCTAAGAGTTTATGCGATTTTATGCAGATAGTCATTTTTTTTTCGAGAGCGAATTGGCAAATTGACTCTATGTAATTAACAAGTTTATCTGGTTCTCCGAACGGCACTTCAAGATTTTCTTCCATGGCAGTAACAATGACTATGTGCGACATCCGGCGTCCCGCATATTGCAAGGGAGGTTGGACTGCCCATTGCGGAGCGCGATATATAAGTTTTGGTCTTTTTACGCAAAATTCATCGGTATATTTTTGTTGATAAGTTGTCCAGATGTAGTATTCTTCCGGTTCAAAATAGCGGTTTTTATTTACGACAAGAGGGGAGCCGTGCGGGTAAGCAATTTGCGCTAAGCCATAAAAACGACTCCATAAGATAAGAGAGTTGCCGATGACATTATCCAGATCCGAGGACATTACTCTGCCGATACTAGGATTTGCCGCAACCCTTTGCACCATGGCGCGAATGCGGGCAGAGGCAAAAGCATAGTAGATAAAATATCTCAGAAAAGAGGTAATTGAACATTGTAGTGCGCAGATATTTTTAAGAATGTTGTAAATTGAGAACAATGTTGTAAAATTTTGCAGGAATAAGGGAAAGGATTTAATATCATGCGCGCGAGATTTTTTGACGACTATAGTAATCCTTCTTTCGCGATCTAAATCAGCAAGATCAAAAATTTTTTCAAGGTCTATGCCGGATCCCAGCACCGCGATTCCTTGTGCGTTTTTTTGAGGAGAAGCATTGGAGCGAAAATAATCGCGGTCTATATTCCAAAAGTTAACCCCGCCGCCAAAGGCGGTGGGGTTCATGGACAGAATGGCATTTCGGCCAAAGCTCCATTCATTAAAATTTCTGGGAATTAATCTGCTTTCGGATTTTAGCGCGCTTGCGCCCCCCGCTCCTTTCCATATCAGCGCAAACAAAAAAAATACAAAATCGCGCTTGATGGTGCCAAGAAAATAGCGGGCCTCTTTGCCTTTTAGCCGCAAGAAAATTGCGCCATACAACGAGAGGGCAGATTCGTAGGACTCAAGTTTGGTCATACAAATTTTTCAAGTTCAGTTAAGTCGCGGATTTTTGCCTTTATTTCCATATCCTTGAATGGATCGACGTCAGTTATTCGGCCGATAAAACCGATGCGCGCCTCTTTTGCTCCTTGGTAATCATCAATAGAGTCGCCAATCATAATTACTTCATCCGGAGAAAAATTGTATTTCCCCAGTATTTTTTTGCACATTTCGCCCTTTGAAGCGGGCGAGCCGAATACTTCAACGAAGTATTGATCAATCCCTTTATCTTTTGCAACGCTGCGCATTTCTTCCTCGGGAGTGCCCGAGGCGATAAACAAAGAAAATTCGCTGTGATATTTTTGCAGAAATTCTTTAGCGCCTTGAACAAAGGGGCATTTTACGATGCGCTCATAAACATACCCGGCAAATTTATTGCTTAGTTCTTCGCCGATTTTTTCATTATAGGGTTGATGCAGGATTTCCTGATATACAATTCTGAATTTTTCAAAACGCGGCATACTGCCGTGGGCTTTATGCAGATTTCTAATATCTTGGGCGAACTTTGGGTAATCGCCAAACACAAAAACAAAGGCATCGCCCTTGATATCCATTGATTCTGAAATCACTCCGTCAAAATCAAAAATTATTGCCTTAAGCATTGGATTGCAGTTTGTGTTTAAAAACACAATTAAAAGTGCCGCCTCTCTTATCTTTAGATATGAGCGCAAAATTTTTTCGTTCAAAAAAGTCATAAACATCCTTGCTTTGGGGCAATGATTCATCTATTTCTATCAAAACTGATTGAAGGCGCGGGTAAGAAAAGGTCGCTTCTCCTCCGACAAGAACATCTAATTCATATCCATCCACATCAAGCTTGATGTGGTTTGGCTGCGGTAAATTAAAAGTTTTTACAAAGTCATCAAGCTTATAACATAAGATTTTTTGGGAAAACTCCTCGCCATGAACCGTTGGCCCACAAAGCACATCGGGCTTTTCTTGTCCAAATTTATGAGCGGCGCCGCCGGGGGTAATATCCGAGTAATTTAGGGGAGCGAGTTCGGTAATACGGCCAAGCGCAACCTGGAAAGGAACGATGCTTTTTGAAGCATCGTTTAAAAAGATATTCTTGCACAAAGCCGCAAATGTGGAAAAACTCGGTTCGAAAGCATACACTTTACATGCCGCGCTAGTATGCGCCCAGGCCACAAAGGAGTAAGCGCCAACATTAGCGCCGATGTCATAAAAAACGTCTCCCGGCTTTACTGTACTTTCAATCCAGGCAACAGTTTCTGGTTCTTTCTTTAGAGCGCGAAGGTTTCTGATCTGTCGATATGAGCCGACATCCATCGCTATGCGGCCACCGGAGCAATCCAGATTACCGATGACATTGATCGTTTCTTTGAACGCAATTTTCAGCGCATTAGAAAGAAGAGATACGCCGCCATTGTTGAGGCCGATTGTTTTACCAGCATGCCTTAAAAGAAAAAAGTTGTCATAAACTCGTTTTAAAAAATCCTGCCAAACTTTAGGTAATAAACGAATTAAGAATCTAAAAAATTTAGAAGGCATGACATTAAAGATATTTGGCAATATTTGTAAGGACAATAGAATCAAGACGTTCTTGGGAAAATAATTTTTGGCAATGCTCTTTTGCCCCAGTTGCGATGCGCGTGCGCAGTTTTTGATCTTTAAGGCGTACTAGTTGCCGCGCAAAATCCTCTGCGCTTTCAGCAAATAATAAATGTTTTTCATTTTCAAAAGGATAACCGGCAAGACCATTTTTGGAAGTAACTGTGGGAAATCCTCGTGCCAGCGGTTCAAAAATTTTTTGCTGCATCCCGCGCGGTCTTCCCTTCTGGAGATAAGGCGCAAGCGCAATATCCATTTCCGCAAGGGCAGAGTCTAAATCATCGACGTAGCCGCGGTAAATAACATTTTTTGCAAGGAACGGCTTATATTCATGAGGAAATTTTTCGCCAAAAATGTGGAATTGAAAAGATTCGGAATCCAAACTCTGGACTCGCGGAATAGCATCTTCCAGAACAAAACGAAGCGCTTTCTTGTTGCGGCGCACCTTATACGTGGATCCCATAAAAAAGACATTTAGCGCGCGTTTTTCGCCGCTCGTTTTTATTGGCGATGTTTGCTGAAGGAAATACGGCAACCCGCGCAGGGGAAGCGCCGCGATATTTTTTGCGCCGATTCTTTTATACAACTGAACTTCCCTTTCTGTGATAGGAAAAATGACATCGCTTCCCCGAACAGTCTGAATTTCACTTAAGAGTCGCGCAAAAATCCGAAGATAGTCCCACGGTTTTGTTTCATGATCTTCCAAGAAATCCACAGGTTCAAAATTGTGTGAACGTGTGGCAATAGGCACGTTATAGCGTTTGACAATTTTGTATAACGGCCATGTATACGAACGTTCAAACCATACAATATCAGGCCTCCAGTGCTCCATTTGTGTATGAAGCGCCTTTTTTATTTCAGGGTTGTCAAACTCGCTTGCCGCGCCGTCGATCAGCAGAGGATTTTTGAGTAGGCGAAGCGCAAGATGGGTCATGCGCTTTGCAAATGACCTCGATGTTCCTGTACGATCAACGAGCGGCACTATTTCAATTCCAAGTTCGTCTGATCTCTTAAGTAATTCTTTCAGCTGCTCGTTCTTTGCAATTTGTGTAATCAGTTTAACCTTAAAACCTAGGCGTAAAAACTGCAAAATTCCATGCGCGCGATCTGAAGCACTTGCGCCGTTGATTGGGAATGGGAATGGGGTGCTCACAGTAAGAATTCTTGCCATATGTTGCAAACTCATTTCATGAGTACACGCGCTTCTTTTTTTCCGATAACTCTAAAGCGCGGCAGGGGAACGATAAATTTCCCCCCGGAGTTAAGGTATTTCTTTTCTCTCTGAACAAACTCCTTCAAAAAGTGCCAGGGCAGAACTAAAAAGTAATCCGGTTTCTCTTGGCGGGCCTGCTCTTCAGAAATTATGGGAATGAGAGTTGAAACCGTTTTCTTTCCCCACTTGGATGGATTGCGATCTGCCGCCGCTTTTACCAACCGGGAGTCCAGCTTGCAAAATTGCAATAGTGTATTTCCTTTCGTTGAAGCTCCATATACGTAAACCTTCTTGCCCTTGCGCACCTTACTTGCGACAAAGCTGTAGAGTTTCTCTCTTAAAGCAAACACTCGCGCGGTAAAATCATCATATATTTTTTTCCGATGCAGGTTTAGCTTTTTCTCGGAATCACGCAATTCCTGAACGCGCCTCGCTATCTTGCGCGAATCGCCTTGATGGTGAATATACACCCTAAAACTTCCTCCGTTTGTATCGTTTAACACAACATCGAATACTTCCAGGCCATGTCTTTTTAATATCGTCTCAAGTGAACTTAGAGAATAATAGCAAAGGTGCTCATGGCACGTGTTGTCATACGCGTTTTGGGAAAGCATTGAAGACAAGTAGCTCATCTGAATAACGAATATGCCGTTTGGATCTAAAACTTTGACAATATCTGCGACAAAAGCATCTGGATTATCTAAGTCGTAAAACATGGCGATCGCAGTAATTATTTTCGCTTTTGCGTCGCCAAAGCGTTTTCTCCAGTCGTTGGAGTTGAAAAAATTGTTTATAATTGTCAGGCCTTGGCCTTGGGCATCGGCAACTAAGTTGTACGACGGTTCAAAGCCGACAAGTTTCACATCTTTCACTGGATAAGAACGCAACAAAGTGCTGTCGTTGCTTCCAATGTCAATTACAAAATCTCCTGGTTTTAACGCACATTTGCTTACTGCTCTTCGCGCGATGTCCGCAAGTTCCTTTCTCATCGTATTATTAACTCCGGAGCTATACCAATATTGCCGGTATAATTTTTCAGAGGAAACAGTATGTCGTAACTGGAGTAAACTGCAATTTCGGCACAGAATAAGTTTGAGCGGCACTTTTCCGATAGAGAGCTGATCTTTCTCAAGAAAAGTTGAAATATGCAACTCTCCTAAAGATAGAATAAGGTCGAGTTTCCTCGATCTGCATGAGCGGCAAGCAGTTGTGATTTTCACACCGTTTGCGGTTGCCATAACTTTTTTGTAATTATGTTAATGCATCTATGATATTATCTTGCGCTTAGCCGCGCAAGATCTGCATCTGCCATCATTGTCACTAATTCCTTAAATTTTACTTTTGGCTTCCACCCCAAAATTTTCCGTGCTTTAGACGCGTTGCCGCACAACGAGCGAGAATCAATAACACGGAAAAATTTTTTGTCGGTTCTGACATATTTGGTAAAATCTAGTCCGAGATGTTTAAAAACTTCTTCTGCAAATTCTCTCACCGAATGCGTCTCGCCGCTGGCAATAATATAATCACTTGGAGTATTTTGCTGAAGCATGAGCCACATTGCTTCCACATAATCTCCGGCGTATCCCCAATCGCGCCTGGCATCGAGATTCCCCAGGATTAGTTTTTTTGCGAGGCCCAGTTTAATCTGCGCCGCGCCATATGTTATCTTGCGCGTTACGAATTCACTTCCTCTGCGCGGACTTTCATGACTAAACGCAATTCCTCCGCAAGCAAAAAGACCGTAACAATCGCGATACATCTTTGTCAGATAAAAACCGGTGGTTTTTGAAATTCCATAAGGAGACACGGGATTAAACTCGGTTCCTTCATCCTGCGGGGATCGCACCGCAGATCCGAACATTTCACTCGATCCCGCAAAATAAAATTTGCAGTCCTTTTTGAATTCACGCAACGCCGAAAGCAAGTAATGCGTGCCGCTAATATTCGTCGTGAATGTGGAAAATTCATCCGCGAACGAGCTGTCTACAAAACTTTGCGCGGCTAGATGATAGCACTCATCTGGTTTAATTTTTGCAATTAATTTCGCTAGGGTCGAAAACTCGTTAATGTCACCGTCGCATAGAATAACTTTGTCAAGGATCGGACTGATGCGGGAGAATCTGTTTTCAAGATTTTCAATGGCGTGCCTTCTTACAAGGCCATATACCTTATAGTTTTTGGATATTAAAAATTCTGCCAAGTAAGATCCGTCCTGACCGGTGATGCCGGTTATAAGCGCTTTTTTCATAAATGCGTAGTTTTACTTTTCATAATTTTAATTTTAAGTTCAGTAATAAATTTTCCGCGGCCTGTTTCTCCATTAAAATGCGCGCCTCTTTGGCATAAGAGCCGATATGGGGGGTTAAGATGATGTTTTCAAGTTGTGTCAACTTTCCGGTATAGGGCTCTTCTGAAGGAGTATCAATTGCCGCGTTGGCAAGTCTCTTGGTACTTAGCGCGTCGTATAAGGCGTCTTCATCAACTAATCCGGCGCGCGAGGCATTGATTAAAATGGCGCCTTGCTTCATAAGGGCGATTGATGAACGGTTCATAATACATCCGGCATCACCGGGAACATGAAGGGTGATAATATCTGAACTAGCTATGACGTTTTCTAAGCTTGTTATTCTTACCCCCAAACTATCTTGGGGAGGGGCGATATCATAGGCGATAACTATAGCGCCAAATGCTTTAAGAATCCGGTACACTTCTTTGCCAATTCTGCCAAATCCAATAATGCCGACAGTCTTCCCCTCAAGGAGCCAGCCCATGGATTTTTCCCATTTGCCTGCTCGTATGGATCTATCGCTTTGCGATACGCCTCTTAGGCAGTCCAGGATCAAGCCAATAGTTAGTTCGGCCACTGCTCTTGTTGGTCCCCATGGGGTATTATAAACTTTTATTCCAAGCTGTTCGGCCGCTTGCATATCCACATTATCAACTCCAGCGCCGCAACGCGAGATCACGCGCAGCCGCTTCAACTGCTCAAGGGTTTCGCGATTCAAAATTTCGGTTCCGGCAATTATGCCAATAGCATCGCTGGCATACTCAATCAATTCGCTTGAAGCAAGTTTGCGGTGCAGGGGATTTAATCGAGGCGTCAAATTAGCGCGCTTTAACGCATCAAGCGGGCTCGTATCAAATTCTCCAAAACTGGTTGTTGAGATAAAGATATTCATATCATATTTTTTGCGCGACGATGCGCATATGTGAACTAAATCCGCATTCGGCAATCCACCGCTGCAGGCGCGCTTTCTCGCGGGCACTTGCTTTATTCAGGATTGATTTCCAAAGACGTCCGATATCGACATTATCCTTCCGATACATTCCCTCAACGATATCTAAGTCTATCTTACCAGGAGTTGCCGATTCTATAACTCTAAAACCGTTCGATTCAAGAAGTAATTTTATAGAGTGCGGATTAAAAAGATTCAAGTGATGCGGCGGGAAAATATTTTTTGACTTTTCCCATAAGATTTGAATGTCAAACCCTTGGCCATTTGGCGCCGTGATAAAAAGGCAGCCACCCGTCTTGAGACGTTTATGCACCTCTCCGAGAAAGTACCGTGGATTCTGAAGGTGCTCCAGTAGTTCAAACATGCAGAGCAGGTCAAATTGATTATTCCATTTTTGCGGCATTTCCTCAAGTGATGTTTGAATGGTTTCCAGATTTTTTTGGCGGCATATTTCGGCCATTTCCATAGATGGATCTATGGCTATTAATTTGGCATTTGGCCAAAGTTTCCCGAGTTCCTTCAGGAATATCCCAAACCCTGCTCCGATATCTCCAATTGTCATTTTCTGATATTGGGGGAAAGTATCTTTAACATATTGAGCCCGCGGGGTAAAAATTTTTTTTCGCCGCGTTTCAGCTACTGGCTTGAAAAATTCATTTACCCAAAATTTTGTAGAAGGGGAGTCAATATATATTTGATTTAGGTTTTTAAGGCTGGGACGCGGGTTGGCAAAGAGGGTTTCACATTCTGCGCATAAGACATACCAGAATCCCAATTTTTTGAACTGACGCTTATACTTTTTGCTATGACAGGCGATACAGGGAATTTCTGCAAAGCCCTGTTTGTGCTTTAAGATAAGCCGCTCAGCATCTTTTCTTGAGAGGCGTAGATATTCATCAAATGCTTCTTTTTTTCTTATTTCATTTTCTTTCATCAATTCAAGATGTATCTTTTTCTTAGAGCGTCATTGGCCATCAATTTTTCTACAAGGTCTAAATCTTCCGGTGTATCTACGCTATGGGTCTGAAACGGCGTTGGTGCCATTTTAACCTTATAGCCATGTTCCAAAACGCGCAGCATATCTATTGATTCGGCAATTTCAAGGGGAGTCGGCTTCAGGCGATTAAATTTAAGCAAAAAATCGCGCTTAAAGGGAATAATACAGACCTGTTTCCACATCGGGAAGTCAGTAGCGCCTTTTTTGCGCGTGGGGATTGCTTCGCGGGACATGTACACAGCAAAATTGTTTTTGTCCAGGACGACTTTGATGCAGTTGGGATCTTCATGTTCTTCACGCGTTGTAATTGGCGCGGTGAGGTTGCTTACTAAAATCGAGGAATCTTTAAGTAATGGTTTGACCGAGGCATCTATCATTCTAGGATGCACCATTGGCTCATCCCCTTGAATCATGACTACTATACTTGGCTTTTGTTTTTCTGCGCGCTCAATCTTCAGCATTGCTTCGGCGCTTCTATCCGAGGCGCGCTGATGCGTATCTTTGGTCATGACGGCTTGGGCGCCAATTGAAGCCGCGTAGTCCATGATTTCTTGGTCGCATGTTGCGATATAGACTTCGTCAAGAGCCGCGGACATTTTACAGCGAAAATAGACATGTCCCACCATGGGGACGCCGTGAATTTTGGCGAGCGGCTTGCCGGGGAATCTAGTTGAAGCCATGCGGGCGGGGATGATGCCGATAATCTTAAGTTTATTTTTTTTCATAAGTTTTTATCTCCTGCATTAGTTTGGCGCAGTTTTTCCCTAAAAATAAAGTGTCCAAACCAAATGCTAAAAATCTGTATCCGGCGTCAAATTTGGCCTTAAAATCGTCGGGATTCGGATCAACTACATGAAAGCCGGCCGTTTTCTTCATCTTTTTGGAGATTTTCAAAATTTGCGCAAGGGCCGTTTTTACTTTGACGTTATCAAATTGACCGGGAATGCCGAGTGAACCAGAGAGGTCATAGGGACCGACAATAAATCCGTCTATTCCTTTGACCGCTAGGATCTCCCGAAGATTTTTCACGGCTTGAATATGTTCTATTTGAGCGATAACAACGCTTTCTTCTACAACCCATTTTTTGTATTTTTCAAAAGTTAGTCCATAACCCTGCGCGCGGCCAAGACCAACTCCGCGTTTGCCGGTCGGCGGGTATTTGACGGCTTCCACCGCCTTGATAGCGTCGGCACGGCTATTCACCATCGGCACAATCACGCCGCCCGCGCCGGCATCCATCACTCTTTTGATTAAATAAGGACTATTATCGCCAACGCGCACCAATGGGGTGCATCCGGAGAGTTCAATGACCTGCATCAGTTCCTGCGCTTCGTCCAAATCTATGGCGCTATGCTCCATATCAATGGTCAGCCAGTCAAAGCCGGCGCTTGCCATGATTTCGGCAATGGCCGGATGGCCAAGCGTAATCCAGGAGCCGATAGTCAGTTCATTTTTGTGTAGTTTTTCTTTTAATGAAATCATATCTTAATATCTATCATTTGCGGGCAAGAGTCAATATGGTATACAAGAATAAGATGAATTACGGGAGTAAGGTAGATCTATTTAGAAAAGCTTTCGGGCGATACAAACTTCAGCTTACTGTTTTAACGTTGCTTGGAGTGGTAAGCGCCTTCACGGAAAGTCTTGGTGTAACAGCGCTTATTCCGCTTTTTTCCCGTTTGGCGGGGCAAGGGACATCCGATGATATTGGTTCGCGAATTATCGGAAATGCGTTAGATTTGTTTAACGTTGGGTTTGCATTTAAGTTTCTGCTTGCAATTATCATACTGGCGTTTATTTTCAAAGCCCTTGCGCTTTGGTTGTTCAACTATTTTTCAGCTAGAGTAACTGCTGATTATGAATATCAAACCCGTAGCGATTTGTTGCGCGGAGTTTTTTCCGCGGACTGGTTTTTTTTAATGCGGCAAAAAGTTGGGTATCTAGAGACGATTATACTAAGAGACATAAGTATAGCGAGAAACCTTTTTTCAATTGTGAGCGGCGCGATGATGAATCTCGCTAGTTTGGCAATATATGTGGCAATCGCCTTGAGCATATCTGGCACCATAACTTTAATATCACTAACTCTGGGCGGACTGATATTTTTAGTTTTAAAACCTCTTCTCTATAAGACAAAAATGATAGCGCGTCATATGGCAAAACTTTATAGCGAGATGAATCATCATGTCGGAGAAAAAATCATAGGAATAAAAACAGTAAAGACGAGTTCGGTTGAAGAGGTTATATCCAGCAAGGCCGATGATTATTTTGAGGAGATACGCAATCTCGATGTCAAGGTAGCGGTTTTGGGGGTTGCGCCAGCGGTTATTATGGAGCCAATAAGTATTCTTTTTATTGTGAGCATATTTACCTTTCTGTATGTTACTGATAATTTTCAGATCGGAGTTTTTGCGGCCACAATGTACCTCATCCACCGAATCTTTGGTGATATTCGCAATGTTCAAATGCTGCTCTACAAGGCGAACGAGAGAATTCCATACGTTGAACGCGTTATTGAATTTCAGGAAGAAGTGGCAAAAAATCGGGAAAGCGATGGGGGGACTAATAGATTTGAATTTAAGAAATGCCTGGAGTTTAAAAATTTAGATTTTACTTACGAGAGTTCCAAAAATGTTTTGTCGAACCTAAATTTCGTGGTTAAGAAGGGAGAAATGTTGGGAATCGTCGGTAAATCGGGAGCGGGCAAGACAACTATTGTGGATTTATTTCTGCGTTTAATGCAACCCACGCGCGGAAAAATCTTAATTGATGGGACGGATATTTCCGCAATAAATATAAAAGAATGGCGCAATAATATTGGCTATGTTTCACAGGATATATTCGTCCTCAACGACACATTTGAGAATAATATCAGATTTTATGACGAATCAATCAGTGATGAGGTTGTTTGTGATTCTGCTAAGATGGCCTATATTTTTGATTTTATTCAAAGCAAAGCAAATCAATTCAAAACTGCGGTAGGGGAGAGGGGCGTTTTGCTCTCCGGGGGAGAAAAGCAGAGACTGGTCCTGGCAAGAGTCCTGGCGCGGCATCCCTCAATCCTGATTCTTGACGAAGCGACAAGCGCCCTTGATAATGAATCCGAGCTTATGATTCAGCGGGCCATTGAGGGGCTGAAGGGCAGAGTGACGATTTTCGTGATTGCGCACCGTCTAACAACGCTTTTAAACTGCGACAAGATTATTTTTCTTGAAAACGGCAGAAACTGCGAAGAAGGACCCCCGCAGGAATTGCTGAAAGATAAAGATTCGAATTTTTTCCAACTTTATAACATTCGCAATCAGTTATGAAAAAAGCATTGATTACCGGTATTACCGGCCAAGACGGTTCGTATCTTGCTGAATTTTTGTTAGGCGAGGGATACGAAGTTCACGGCATCATCCGCCGTTCCAGCGATTTTAACACTGGAAGGATCAATCATCTCTTTCGGGATATACATTCAAGCGGAGTGAAACTTTTTTTACATTACGGAGATCTGATGGATTCGGGAAATATTGCGAAACTTATATACGAAATTAAACCCGAGGAGATATATCATTTGGGAGCGCAATCGCACGTGCGGGTGAGCTTTGACATACCGGAATACACCGCAAATGTGATTGCGCTGGGAACGTTGCGGATTTTGGAAGCAATAAAGAATTGCCGATTTCCCATAAAATTTTACAACGCGGCAAGTTCTGAAATGTTCGGCGCATCCCCTCCGCCCCAAAATGAATATACGCCTTTTCATCCGCGCAGTCCTTATGCCGCGGCAAAAGTTTTTAGTTATAATATCACGCGTAATTATCGTGAGGGTTACGGCATCTTTGGTTGTAATGGCATATTATTCAATCATGAATCAGAGCGTCGCGGAGCAACCTTTGTTACGCGCAAGATAACACGCGGCATTGCGCGAATTAAAGCTGGGTTTGATCAAAAAATTTATCTTGGAAATCTTGACGCCAAACGCGATTGGGGATATGCTCCGGAATATGTTCGCGCGATGCACCTTATGCTACAGCAGGACAAACCCGATGACTATGTTATTGCTACCGGCGAAACTCATTCGGTGCGGGAATTTTTGGCGGAAGCATTTAGTTATGCGGGTCTCGGAGATTGGCGCAGATACATTGAGATTGATCCGCGTTATTTCAGGCCCGCCGAGGTGGAATGCTTGGTCGGCGATGCTTCAAAGGCAAAAGAGCTATTGGGCTGGGAGGCAAAGGTAAAATTTAAGGAAATTGTTCATCTGATGATCGATGCAGACTCAAAACAAATTTATGATTACTCTAGGAACAGTTAATATTTCAAAAAAAACAAAAACTCTTCTCGATGAAGCCCTAAAGAAAGGCATTATCGGACAGGGTCATTATATCCAGGACTTTGAGCAGAAACTCGCAAAATTTTTAGGTGTAAAGTATGTTATTGCGACTGCCAATGGCACGCTCGCCGATACTGTTGCCTTAGCGGTTGCAAAGTATAAGGATGGGGAAAAGCGCAACGAAGTTATTGTTCCAGCGCTTACGTTTATCGCGCAAATTAACGCAGTTTATTATAATCACTTAAAACCGGTTTTTATTGATATTGGCTATGACTATCAGATTGATGTTGCGCAAATTGAGAAGAAGATAAACAAAAATACCCTTGCCATAATGCCTGCGGATCTTTTGGGTAAACCGGCGAATATGTCTAAGATTTTAGAACTAGCGAAAAAGTACGATCTATATGTGGTCGAAGATGCCTGTGAAGCGCTTGGATCTAAATACAAAAATAAGTTATGCGGAGCGATCGGCGATATGGGGTGCTTTTCATTTTTTGTCTCGCACTCCATAACGACTGGCGAAGGCGGAGCTATTGCGACAAATAATAGACAACTTGCGGAGCTTGCTCGTTCTTTGCGCAATCACGGCAGAAAGGGCAGTAATCCGGGCGAGCACTTTATTTTTCCGTATATCGGGTATTCCGCGAAGATGAATGCGCTGGAAGCGATTATTGGGCTTGGAGTTATAGATGAGCTTGGCGAGCATATCAAAAGACGGCATGCTAATTTAGCAAGACTAAATGAATCAGTTGGCCGAGATTTATTTTTGGATGCAAAGGATGAGTATATTGTGCCGCACGGCTTCCCATTTCTGGTGAAGTCGCAAAAACTACGTGATAATTTGCTGAAAGAACTTCCTAAAAAATTTGGTATTGAAGCTCGGCAAATTTTTTACTCCATTCCCACCCAGAGCGGCGCTTACAGATTTTTAGGGGAAAAAATCGGCAGTTATCCAGTCGCCGAAGATATCGGCCGCCGCGGATTGTATTTACCTTGTCATCAGAATTTAAATGGCAGGGAGCTCGCGCGGATTGCCGAGGTTCTAAGAAACATAATTTAAGTTGTGAATAATAAAAATAGGAGCAAAGCCCCTATTTTGGTTCGTGATATAGTTCTAATTTTATTGCTTCTTTTTCTAGGGCATTCACAAGAGTGGTAAGCTGGGTAATCCGTTTTTTATACATCTGGAAATTATCTTCCGTGGCGGTCTGCTCGCTTGGATGAACGTAATCTACCTTTACCCCAACTACTCTCTTACCGTCTTTTATCATGCGGAGAACCGGAATGAAAATAGAATCCCAGAGATCTCCGTGTTCTCCTTTGTATTCTACAAAGAAGTAGGCAAAATCAGCGCGAAAGATTCTTACGCCACTCCACACATCGAGATTTCTTCCAGTCAGTAGATGGAAACCGCGGTTGCCTAAAAATTCCGCATATCGCTGCATTTCTGGATAAGAGTCCATGCTCACGCGCTCTGCAATGACGAGATCAGCCTCATTTTCTATGATCGGCACGGTCAGTTTTTTGATATGTGGAACAAGCGACGCTTTTTCGGGTTCGAGCCATACCACAATTCCATCTGCGCCTGCGATTTCCGCCGCCATTTTTATTGCTTCGCGTCTGCCAGGTCCCATGCCAGGTTGCACCTGATCAAATAAGAGCGCACCATTTTCCCGTAAGGTTTTTTTAACCGGAACCGTGGACGCATCGATAACCACTATTTTTAAATTTTCCCTACCTGCCCCTTGGATAGTTTGAACAGCTAGTTTTGCTCTTACATCGTTCGGGTTGTTATAAAGAGTAGTCGTTGCAAGCACAGCTAAGTTACTCACGCGTAGTACCTCCCTAAAGAACTATTTCTCGCAGTACATTTAATGCGAGACAGGTGCCGACGCAAATGGGCAACTGTCTAACATCAAATGATTAAAGATTGGTTAATAATGCTTTTGTGTTTTTGGCGAGCATTATAAGCGCTGGATGGAAATTCCCATTGGTTATTTCATCAAGATTTACCCATCGCAGTGATCGATATTCTTTGGGCTTAATCTCTATACCCTCTTTTTCTTCGTCGCTAATTTTAGCAATCATGGTAATGGCTATGTTGTGCGAACCATTTTTTTTCGGGGGTTGGGCGCGTTTTGCCCAGACAAGCGAATATGCGCATAAATATTGAAAGCGCGCGGTAGGCATAGTTAAATCAAGCTCGCGTTTGAGAAGGCGTGCGGCCGATTCTTCAAAATTTTCACCAGGAAGCATGCGTCCGCCAATAATCCACCAATCGGGGTAGGGTAACGCGACTCTCTTCCCCAATAACATTTCTCGCGCTTCATTCAAAAGCACAATATCCACACAAGCAAAGACGATATTGTCTAAGATCATTCCGTAAGAAGCATCGTCTATAAATTTTGCGTGGGATTTGAAGCCGTTTTCGATAAAATGCGCTCCCTGAATAATGTTTTGCATGAGTAGGTTTAGCTTATCTACTATTTATTCAACTGTCAATGCTTGCGTGCAACACGGAAAAAAATTATGATAAAAACCGCTATGCTAGTTTCAAACGTAAAAATATTATTAACCGGCGGCGCGGGATTTGTGGGAAGTTTTGTGAAGAGAGAATTGATAAGAAAAGGCGCGCATGAAGAAAATATTTTTATTCCGCGCAGTGATGTGCATGACTTGCGAGAAAAAGGAGTGTGCGTGGAGGTGACGCATGGTAAAGACCTTGTGATTCATCTGGCCGGACGGGTTGGTGGAATAAAATTTAACAAAGAAAATCCTGCCAGTTTATTTTACGACAACGCGGCAATGGCGCTCAATCTTATAGACGCGGCATACAAAAACGGCGTTAAAAAATTTGTGGGCATCGGCAGCGTGTGCGAGTATCCTAAATTTGCCGCTGTTCCTTTTCGCGAAGAAGAGCTATGGGACGGTTACCCCGAAGAGTCAAACGGCGCGTATGGCCTGGCAAAAAAGTTTATGCTGGTGCAGTCGCAGGCCTATGCCGCGCAATATGGTTTTAATGCGGTACATCTTCTC
This sequence comes from uncultured Candidatus Saccharibacteria bacterium, assembly GCA_964504205.1. GTDB lineage: Bacteria > Patescibacteriota > Minisyncoccia > Spechtbacterales > HO2-43-30 > CAZDDE01. The sequence goes on from CAZDDE010000002.1 coordinate 44,920, forward strand.
ATGATAAATCTATATGGGCCTGGCGATAATTTTAGCCTCGATCACTCTCACGTCATCGCGGCTTTAATAAGGAAGGTTGTTGAAACCAAACATGAAAATAAGCCATATATTGGGGCGTGGGGCACTGGAAAGGCTACGCGAGAATTCTTATACGTTGAAGATGCGGCAGAGGCAATTGTCCTTGCGGCTGAAAAATATGACAAACCAGAACCGGTAAATATCGGCTCGGGCATGGAGATTTCAATAAAAGATTTAGCGGAAACTATTTGCCGCTTGGCTGATTATAAGGGAGAAATTAGATGGGACGCCTCAAAGCCAGACGGTCAAATGCGCCGTAAGCTTGATGTAAGCAAGGCCGCGCGCGAGTTTGGTTTTTACGCGAAAACTGACTTTGAAAGAGGATTGAGGAAAACTATTGAATTTTATGAAAACAACACTCGTTATTCTAACGCGTAATGAGATAGAAGGGATGAAGGCGCTTTTTGATAGAATTCCTTTTGATAAGATTGACGAAACTATTGTCGTGGATTACAAATCGAAAGATGGGACGCGAGAATTTTTGCAAAGTAGGGGCGTGAAAGTTATAGATCAAGAAATTCCTGGAAGAGGAGAGGCATTTCGCCTCGCGGTAGAAAAAGCGCAAGGCGATGTCCTTATATTTTTTAGTCCGGATGGCAACGAAAATCCTCGCGATATTCCGCTCTTGGCGGATTTAATCAAGCAAGGGTATGATATGGCGATCGCCTCGCGTTTTTTGCCCGGCGCGCTGAACGAAGAGAGCGGCAAGTTGCTCCCGTTGCGGCTATGGGCCAATAAGGCCTTTACCTTTTTAGCCAACTTGTTTTTTGGCGGAAATATAAGCGATTCTATCAATGGGTTTCGGGCAATGCGGCGCGATAAATTTATGGATCTGCATGTTGATGCTTCCGGGTATGCGATAGAGTATCAAATGTCTATCAGAGCTCTCAAAAAGGGGTATAGGATTAAGGAAATACCAACGATTGAAGGGCAGAGAATCGGCGGCGAAAGCGGAGCAAAAGCAGTACCCGTGGGCTTAAAAATTCTGAAGCTTCTTATCCGCGAAATTTTTATCGGCAAAAAATTTTAATCACAAAATGTTTTCGACTATAGTTCCAATACTAATCGCCTCTATGATAACTGTTAGCGCACAGCTTCTCCTCAAGAAAGGAGTTTTATCAATGGGCGAGCTTCAATTTTCTTTTTCTGAGCTAGTCCGTCTTGTGCCAAAAATTTTGCAAAATGTTTGGCTGATGGGAGGAATGATTTTATTCGGGATAAGTTTTCTTCTGTGGATTATACTATTGTCGAAGATTCCGCTGCATATTGCTTATCCAATACTCATCAGTATTAATTTCTCCATGATTGCGGCGGCATCGTGGCTGTTGTTTCACGAACAGCTCTCATTCTTTCAGATTGCCGGCATCGTAACTATTGTTATGGGTATATATTTGTTATCCCCCAAAGCATAAAATTGTCTATGTTCCCGAATTTTCAAAACACGTTCACGAGACGGCCGATATTAGCCTTGTTTTTTTTGTTGCTTTTGTTTTTTCAGTTAATCTACAGCTTCGCGGTGCCATCAGTGGGAGACAATGGCAATTGGCTTCCTATAACCGATTACTTGCCAAAGTTTTCGGCGGAAGGACACGACAATTTTTTACTGAAGACTTTTTATCCCTTAATTTCTTCCAAGTATCGTCTTAACTCGGATGTCGGCGAATACTTGATTGTGGCCCGAGACTTTTCGCGCGAATATCTTGAGGGTCATCAATATCTAAACAGGCCGCTCTATTCTTTCTTAGTTCTGTTGTCCTCGCGTTTAGTCAGTCCGTTTATTTCAATTTCCTACGGGGTTTTCTTTGGGCTCGCAATTATCATCAATTTTATTTTTGTCTACGGCGCGGTTTTGCTATTTTTTGTCCTTCTTAAAAAAATATTCTCTTTCAAGATTGCATTTCTTTCTTCCATCCTGCTTATCTTTTCTCCGTACGTTCACACACATCTTACCCAGCCGGGAGCGGAAATGCTCACGACTTTTGGGCTGACACTCTCATTGTATCTATTATATCAATATGTGCGCAAACCGACACTTGTGAAACTTACAGGATTTTCACTGCTTGCGGGAGTTTTTATGCTCGGAAAAATGTTCTTCGCGACGCCGCTCTTTATTCTTATCGCGGCCGTTTGCTATAAGCGGTTTAGGGAGGGAATAATTTTTGCAACTTATTACTCTATTCCAGTAATCCTCTGGTATATTTGGGTTACACGGATTTGGGATATTCCGTATTATGTCAACGAAATTCAGCAGTGGCGTATGGGCATTTGGATTTTTGGCATTCTTGCAATGCCCGTTCAGCAAGCCATAAAGATTTTAGTTGATGCGCTTCCAAGCTTTATAAGCGCGGTGTTTCACTCATTTATTTTTATACCCGTTGTCTTTGCTATAATTGGCGTTGAAAAATTAAGCGATCAAAACAAAAAGCGCATAATCTACGCGCTAATATTTTCCGTTTTCGCCTTCACCTTTCTCATAAACCTTCATCTTTATCGTCATACTTTCTTGCTGTTCCCAGCAGTTTATCCGGCGGCGATTCTTGGCATTGAGTGGGCGTCTGGGCGTTTGGCAGGAAGAAATAATGTTTTAAAACCGGTTTTTGAAATCGCGACTGTTGCTTTGATCATCTTTATTTCCAGCATAAATATCTATAAGTTTTATTACTATATTTAAATCCTGCACTCTGCTTCATTGAGTTTTTTTAAAAAATAGGTTGATGGTTTTGAGGAGTATCGTGACATCTAGAAGCGCCGATCGATTTTTAAGATAGTACAAGTCGTATTGAAATTTCTCATACGTATCCATGGGCGTGCGCGCATATCTAAAATTGACCTGCGCCCAGCCGGTGAAGCCGGGTTTTATGATGTGGCGGATATGATAGTGGGGAATTTGCGCTTCAAGCTCGCGCACGAATTCAGTTCTCTCGGGTCTCGGGCCAACTAAAGAAAGATCGCCCTTGAGGATATTGATCATTTGGGGCAGTTCGTCTAAATGAATCCTGCGCAGAAATGCGCCGACGCGCGTTACGCGCGGATCGTTTTCTTGTGCCCAGATCGGCTTGTTTCCTTCGGCCTTATGGATCATCGAACGGAATTTTATCAGACGAAAAAGTTTTTTGTTGCGCCCCACTCGTTCTTGCAGATACAGCACCGGCCCCGCGCTTTCCAACTTAATGGCGAAAGCGATAATCGGCCAAAGCGGCAAGGTGGAGATCAAGATGAAAGACGCGGCGGCAATATCTAATATTCTCTTAATATTATCGTGAACGCGTTTTTGCTGTTCATTAATATTCTCAAGAAACCATGTTTGACTTATATAGGATATTGGAATGCGCGCGGTTAAAAGTTCGTAGCTTTGAGCGAGATCAAGAAATCTTATTTTATACGGCAAGGACTCGTAAAACATCTGCGCTATAATCGGATTGAAGTGCGGATTTTCGGCGGTAATCACCGTGTCAATCCTTGCAGCGATAAGATTTTTAATCAGATCTTTATCTGCCCAAAGAACCGTCGTATCGCCGCAAACCGCCGCTGTCTTATCGAATAGGGGCGCTGTGCTGATGAAGGCGGCAAGGCGGTATCCCATATGCGGTTTCGCAGATATAAAATCGGCGAGTTCTTTGGCGTGTTCATTCAGCCCCGCTATCGCAACATTTATCTTAAATCGTCCGGCCACATATCGCTGAAACAATACTCGCCATATCCAGAAAAAAAGCGCCGCTATGGCCATATTAAGCAGTAAGTTTGTTTTAGGAGTAATTTCCGGGTTGTTTAGCAGGTAAAACATAGTTGTGCCGAAAACAACGCCAATGGCGTGAATCAGAAGAACGCTCGGAAGTATTGCTGTTGCCGGTCGAAAAGAGCGTGTTTCATACAGCCCGGCGATATAATAAAGAACAACAAGAAAAAAATAAATTAACGTAAATGGAGGAAGGTGATCGTAGACTAGTTCTAAGCTAAAATCATTGAGGAACGCAATCGCAAGGGTTATGGGCAGGGAAGAAAAAAGGAGAATCATATCACCTATGAGCAGGATCGCTTCTTTTACCTTAAGAATAGTTGTCATATTGTTTTGTTTACGGCTTTATTGTGCAGGACATTGCTGGTGTTGTAAAGCCATGCTAGAGTAAATTTATGCACGTTTTAGTTACCGGCGGAGCCGGTTTTATCGGGAGTAATTTGGCGGAGCGGCTTATCGGGGAAGGTCACCAAGTCAGCATAATCGATAATCTTTCCACTGGAAAACGCGCTAATCTCCGCTCCGATGCCGAGTTTTTTGAATTTAATATCGCGGATTTAGATTCTATTAAAGATATTTTCCAAAGGAAAGATGTTGTTTTTCATGTTGCCGCGATCCCAAGAATATCCCGTTCTATCGAAAATCCCGCGGAGACATTTAACTCTAACGTTACCGGAACCCTTAATGTTCTCTTGGCGGCAAGAGACGCTGGCGTGAAGAGGGTTGTATACAGCGCATCATCTTCCGCATATGGCATACAGGATAAACTTCCTCTATCAGAGGATATGCCGGCAAGACCGCTTAATCCCTACGCGCTTTCCAAGTACATTGGCGAAGAATTATGTAAAGAGTTTACAGATTTATACGGACTTGATACGATATCTTTACGCTATTTTAATGTCTATGGTCCCCGCATGGATATGCAAGGCGAATATGCCACGGTTATTGGAAAATTTTTACAGCTTAAATCCGGGGGAAAGCCGCTGACTATCGTCGGCGACGGCAAGCAGACAAGAGACTTCACACACGTCAGCGACATTGTAGAAGCAAATATGCTTGCTTCCCAAATAGCGCGCGGCGGAGGCGAAATTGTAAATATCGGGGCAGGCAATAACCGTAGCGTTCTTGAGATAGCGGATATTATCGGAGGAGAACGCGTGTATATTCCGGAAAGACTGGCAGAGATACGAGACACTTTGGCGGATATAAGCAAAGCGAAAAAGATACTGGGCTGGGAACCAAAAGTCATCCTAAAGGAAGGAATTAATCAATTACTATCTTATGTTTAAGCCATCACAGTTTGGCATCATTGGGGCAGGGTATGTCGGCGGCGCAATAATGTATCATTTCAAGGAGTGCAAGATTTGGGATAAATTCGTTCAGACGCCGCATACTTTGGAGGAGGTTTTGGCCCAGCCGCTCATTTTTGTTTGTCTTCCGACGCCCTATGCAAAAAAAGCCGTTAGAAAGGGGCAAACTGTTTTTAGGGGGGCGGATATATCCGCGCAGGTGGAAAATTTAGACAAATTCCCCAAGGGGCGCATTGTGGTTATAAAATCAACTATACCCCCGGGAGGCTCCGACTATTTTGCAAAAAAATATCCCCATTTAGATATTATCTTTAACCCAGAGTTTTTAACCGCAAAATTTGCTAAAGAAGATTATGGTTTTCCGGATAAGCAGATCTTGGGTTATACAAGTGAAAAAACCAAGAAGATTTGCGAGGAACTGATGCCGGTTTTACCGCGAGGGCAGTCGCTGATAGTTCCAGCAGTTGAGGCCGAACTTATCAAGTACTCTATCAATAATTATTACGCGAAGAACGTTGTTTTTGCCAATCAAATTTATGACGTTTGCCAAAAACTTGGGGCAGATTACGACAACGTTCGGCTTGGTTTTACGATTGATAAGCGTATTAACGACAGCCATTTTGGGATATTCACTGATGGCTATCGCGGCTACTCGGGCGCTTGCTTGCCGAAAGATATGAAGACTTTCATTCAGCTTGGCAAAGAGCTGGGTTTGGATTTGAAGCTGCACAAAATCGTTGATGCTCTAAACGAAAAGCTCTTACGAGATGGGAAGAAAATCAAAACGCAAAAAACTTAAGAGAGCGCAGGAACCTTCGGTCGCTACACCCTTCCAAGAACGCGCTTTAGCAAAAAATTTGCGACAACGCGCTTCTGGGTCGGGCTTGTTTTTAATAGAAGTTATCCGCTGGGGCGCGTATGCCGCTCTTTTTGCGCCGCTTGTCGTTCATCCTTCTTTCTTTTTTCCATTCGTTGTTCCCAAAGCAGTATTTTTTTGGATATTCAGCGAAGTAATATTTTTTGCCTGGCTGCTTCTTGCCATACCAAACAAGGAATTTCGGCCAAAATTAAACCCTCTCTCCATCGCATTTGGCTTTTTTATAACCGTAACTGTAATAACGTCATTTACCGGCATCAATATAGAACGCAGTTTTTGGAGTACCTTTGAAAGAATGGCCGGAACGGTTAATTGGTTTCACCTAGCGCTTTTCTTCTTCGTTCTTACCTCAACCTTTAAAAATGCGGCAGATTGGAAAAAATTAATGACAGTTTCATTCATCGTATCGTGTGTCGTTTCTTTTATATTTTTACTGGAAAGATTGGGCATCGCGACTCTTCCGTTTGAATCAAGAAACGGCGCGACCATAGGAAATTCAAGTTTTATGGCGGCATATCTGTTGTTCAATGTTTTTTTTGGAATATGGCTTACCTACACGTCAAAAATGAATTGGGGAAAAATTTTGTATGGTTTTGGACTCGGCTTGCTTATTTTAAGCATGCTGGCATCCACTGCCTACGGAGCAATGGTTTCAATGTTCGGAGGATTCCTTATGGTTTTTTTGGGGTGGCTTTTTTGGGGTGCGAAATTCCGTTATGCCAAGTCAGCATGTATAGTTCTCATTGGCATTGGCATTGCGGCGGCTGGAATTATCGGGTACGGGACTTTTAGCCAGAATGAAAAGATTACGAGCAAACTGCCTTATTTCTTCTCAAACAAAGGTACGATTGGCGCGCGAAAGGTGGTCTGGGAAAACGCTTGGCAGGGAATTAAGGAACGGCCGTTTTTCGGCTGGGGTCCGGAAAATTTTAACGTTGTTTTCACAAAGTATTTTAATCCATGCATGCCCTTGAACCGATGCGGCGGGGAGGTTTGGTATGATCGAACCCATAATACTTTTCTTGATCATCTAGTGCACTCGGGAATCTTTGGGCTGGCGGGATTTCTGATGATGCCAGTTAGCGCTCTGTGGATTCTACTGCGCAAAGCTTTTCGAGAAAATAAGGAATGGATGTTGCCAGTAGTTCTAGCTGCGGCACTTACCAGCTATCTTGTTCAGAATCTTCTTGTCTTTGATATGCCGAGCACCTATATAATGTTTGCCTTCACGTTGGCGGCGGCAACGGGATTGGCGAAAATTGGGAAAAACGAACAAGCGCATGCAGGGGCAGTAAAGCTTGCGAGCCCTGTGACCATTGTTGCGGTTGGACTTTTTGGGGTGTATTTTCTTTTTTCATGGGGATTGCAGTCTTTGCAAGCGGCGCATTGGGGAATTACTATTAATCACGATTCAATGCCTCCGGAAAAGCGATTGGAAATTTACAAAAAAAAGTTATCAGTAAGTCCTCTTGGCAATAGGCAGGTGCCGGAATTTTTCACGAATAATATGGTGAGTAATTTGAACCGCGGAGTTAATCTGTCGGCGAGTTTTGTCGGGGAAGTCGGAGAAATTATGGAAAAAATTGCGGCAAAAAATCCTATAGACTTCAGGCACCATCTTATTGCCGGAAATTATTATGCCGCGGCGAAAGAGTATAATGAAAACAGTTTAGGGAAAGCAGAAAATTTTCTTAAAAAAGCCATAGATTTGTCGCCTACAAATCAGCAGGGTTATACATCTCTCGGGCAAGTTTATTTAATGCGGGGCGAGAGTGAAAAAGGGGTGGCGATGCTGAAAAAAGCGGTCGAGTTAGAACCGCATTACGACAAGGCGCAACTCAATCTAGCCGATGCTTATGGAAGAATCGGAGATTATGAGGCGGCAAAAAATGTGTATGAATTCGTAATTAACGAAGGAAACATTCTTTCTTATGTAAAAACGATAACGAGTATCGTGCGTGCGTATGATGAAACGGGAGATTATGAAAAGGCGATTATCTGGCTTCGCGAAGTTGCGGAAAGTGAAGTTGGAAAAAAGGAAGGAGATGTTCATTTTAAGCTTGCGGATCTTCTGAAAAAGGGCGGATACAAGGAAGAGGCGCGCGCCGAGGCAGTCAAGGCAAAGGAGCTCAAACCATCTCTAAGCGAAAATGTTGAGGATTTTTTGAAAGAACTTAAATGAAAAAATTTTTAATTCCCGTCATGATCGGAATTTTTGTTTTTACGCAAACTGCCTTGGCGCAAAGCGTGTCGTTTAATATCGATTCTTCATACGATATAAGCGGAAGATCTGGCATTAGTGCTTCGGAGCACCACGCGGGGACAAATTCAAGATGGTTTGTTGCCGATGATTACTGGAATAGTTTAAGCGGCGGAGCTAAGGATAATTTAACAGCAAATATAAAAATACTCTCCAATGAATTTGACGAAGTTATTTACCCGCGTCTGCGCGCTCTTTTTGGGAGCGAAAATACGCCGGGCGTTGATGGCGATCCAAAGATTACAATTCTGGTTCTTGAAATGATTGAGGAGGCCGGCGGATATATGCGCGAACAGGACGGTTTGGCGCAAGATAAAATTATTGGTTCAAACGGACGCGAGATGGTCTATCTTAACGCCGCTTATCTTGGAAACAGTAGGGCAAAATCGTTTCTGGCGCATGAATTTCAGCATCTAATCACCTTTAACCAAAAGTTTGTTCAGTATAATGTTCAGGAAGAAGTTTGGCTGAATGAGCTGCGTTCGGAAATTGCTTCAACAATTCTTGGCTACGATAATCCGCAGGTTTATGGCGGAAGCAATCTTGAGGCCCGCGTTAAAAATTTTTTGAAGTCGCCAAGCGACGCTGTTTTGGAGTGGGAGAATAAATCTAAAGATTATTCAACAATCAATCTTTTAGGTCAGTATATTCTGGACTATTATGGGCGATCAGTGCTTGCGGCAATGACCGCGAATAACAAAGTCGGCATTGAAAGTTTTAATGAAGCTTTGCGCGCGTTTGGGTTTAGCGAAGATTTTAGCGAGGTATTTAAGAATTGGACGCTGGCCGCGTTAGTAAATGATTGTCAAGTCGGGCCAAAGCTTTGTTATAAAAATCCAAATTTAGATTTTAGTAACTTTCATATTCAATTCAATATTATTGAAGGCAGCGGAGAGAAAATAACGTCGCAGTCGCAGACGAAAGACTGGAAGGCCGATTGGCTGAAACTGGAAAAACAACTCAATGCAGAAAAACCGCAGGAGCATATTTTTATGCTACAGTTTTTCGCGGCAGAGGCGAGCAAGTTTAGGATTCCTTACGTGGTGTACGACAGCGGCGGCAAAGTTATGGAAGTGGGTGAAATACCGATCGACGAGCGCGAATCCGGGACTCTCTTTGTGGAAAATTTTGGATTTAGCGTACCGAAAATCGTGATAATCCCCTACAATCAGACACAGAAAGTCGGCACCAACGGCAACGCGTTATCAACAACTTACACTTTTAATGCTTCAACGATAGACGATGCGACACGGCAAACCTATTTTACGCCTGCGGCCCCGAATCTCCTCGAGGTTCCGGCCGTAAGTACTTCCTTGCCGAATTTAGCGGATGGCAGTTTAATTCGCGCGGAAGGGGATTACAAAGTCTATATTATCAAAGATGGTTACAAGCGTTGGCTCCAGTCGGCCGAGATTTTTAATTTTTATGGCCATTTAGGATTTGAGGTTGTTAATGTTCTGCCGCAAGATACAGTCGCGCTCTATAAGGACGCTTGGCTGGTGCGCGCCGAAGGAGACTTCAAAGTCTACGAAATCAACGGCGACGGCACCCGTCACTGGCTGGATATTTCGGCGGAGGAGTTTAACGCGAGCGGCCGATCGTGGGACATGATCTATGTGATAAACAAAGCGGAACTCAATTGGTATCAGGAGGGGGCGAGCGTAAAATAGTTGACTTAACAATATAGTTATGTAAGATTAGTTATAGTTTTTTGACAGGAGGTGTCCAAGTGGACTTGATAGATTTGGTGCAAGGAAGGGTGAGTATTCTATACGAAGGTCCGTGGACCGAGGATATGGTGAGAATTTCAGTGAACAAAACCCACTCGCCATATATATCGCGGGAGTTGAAACAGATTGCAGCAGAGCGCTACAATTTAAGGCAGAAGGAAAGAGCAATCCGTGGCCTTCGCGCTCTTAGCGATAATGATGTCATGCATCTTTGCAGGGAGCATTCCTGCATTACGAAGAAAGAGGCGTATCTTGCGATGGGTCCGATAAAATATTCGCAGTATTGCATAGCTACTCCGGAAGTCGCGAATATGCTTGAATGCACAGTCTTGGACTTGCCGATTGGGATGGCTGTAAATGTTGTTATAGTAACCCCCGATAAAAAAGTTGTGATGATGAAGGCGAGCGGTCATGTTGACTTTCCCGAAAGGATTGACGTTCCGGGCGGAGTGTACAGCGGCGATACGCCGTTTATGGCAATCTACAAAGAGATTTCAGAAGAGGTAGGACTCCATCGCGAAGAACTTTTGAATATCCGTCTGCTTGGCATGTCAACAAGATTTGAGGATCGAACTATTCTCGTCCTCACTTTTTTTGCTGATACACTGCTTAATTCCGAAGAAGTTTTGGAAAGGGCAAAACACGCTCCGGATAGCTGGGAGGGACAGATTCTCTTCTTGGTGTGCGAGTCGGATGCACTGCGCCACTACCTATTGGAAAATGGAAAAGACAGCAAGCGCAAGATGGTTTCAAGCTGTTTTTCTGCATTAGTCCTGGCTGGTCGGCATATGTGGGGACAGGAATGGTCGAAAATAAAATAGATTGGAGGACGCAATGGTAGTTAACGGTCGGTATTTTGAGCAAGAAGGTTTTAAATCGCACGCAAAATTTCTTCCCGACGAAACATATAGTCAAGTCCTGGATAGTATTGTAATGGCCTGTGTAGATGCTGTGTTGATGAACTCAAAAGGCGAGATGTTAATAGGAAAGCGCGCGGTGGAGCCGAATCGTGACTGGTGGATTATTGGGGGACGTATGCGACCGGGAGAAAGCTTTGAGCAGGCGGCAGCAGTGAATGTCGAGCGAGAGCTTGGAATCAGTATCGAACCTTCGCGATTTAAGTATCTCTGCACCTATTCCGTTGCTTGGGCAAGGCGAGCCGAGCCACCTTGCGAAAATGGATTACACCAAGTATCAATCACGATGCTTGTGCGCGTAACTGACGAGGAAGTGAGTTCGATTCAACATAATGAAGAGTACGAAACTCTCGAATGGGTTTATCCGACCGAGCTAATTTTCAATGATGGCTTTCATCCAGCACTCGGCATGGTTGCAAAGAATGTTATCATGGTTATCGCAACGTCGTAGGGCAGGATAGGATATGAAACAGCCGCCTAAAAAATCTATAAGGAATAGTTACTGAGAAGGAGGGCAAAATGCACGACCTGATGAATTTGGTTGCCGAGCGAGTAAGGATAGTATCCGAAGGGAAATGGACTAGATACGCTGTCGATTGTGATGGGGATGAAATGTTTGAGCCCAAAGTCTCGCAAGAGATGATTAATTTTGCAACTTCAAGGTTCCTTGAAAGAAAAGCTAAAAACCCCAATCTATTTGATGGCCCTGCCATGCATTTGTCGCTGGAATATTCAAAGTTATCAGGGGATGCTCTTTATCTTGCAGTCGGTCTATTTAAGTATTCGGTTTATGATATCTGCCGCAAGGAATTTATCGAAAAGTTTGGCTGGGATGAAAGCCAACTCCCGACCGGCATGGGTGTTAATGCGGTTGTAGTAACCCTGGATTCCAAAATAGTGATGCATGACCGCGACCCCAATGTAGACCATAAAGCAAAGATAGGGATTATCGGTAGCGTCTATAGTGAGGACAAGCCGTTTACACATATCCAGAGCGAACTTTGGGAAGAAGTTGGTTTAGAGCTTCAAGAAACCAACGATCTATTTCTTGTCGGAATTTCTAGTAGATTAGATGAGAGAATAAATCACGAACTGACTTTCATAGTACAAGTTCCTCTGATCGCAGAAGAGGTCATGAGAAGATGGGAGAGAGCCATAGACAAGAAGGAAGGCGAGGTTTTCTTTCTTGAATGTGATCCCGACGTACTACATAGTTATTTGCAAGCAAATTACGCAAAGATGCTCTCCACTGCCTTTTCAGGTTTAGTCCTTGCCGGCCGGCACATGTGGGGCGAAGAGTGGTCGCGAATAACGAAAGCGGACTACGAATCGTTTGAAGAGACGGTTGGTATTGTGGAGGATAAGGAGTTGATGAAGGCATTGGAAAAAGGTAAAGAAGAGGTTGATGAGGGGAAGTTCATCCCATGGAAAGACGTGAAGGCCGAGCTCGGCTTATGACTTGAGAGCAGATTTTCTGCTCTTTTTATTTTGGCCAAACTATGCTATTTTGAGATGAATGAAGATGGATATAAAAGAAAATACTCAACTTGCGCCCTACACGACTTATCAAATCGGCGGGCCGGCGAGATATCTTTATGAGGCAAAAAGCGTGGAAGAAATCTCCGAAGCGGTAAGCTGGGCGCGAGAACAGGGCATGCCACTTTTTATCTTAGGGGGGGGTAGCAATATCTTAGTTTCAGATAAAGGATTTGATGGGCTCGTTGTTAGAATTAAGAATCAAGAATTAAGAATCAAGAACGGAAATGTTATAGAATCCGGAGCAGGAATTGATTTGCCAAAGTTGGTTGAGCTTGCAGTTAACGGCGGCCTCAAAGGTTTAGAGTGGGCCTCTGGCATTCCAGGAACTTTTGGCGGAGCCATTTACGGTAATGCCGGCGCCTTCGGGAGTGAAATAAAAGACATTCTAGTTTCCTGCAGATTTATTGATGAGGTGGGCAAGATACGAGAATTTCGTAATAAAGACTGCACTTTTTTGTATCGCGATAGTATTTTTAAACAAAATCCTAATTATACAATTCTATCAGCCACGCTTCAGCTTGAACCCGGAAATAAAAAAGAGCTTCAAGATTTTTCAAGAAAGACTATCGAATACCGCGCCGCGCGCCATCCTTTAGAATACGGCTCCTGCGGCAGTGTTTTCAAAGCAATCGCAGTGCAAAATATAAGCGATGAAATTTTTGCAAAATTTTCACGTTTTAAGAATTCTATCAAAGAAGACCCCTTCCCAGTGGTCCCGGCCGCCTGCTTTATTGACGAAGCTGATTTGAAGGGGTATGTTCTTGGCGGGGCCGCGATCAGCACAAAGCATCCGAATTTTTTTGTGAATTTTAACAATGCCCGCGCCGAAGATGTTATACTGTTGATAAGCATTGCCAAGCAGCGCTTAGTTGATAGATTTGGTATAATGGCGGAAGAAGAGGTGCAATTAGTTGGATTCTAATTATGAAAATAACCATCAAATCCACCAACCTAGAAATATCCGATTCAATACACGCATACGTCAGCGCAAAGATTAATTCGCTTGACAGATTTGTGCAGAATGTTAATCCAGTGGAATGCTGGATGGAAGTAGAAAAAACAACCGATCATCATCGCAAGGGCGATATTTTCCGCGCCGAGGCGCAGATAAAACTGCCGGGTGCTTCGGGTCTTCGTGCCGAGGCAAGTGAGTGGGATCTGCATCAGGCAATAGATAAGGTAAAAGATGAACTGCAAAGACAGCTGAAACGTTATAAGCGAAAAATGGTTACAAAAAGAAGGAAGGGGACTGCTTCAAAAGGAGGCACATCGTGATATGCGAGTTTTAATGTACGAAAATAAGTATTTTAAGATTCCGGCGAAGAGCGATAAAAACCCTTGGATGGATCCTAAATTCCAGCCCGATATTAAGCTATTTTTAAGACAGCATAGGCGGCTTCAGCAAATTTATAGAAGTTTAGGGGTGGAGGTATTAAAAATAAAGCCGCGAAAAGACTTGATGGACAGCTGGCCGGCCAATATTGCCTGGGGGCGCAATGGGATATTTGTCATGGGTAATTTTCATCCAGAGGTGTGGTGGCGAAAAGACGAAACCCCTTATTACACAAGATGGTTTGCTGATAATCGTTTTGGAATAGTATTTTTACCTACCAACATATATTTTGGCGGACAGGCCAGTCTCATTACCCTTAATAAGCATTACATTTATGGGTGGGGGACTCGCGACTCGGAGGAAGCGGCAGATTACATTGAGGAACAGTTTAGGATTCATAAGCTCATCGTGAGCGTGCAAATAATTGATCCGGACTTTTATGATAACGATACGGCAATGCATTTCGCGCGAGGATGCAAAGGTCTGTTGTGGTGTCCGGAGGCATTTGGGGCTTCTGATATTCGTCGTATTGAAAGGATGTTAAGCCGAGAAGAGCTTGCCAGCTGTAAGTTAACGAAGCATGAGGCCATTCAGGATAAGGGGAATAACCGGCGAAATTTTGTGTTGAACTCCATTTATATTGATAAAAATGAAATTATGCCCTGGGACGAGGAATATTCTGAATTTCCTCCGAAACTTGCAAAGTTTATTGATTCCCGGGGAGGGCGCCGGCATATTCTGGATTTTTCCGAAGCCGGAACGAGCGGAGCAGGCCCTCGATGCGCTAGTCTGTTTTTGGATTAGGTTGTTGACTAACCCCTTTCGCCAAAGCCTGCCTGCCGGTAGGTAGGCAACTGCCCTGCTTCGCTAAGCGCGAAGCGAGGCGAGCGGGGCTGTTTTTTTGTTTGCACTTGACACAATAATAGTCTTTATAGTAATATGTTTTTGGCAATTAAGGGCAATTAAGCACATTTAAAAGCTATACAAGGAGGTGGCATCATGTAAAGGAAAGGAATTGCGCTTTGCATAGACATATTTCACTGAATACCAAAAATATATTAGAGAGGAGGTAGGTATGGCTCTAGGTATTTTCATAGTGGGAGTGTTACTATTCGGGACAGGCGTCTTTATCGGGTATCACTGGGGCAAGGCAGAGGGAACGCATAACGGGAGAGGATAGGATTAGATGATAGAGATGACATTCGGGTTAATACTTGCGGGCGTAGGGGTAGCAGGCTTTGCAATTTCATCAAGGCTTCCGACTAGAGGCAGGGATGGGACGCCATGGCGATTGCTGGGTTTCCTTGGAAGTGGAGTAGTAAGCATCGTGGCGTTGTTCCTCCTTTTCCTCACTTCGTTCACAACGATAGATTCTGACGAAATAGGACATCTTAAGCGCGTCTACTTTGGAGACGCCATGCCATCTGGGCAAGTTATCGCTTTGAAAGGGCAGAATGGCCCGCAGGCGGAAATACTTTCCCCGGGGTTTCATTTCCGGCCATTACTTAAAGTAATCTATAGAGTGGAACGCTTTCCTGTTGTGGAGATACCCAGTAATCAATATGGCTATCTTGTTGCTCTAGATGGGCAGCCGCTGGGTGAAGGTGAGATCCTTGCTCCCGAATGGCCACACGAACAGTTTGAGCAAATGCTTGACGCTGAATATTTTCTGCAGCATGGAGGTAAAAAGGGCCCTCAACTTACCATCTTGCCTCCGGGGAAGTATAGGTTCAACCATTATTTGCTCCATCATACGGTCGAGTCGGCAACAAACGTTTCCGCGGGCTTTGTTGGAGTAATTAAGTCAAACGTCCAGGCAAGGCCAAGCACAGAGTGCAACGAAATTTTTTACGCGGCAGAGGGCGCATTGTCAGTTCCTCTTTTCCCAAAGGGCTGTATAGGGGTGTGGACTGACCCCTTGCAGCCGGGGACGTTTTACCTAAATGTACATGGCTACGAGATGACCGAAGTCCCTACACGCGCGCAAGCGTGGGAGTATAAGGGAGGGTATATTCGGCACTTTATTGATCTTAGGGTAGATCAGGATGGCACAATAAGGCAAGTTGAGAGAACTGAAGATGTTCCCATTCCAATCGATGCGGCAGATCCAGCGATTACAGTGCGTGTAGAAGGATGGATAGTGCCGCTAGAACTGCGTGTGATAGCCCAGGTTGCCCCAGAAGACGCGCCATTTGTAGTGGCGTCTGTAGGAGACTTGAAGGCAGTAGAGGATAAAATTCTTACTCCTACGATTCGAAGCGTTGTAAGAAATATTCTCGGTGAGCCAGGGAGAACGGTTCTTGACCTTCAAAACAAACGAGCTGAGCTTGAATCGCTTGTAGAGGCCGCCATCAAACCCGAAGGCAAAAAAGCAGGAGTGACTATCCAAGAGGTGCGTTTTGGTGAGCCAATTCTTCCTCCCGAGTTGCTTGTCGCTATACTCCGCAATCAGCTCGCCGTTCAGCTTCAGCAAACCTACAAGGAAGAAAAGACAGCTCAAGATGAGCGGATTAGAACTGAACAGGCACGTGCAACAGCCAATCAACAGTCAAGATTGGTTGAAGCGCAGATTAGTGTAGCAGTTGCAACGCAACAAGTGCAGGTAGCGGAGCAGCAGAAGCGTGCGGCACAATTGCGAGGAGAAGGCAGAAAGCTTGAACTTACTGAAATAGCTATCGGCCAGCAAGCGCAAGTCGCTGTGCTTGGACAGGACCGAGTAATGCAACTGGAGGCGTTGCAAAAAGCGCTTGATGCCGCTGTAAGTAATCCGAACATAGTTAAGGTTCCGGCCATCATGGTTGAAGGCGGCGACGAGAGTGGCCTTGCAGGATTTGCCGCCATACTTGGCGGCGCAAGCAACCTCGCAAAAGGTAGTACAATATTTGATAGCCCTGAAAAGGAAGAAAAAGAAAAGCCATAGAAATTTAAGGCATAAGGCGAGAAATCTCGCCTTTTTTGTTTATACGTGCAGATATTTGATGGGTAGTCAGTTTAATGCTATCTTAGAGTAACCATGTCAATGTTTTCTAAAATCTTCGGCGACCCCAATGAGCGGGAGATAAAAAATCTTCAGGAAACTGTCAATCAAATTAACGCGCTGGAGCCGGAAATCGCGCAGCTTTCAGATGGCGAGATGAAAGAAAAAAGCGCAGATTTGCCGCGGGCTTTTGCGATGGTGCGCGAGGCGGCAAAACGAACGCTTGGTCAGCGGCATTTTGATGTGCAGTTAATGGGCGGAATGGTTTTGCACCAGGGTAAGATTGCCGAGATGAGAACTGGCGAAGGGAAAACTCTCGCCGCGACAACCGCGGTATATTTCAACGCGCTTGCCGGCAAAGGCGTGCATGTTGTTACAGTCAATGATTATTTGGCAAAAAGAGACGCAGTCTGGATGGGGCAGATATATGCTCTGCTGGGTCTTTCTGTTGGGTGTATAACACATGAAGCAGCGTATTTATATGATGAAAATTATGGGGGCCGCGATGAGGCGCGCGATGCGCTCGGCGGATTTAAGGTCGAAGATCGCTATCTTCGGCCATGCGCCCGCAAAGAAGCTTATGCGGCTGATATAACGTATGGCACGAATAATGAGTTTGGTTTTGATTACCTGCGCGATAACATGGCGTATAGTATGGACCAAATGGTCCAGCGCGGGCATTATTTCGCGATTGTTGACGAAGTGGACTCTATCTTAATAGATGAAGCGCGCACGCCGCTGATCATTTCCGCTCCGGATGAAGAATCAACCAGTCTTTACAAAACTTTCTCGCGCCTTGTGCCGCAATTGAAAGAGAATGAGGATTACAATGTTGACGAGAAGATGAAAGCCGCAACGATTACTGAAGAAGGCGTCAAGAAGCTGGAGAGAATTTTAGGAATAGAGAATATTTACGATTCCACAAAGGGCGGCGGCATCAGATACGTCCATCAAGTTGAACAAGCCCTCAAAGCGCGGGTGCTTTTCGAAAGAGATCGTGATTATGTGGTGAAGGACGGAGAAGTTGTGATTGTTGATGAATTTACCGGCCGCTTAATGCCGGGGCGCCGATATTCCGAGGGTCTGCATCAAGCGCTTGAAGCCAAAGAAGGCGTTAATGTGCAAAAAGAATCGCGCACGCTTGCAACCATTACTTTTCAAAATTATTTTCGCATGTACAAAAAATTGGCGGGCATGACTGGCACAGCGATGACTTCGGCCGAAGAGTTGGATAAGGTTTATAAACTGCAAGTTGTTTCTATCCCAACTAATAAGCCGATGATACGGCAGGATAAGTCCGATTTTGTTTTTCGCACAAGACGCGGAAAGATGCAGGCAATTGTTGGTGAGGTTAAAAAACGCCATGCCAAAGGCCAGCCGATGCTGATTGGCACAACCAGCATCCAAAACAACGAAGTTCTTGCTTTATTTTTAAGCAAAGCTGGCATTCAGCACGAAGTTTTAAATGCCAAGAATCATGAACGCGAAGGCGCGATCATTGCCCAAGCCGGTAAGCCCGGCGCTGTTACCGTGGCAACTAATATGGCTGGCCGCGGCGTGGATATAGTTTTGGGCGGCAATCCGCCCGACGCGGAGGCGGCCCAAAAAGTTCGTGAAGCAGGCGGGTTGTTTGTGCTGGGTACCGAGCGGCACGAAGCGCGGCGCATTGACAATCAGCTGCGCGGACGTTCCGGGCGTCAAGGCGATCCGGGCGAAAGCCAGTTTTTCGTATCGCTGGAAGACGATTTAATGCGCATATTTGGCGGCGATCGCATTAAAAAATTAATGGAAACCCTGCATATTCCCGAAGACCAGCCGATTCAAAGCGGACTTATTTCCGGTTCCATCGAAAGCGCGCAGGGCAAGATAGAGGGCTATCACTTTGACACGCGAAAACATGTTTTGGATTACGATGAGGTGATGAATAAACAGCGGCAGGTGATTTACACGCGGCGAGCAGAAATATTGAAGAAATCCTTTAATATTTCAGAAATGATTGAAGCGGAGCTTGGCAAATTTATAAATTTTCACACTTCTGGCGAACATCCTGCCGCGTGGAATGTCCAAGAAATTCACGAAAGTATTAAAAGTCTTGTTGCGGTAGCCGGCGATTTTAATAATCAGCTTTCGGAAGTTATTAAAAAGCATGGCGAGCCGGAAGATTTGCGCGATGATCTATTTAATCTTGCGCTGGGCGCGGTTGAGAAAGCGTATGATGATAAGGAAGAGAAACTCGGCTCGGAAAAAATGCGCGAGCTTGAAAGATTTGTCATGCTGCGCACCCTTGATATGCTATGGATGGAGCACCTTGAAACAATGGAGAGTTTGCGCGACAGCGTGCGGCTCCGCGCTTACGGGCAGAAAGACCCCCTTGTTGAATACAAGCGCGAAGGGCGCGAGTTGTTTGAGCGGCTGCTCGCAAATTGGCAGACGCAAGTCGTGCTGACGATATTTAAGGTGGAATTAAAGGAGACACCTTACGGCGAGGAATCAAGAGTTAGAAGTGAAGGATCGGGAAAGATAGGAGGGAGCATCGGTCGCAATGATCCCTGCCACTGCGGGAGTGGAAAAAAGTATAAAAGGTGTCACGGGAAGTAAAAAGCCCAATTCCGAAGAATTGGGCAATAGGACTGGTTATGACTTTTTTGCAACTTTCCGCACTTTCTGTTCGAGGCGAGCAAGATCTTTCTCGCGAGCATCTTTGTGAATGTCACAACCCATGACGCTGTAAAGAGCTTCGAAGTCACCGACAGTAAAGCTAGAAAGCGGCAGGTTCTCAAGCTTTTCGCGAAGTTTGAGGAGTCGATCGATTCGCCGATCATGTTCATCGGCTCCAGCAGGATCCATTTCACGCCAGTAATGCCCCATCTGATCACCTCCTGAATGATTGTCGGATACTGATATGATATTAACAAAGAATGGTATTGCAGTCAACAAATTCGCTCCCATGACATTTTCTATATTTCGGCAATTCCGATAATATCACAGATGAAAAAATGGCTTAAAATAAGGAAACCTCGTGCGGTTGGTTATTGAAAAAGTAGCGGTGTCATGGGCAATAGGGATAGATTTTGGCAAACAAAAAGAGCAGTTTTTAGTGATGCTTAGCACTCCTGACTAGGACCTATTCATGAGTATGATGACCTCTCCGCCGTAGCCCTCCGAAAAGATGATCAGCTCAGAGAGGGGAACGTCGGGGAACTCTGCCTTGACCACATCGAGGATGTAAGCCACGGTCGGCTCGGCGATGTATACATGACGGTCATCCCCAATCCCAACTTTTTTGTTACCGCGCCATCCTCCTCGACCCAGCGAACAACACGTGTCATCTTGCACCTCCTCCAGAGATTTTAGATTTTTGGATTACAAATACATTATAGCATGAAATTAGAGCGCTTGTCAAGTTTTTGACCCCCCGGGCATTTTCAATATTTCAACTAATTCGGCAGATTCAGGAATAGGGAAATAGCTTAAAATAAAACCTCCGCGTGACAGTTAAGAAAGTGTAGAGATATCATGGGAAATAATAACGTACTTTATTTTATAACCGGCAACAAAGGCAAGCTTGAGGAAGCCCAGGCAATTTTGGGCGATGTTCGGCTTGAGCAGTTTGATGTTGATTTGCCTGAAATACAAGAGATTGACGCGCGCGCGGTGGTGAAGGCGAAGCTCGCGGCCGCGCTTGAGCACCACGAAGGCCCCTTTATTGTTGACGATGTCTCGGTGCGCTGTGAGGCGCTCAACGGTCTGCCCGGGCCTATGATAAAATGGTTTCTAAAGTCATTCTCGTTGGAGGAAATACACGACTTGCTCAAGAAGCTCGACAATACCAACGTAGAAGTGTCCCTGCTTATTGGTTATGCCCGCGATAGAGATGATATACATTTCTTTGAAGGAGTCGTCCGCGGCAAAATAGTCGCGCCAAGAGGAGAGAGCTTTGGCTGGGACCCCATTTTTCTGCCGGATGGATCCGACAAAACTTACGGCGAGATGAACGGGGAAGAGAAAAACAAAATTAGCCACCGTCGCCTCGCTCTTGATAAGCTCGGAGAATTTTTGAGGAAGAATTCTGGGGATGAACAATCGGGTGCAAGGTCAAGAGGAGCTTAAAAAAGTCATTGCGGAAAACAAAGAAGAGTTTGAGGATAATATCCGATCTATATTGGTTTCTTGCAATTATTGCGTAAGCAAAATTCTATGCACAAGGCATTGCTATTATTAAAGAAAATACCCTGCGGTAAAGTGACGACCTATAAAGAACTCGCGCGTGTATGCGGCACTTCGCCGCGGGCGATTGGGAGAATTTTGGCAAAAAATCCCGACCCGGTAAATTATCCATGCTATAAAATCGTCGCCTCCGACGGCCGCCTTTGCGGGTATAGCGGACGAGGCGGGCTGAAACGAAAAGCGGAATTACTGAAGCGCGAGGGAATAGATACTGTCGGTGATAGAGTAGCTAAGAGCTATTTTTATCAATTCAGGCAAGCTAAAAAAATTTTAACACTCTGCATCGTTCATCAGCATCCTCGGGTACTTCTTGGTATGAAAAAGCGGGGTTTTGGCGAAGGTAAATGGAACGGTTTTGGGGGGAAGGTTGAGCCGGGCGAGAGGATAATAGACGCGGCAAGGCGGGAACTGCGCGAAGAAGCGGGGATAGAAGTCGCGGATTTAACGAGGGCGGGAGTTGTTGAATTTGAATTCAAAGGTAATCCCGAGATTCTGCGGGTGCATATCTTCAAGACAAATGAATTTTACGGTACGCCGCAGGAGAGCGAGGAGATGAGACCACAGTGGTTTCATCTAGATAAAATCCCGTTTTCTAAAATGTGGCCCGACGACGCCCATTGGCTGCCATTAGTTTTAGCGGGTAAACAAATAAAGGCAAAGTTTTGGTTTGAAGGGTTTGATAAAATAATTGACAAGAGGATAGAGTTCGTTTAACTTGACATAATTTAGTATATATAGTAAGATACCTAGTCTGCAAAACTTAGCAGACAGTTCTTTGAAAGGGGGTACACATTTTATGAAACCTTTGCTTATCGTTGGTATCGTGGGACTTTTGGTACTGATAGTCGTCGGCGGCTGTACGTGGGGGAGTTATAACGGGCTTGTTTCAGCAGACAACAATGTCGAAAAGTCCTGGGCAAATGTGCAAAGCGGATATCAGCAAAGATTAGATACTTTGCCGAAGTTCGCCGAGACCGCCAAACTTTCTGTTGAGTTCCAGATTGCCCTGCAGGAGAGATATGTCGCAGCACGCAATTCCGTGAATACCGCTGCTGAAAGCGGCGACCCCACGCAGCTGGAGAGGGTCGCAAATTCTCAATTTGAAGGTTTGCGCAGTTTTCTAACGGTACAGGTAGAGGCGGTTCCCGAAGCAAAGACCGAGCAGCTTACGGAACTTAATTCCCAGATAGAAAGCGTTGAGCGCGTGATAAAACATGAGCGTGACGCGTATAACGAGGCGGTCAAAAATTACAAGGATAAGGCGAGAAAGGTCCCGGGCAACATCGTTGCAGGAATGTTCGGCTTTGATGTAGATAAATACAAACCCTTCCAGGCGTCCGAAGCTGCGCAGACTTCTCCAGATTTGGACTTAGATTTCGATAGGAAAAGATAGTGCTTCCAGTAGCGCTGCAGTACTACTCAAGGGAGGGTTTCGCCCTCCCTTTTTTCACAAAAATTCAAAAAACAGGGAAAAGGAGGGATGATGCATTACGGCAATTATCGTCGTGGGAAAAGAGATAGGTCAAGACGTTCTGTCCCCTTGATTATTTTGGCTGTATCTGCGCTCGTGGCTGTGTTGGGAATAGTGATCTTTCTAACTATTTCACGAGTTTCCGAGCCGGCTAAAAGCACTTTGGTTGTGGGCACAAGCACTGGCTTTCCACCATTTGAGATGCGGTTTGGCGAAGAAGTGCGAGGACTAGACATTGATTTATGCCGAAAAATCGGCGAAGCTCTGGGAAGAGATGTAGTGGTGCGCGACATGGCATTTGACGCGCTTTTGCCTTCATTGGGCCGAGGAGTTGCCGGTGAAAAACCGCTTGTAGACATGGTTTGCGCGGCTGTAACTAAAATTTCAGAGCGCGATGAGGTAGCTGATTTTTCCGACACCTATTTCACGGCCAATCAGGCTGTGCTCACGACGCGAGATAGCGGTATGGTTTATTCCGTGCCGGGCGATCTTGCGAACTTGGTAGTAGCGTATCAAGAAGGGACGACAAGTGAAGATTGGTTTACGGCAAATGTTTTCGGAAAAGTCGCGATTGCGCGGCATGAGCCATTTACGGAGATGTTGATAGCTTTACAGCGCCTAGGTAAAGACTTGAATATAATCATCATGGATGAGCCGGTCGCAAGAGCATTAATCAAAACGAGACTTCATCTTGCAGTTGCAGGTGTGATTGAAACTGGCGAAGAGTACGGCTTTGCGGTTGCCAATGGCGACCCGCAAGGAATTATTCCGGCGGCGAATAAGGCGCTAAGGGAAATGCGTGAAAGCGGCGAATATGATGAGTTGGTGAAAAGGTGGTTTAGCGATGATGAAAAGTAAAACAGCGATACTGTTAGCTGGGTTTTTTTTACTGGTTGTAGCGGCTTTGCCATTAACGGCAGTTTATGCGCAGGAAAACGACGAGGCGCCAAAAATTCGCGGCATCTACATCTACGATGAACGCGATTTTCTGCCGCAGGATTCAGAGGTTGCGCTTGCATGGGTTCTTTGGAATCTGGATTTGAAGACTGGCTATGAAATGGTGCTGGTTTTTCCTGCCAAGCAATTAAGCGAGTTAGAAACCATAGATTGGTTTAATAAGAACGGCGTAGGAAAAAAGGGGAAAGATAATGGCGCAGCGCTGTTCGTATTTCCCGATAACTCCATGTTTATGGCGATTGGTTCGGGAAACGACAAAATAACTGTTACCAAGTCTAAAACATACGGCGAGCGGATATTTACTGACTTTGAAGATGATCCGATGCTCACGTTGCTACGTTTCGTCAACAAAATGGCAGGAGACGTTGACAAATCTACTGCTGGCGGAAAATTAGGCGACCTTGGCGCGACAGTTTGGGAGAACATTGATGTTGTCTTGCTGTGGGCGCTCGTACTCGCGTTGATACTTTTCCTGATTCAACAATTCAACGGATTTCAGCCGACAGATTTAATTCTACCGATTCTGGTGTTCGTGGTAGCGATGGCTTTCGTGGGTCTTGCGCAGATCGGCGGAGGTTCACAACCAAGTTCGTACGTGTCGTACGGGGTAATTACTTCGACACAGCACTCGCACCATACTAACATTCACATGCATAGTATCTGCACGTCCACTGGAAAAACGACTTCATGCACTTCTTATCCGCATGTTCATGATGTCTATGTAAACGACGCGACTCTGCTTAGTTATGAACTGCGCGAGCACAAATACCGCTTTTTATCGGAAGAAAGCAGATGGGCATTGGAACGCAATGTGGGGGAAATTGAGAGGATGAGTGTCGGCATAGAAAAAGGTGAATTGCGCGGCGCAAGCCCCGCGGGCGTCGGCAAAGATTCCGGCGGTATAACCAAAGGAGAGGGTACCTGGATATACGCCGCGACGAAAAAGTAGGAAATAAGATTAAAGCCAGCAGAAATGCTGGCTATTTATTTTGCAAAAAATTTAGAAAGCTATATACTATTGATATGTTCTACTTAGTTTCTGATACTGAAACAATCGGCACAAATTAGGATTTGCGTTATGGCGCATATTTTTTTAGAAAAATCATTCGCGTGGCTTGAGCATCCTTCCGGAGAAAACGTTTTGGCTAGTGATATATACTGCGCTACGCGCGATGTTTTCCAGGGGCGATTGGATAATCTGCGTAGAATGCTTGAAGAAAAAATGCCGGATGATTCAGCATTGTTTATTGCCGTTTGCGGAGAGATAGGCAATAATTCGTTTGACCATAATATTGGTAATTGGCGAGATATTCCCGGTGTTTATTTTGAATTTGATACAGAAAATTTCAGCGTGATTCTTGCGGATAGGGGGCGGGGGGTACGCGCGACTTTAGGCAGAGTTATGCCGGGACTTCAAAACGATCGCGAAGCGGTGGAGGCCGCCTTTACCCGACGGATTTCCGGACGCTTGCCCGAACAGCGCGGCAATGGCTTAAAATTTGTCCGTGATATTACTGAGGGAAAAAGATGGTCGCTGGAGTTTTTCTCCGGCTTGGGTGTGGCTAGCATTGTAAAAGGCGGGAAAATTGAATTTTTAATGGGGGATAATGATATAAAAGGTTGCGTTGCATTGGTTTCAATGAAATAAGCATACTAGCATTAGCATGACGATTTATCTCAAAAAATTTGGTGAAATGCTTATATCCCGGCCAGCTGGCCGAGAAGCTTGGCTCGCGGCACTAGCTTATGTTCTGCCAAAGTCAACTGATGAAAAAGTAATCGTGGATTTTGAAGGCGTAGCTGTGCTTAGCCCCTCTTGGGCTGATGAATTTTTAACTAAACTGCTTGCAAGACAGGGGAAGAGGAATGTAGTTTTCCAAAATACTGATAATCCATCTGTTGGAGCGACATTACAAACGTTGGGGTTAGTGGAAGAATAATTTAAATTTATGTCTTACCTGGTTTTTGATATTGAAACAATTGGCAAAAATTATGCGGATTTTGACTCGGCGGACAAGGCCTATTTTAAGCAATGGGCGGAAAGAGAGGCCGGAGACGAGGAGCAGATTGAACGGGAATTGGAGAAGATAAAAAAGGGTCTGCCGTTCTCGCCGCTTTGGGGAGAAATTGTCGCTATCGCGATGCGCGATGATCATGAGATGGGAGCAGTGTATTTCCGCGCGGATAAGGATAAAAAAGCAAAAGATTTTGAAGAAGACGGAATCCAATATCGCGTCGGTTCAGAAAAAGAAATCTTAGAGAAATTTTGGGAAGTAGCGCGCAATTATTATACTTTCGTTACTTTCAATGGCCGCGGATTTGACGCGCCGTTTTTAATGATTCGCTCCGCTGTGCATGGCCTGCGCCCCTCGCGCAATTTAATGCCGCCAAGGTATATGTCCCAGCAAAAGTATGGCCCCCAACACATTGATCTTGCCGACCAATTATCTTTCTACGGATCAATTAAAAGATCTAGTCTGCACTTTGCAACAAAGGCCTTTAACATGCAAAGTCCAAAAGAAGGCGGCATGAGCGGAGAAGAGGTGCCGCAAGCGTTCAAAGACGGCCGCTATGAGGAGATTGCCCGCTACTGCATGGGCGATGTTTTCGCCACCAAAAAACTTTTTCAATACTGGGATCAGTTCCTTAATTTTGAAATAAACAGCCAAAGTTAACGAATCAGGAGGGTAAACTTGCTTATTGAAATTATTATTGTGGCTATTTTGATACTGCCGTTGCTCTTTTTGTTTTTTCTGCTTATACGTTTTTTACGTTCTTTGCGCTGTGCCCGCTGCCGCCGCTTTTTGCTTTTTGACGGCATTGATCAATCTCCCGTCACTCTTTCCGATATTTTTTTTCCGCGCGCAAGAATTTGTTTCACATGCCGTCATCTTGCGCGTTCCCCATAATCGCCGTTTGAAAGCGGCGTTTTTTTTACTAAAAACGTCGCTTTCAAGATGAAGCGGCGGTTTTTTTAATACAAAAGAAGGGAGTAGGGGGCGGCAATATAGAGACCTCCAGCCCATAGGGCCATAAATTAAACGTCCAGCCGCCCCCTTCTTTATTCAGCGATTCACGCTGAACAAAGAAGGAGGCAGGGGCGGCCATAATCATATAATCCAGCCCAATAGGGCCATAAACTATGTGCTGCCCAGCCACCCCCGTATGGCTATTTTATCATATATGGTTAGACTTGTCAATATGGATGAAGGTAACTCAAATGTTAAAATAATAATAAATGTCATAATGAACGAAATGTTTGCTAGATTGTATAACCAGCTAAACCCGCAACAGAAAGAAGCGGTTGATACCCTGGAGGGGCCCCTAATGGTCGTGGCAGGACCGGGGACGGGCAAGACGCAGGTTTTGACTTTGCGGATCGCCAATGTAATCCTGCAAGGCAAGGCCAAGCCGGAAGAAGTTTTAGCACTCACTTTCACCGAGAATGCCGCGGCAAACATGCGCCGGCGGCTTTTTGAAATTCTGGGCAGTCGGGCGTACTTTGTGAATATCGCGACCTTTCATGGATTTTGCAACGAAGTCATTCAGCAAAACCCGGAAGATTTTGCGTTTGTTCAAGCGCAGGATATTTATCGCGCGGGCACGAACGTCAGCGAAGTGGAGCAGACGCAACTATTAGAAAATATAATCAGAAAAGGCCAATTTGAACGTTTCAATCTTTACAATCCTTATATCAATTATATTGCCCTGATCAATAAAGCCATTGGCGACCTCAAGCGCGAGGGCGTCGGTCCGAATGAATACAATCTGCTTATTCAAAAGGCCGAAGACGAGCTTGCCGCTCGCGATGATCTCTACCATGCGAAGGGCCGCTATAAAGGGCAAATAAAATCCGTCTACAAAAAGGCGCAGGAGCGCATTGAAAAAAACAAAGAGTTTTGTGAGGTTTACCGGCACTATCAGGAAGAACTGACAAGTTTGGGAGATTATGATTACAACGATATGATTATGTACACGCTCAGAGCATTGCGCGAAAATAAGATTTTACGCGAGCGCTTGCGCGGCGCGTACAAATATATTCTTATTGACGAACACCAGGATGCCAATAGCGCGCAGAACAAGGTTGTTGAGCTCATCGGCGGCGAAGATCCTGCGCCAAACATTTTTGTGGTGGGAGATGAGAAACAGGCCATTTTTAGATTTCAGGGCGCATCGCTTGCCAACATTATGTATTTCAAAAACAAGTTTCCTTCGTGCAAGGTAGTAACTTTGCAAAAAAATTATAGATCTCATCAAAAGATAATAGACGCCGCGCAGAGCGTGATTTCAAACAATGAGGGAAGAATTGCCAATTACATCGTAGGGATTGACGATTCTCTGACTGCGGCGCATGGGAGCGCGGGAAGAAAAATTGAGCTGTATGAGCCAGAAACTCCGGAACTGGAGCTTTACATGATCAAAGAAAAAATAAAAGAACTTGAAGCGGAGGGCGTTGCGCGAAGCGAGATAGCGGTGCTCTACCGTGAAAATCGTGAAGGCGATGCTATATCCGACGTCCTTTCTAAAGAGGGGATTCTGCATGTTGTAGAATCAAGCCGGAACATTTTTGACGATGCGGCAATAAAAAATTTTATCGCCCTTGTAATCTTTGCCGCAAGGCGCGATCTTACATCAGGGGCTCTGCGCCGTCAAGAGTGCGATGCTGAACTAATCAATCTTTTACTTATCGATTTTTTGGAGATTCCAGCATCTGATGTATATAAACTTGCAAGTCTGCGCGCCGAACGCCGCAAGCCCAAAAATATATTTTGGGTAATGAGTGATGTTAAGTTGATGCAGGAAA
This sequence comes from uncultured Candidatus Saccharibacteria bacterium, assembly GCA_964504205.1. GTDB lineage: Bacteria > Patescibacteriota > Minisyncoccia > Spechtbacterales > HO2-43-30 > CAZDDE01. The sequence continues at coordinate 73,136 of CAZDDE010000002.1, forward strand.
ATAACATTGAGTCTTGCGATAAGATTTTTGAATTTTCTCAAAACATTTCAAAATGGATATCGGCGGCACAGAGTAAGAATGCCGCCCAGGCATTTGAGCAAATAGCTCGCGAATCCGGATTTTTGGAATATATCGCGTCAAAAAATTCTTTTGATTATATTGCAAAGTTCAACACTATTTTTTCGGAGCTTAAAAACCTTACGCAAAGCAAAAAAAATTTTACTCTCGCTGATTTTACGCAACATGTTGCTTTGCTTGGAAGATTCGGCATAGCGCTCAAGCAGAAATCTTTGCGCCTGCCGGCGGACGCAGTGCGGCTGATGACCGTGCACAAAGCCAAGGGTCTGGAGTTTGATTATGTCATTTTGTGCGGATGCCTTGATGCAAGGTGGGGCGGAAGAAAAAAGCCGGACGTTCTGGGTTTGCTTGATATTTACGGTGAAGGCGGAGGAACCGATGCCTCCGCAATAGAAGATAATCGGCGGCTTTTCTATGTCGCTTTGACTAGAGCGCGAAAAGGCGTATTTATCTCCGCGCCGCTTTATGCCGGAGATGGCCGCGAACAAATAAGAAGCCGCTTTATTGGCGAGATAAAGCCGGAGCTTGTGGAGCGGGGCGATGTGAGCCGATACGACAAAGGAATCGCTGCGACCGCACATTTCTTCATCAGTGAGGCAAGGCCAAGCGAGCCGGGCGTTTCTGACAAAAAGTTTTTGCAGGCCCTTTTTTTGAAAAGGGGCCTTTCGGCGACCGCGCTAAACAATTATCTGGTCTGCCCATGGAGATATTTTTATCGCAATCTCGTGCGCCTGCCCGAAGCCCAGCAATCCTATCTTATGTATGGCAACGCCGTGCACGCGGCGCTGAAAGAATTTTTTGATTGGCCAGATCGGAGCAAGGAACATCTTTTTCTAAAATTTACCCGCGCCCTCAATGCGCAGCCCTTTTTGGAGCACGAAGCCTTAAGGTATAAAGGGCGTGGTGAAAAAGCGCTTAGCGCGTATTTTGATAATTATGATTTAGGTTCTTCAATGGCAGGAATAAAAACGATCAACGAGTTTACCGTCGGCAATATTATGCTCGATCGCAATATCCGTCTGACCGGGAAGATTGATAAGATAGAGTTGGATTTTGGAGGCGGCGTCAACGTCGTTGATTACAAAACCGGTCGGGCAAAAAGCCGCAATGCGCTTGCCGGTATCGGCAAGAATGCTGCGGGTAACGAGAGGCGACAGCTCGTGTTTTACAAGTTATTGCTGGATAGACTGCCGGATTCAAAATATCGCATGACTTCCGGCGAGATAGATTTTGTGGAGCCCGACAAAAAATCTGGTAAGTTTCGCAAAGAGAAATTCGTCATCAGTAGCGAAGATACCTCTGCCCTGGAGTCTCAAATCCGCCAATCCGCGGATGAAATATTAAGTTTATCCTTTTGGAACAAACGATGCGATGACGCCAGATGTTATTACTGTTCGTTGCGCGAGATGACGCAAAAAAGAACTCCCCGCTAGGAGGGGGAGACGTTCTTTGTATTCTCTGAACGTTTTGAGAGCAAATATGGACAAAACATATGAGCAAAAACAAAAACACGTTTACCCTCCGAAGCTCCGCGAGGAGCGAAGGAGGGCGCGAAAGATTTTGCAGCAGCTGAAAAAATGGAAGCCGGATGCCAAGATTGTTTTGCGATACGATAATAATATTCAGCTTTTAGTCGCTGTCATGCTTTCGGCGCAGTGTACTGATAAAAAAGTAAACGAAGTTACAGGAAAATTGTTTAAGAAGTATAAAACTCTAGAGGATTTCGCCAAAGCAGACTTAAAGACATTTGAACAAGAGATTCGCTCGACCGGCTTTTATCATAATAAAGCCAAAAATATCATGGCCGCGGCAAAGATGATTCTTGATAAGTTTGGCGGAAAGATGCCTAAAACTATGGACGAGATGATTGAATTGCCCGGTGTTGCGCGCAAAACCGCTAATGTTGTTCTAGGCAATGCTTATGGCGTAGTAGAGGGTATAGCGGTTGATACGCACGTGCGGCGCGTTTCGCGCCATCTTGGGTTGACAAACGAACAAAATCCTGACAAGATTGAGCAAGACCTCATGCGGCTCTTTGACAAAAAAGACTGGTTCAAACTGACCTATCTTTTCATTGAATATGGCCGCAATGTGCATACGGCAAAAAAGCCGCTGCCATGCAGTAGGGGACCGCTAAAGGGCCTGTGCCCAAAAGACTAAAAACAAAGAAGGGCGATGGAGGAGAAAATGACAGGCGTAGAGATATTTGAGGGATACATAAGAATTTTCAGCGCACTGGATGCAGAGACAAAAAAGCTTCGGGTTCAGTATTATTATGACAGGACGATCAGTGAAGCAGGCATAAGGCCCTATTACAAACAGCCAATTCTTGAAACGAGCGATTCTTCAGTTTTTCTTTTTCTTTGGGTTCCCGAAGGCAAGACGCGGCCCCACAGCCATAGTGGATCCGAGGCAAGGATTCATGTTCTCTATGGCACGCTTCGACACGAACACTTCGCAATTTGGGATGAGGACTACGAGCTGATTGACGGCGAAAACTACCCTTCGCTTGGGCGCGACGCAGATATAGATGAACCTGATAATGTGGTGCATAGAGTATTAAACCCGTCTCTGCGCTGGCCGGCGCTAAGTCTGCATTTATTTGTACCGCCTCTCAACAGCATGGAAGTATACGAATTTGCCGAGAACAAACGTTGGACTGTTCGGGGTGGCGAGGATACTCTAGGCGATCCTCCTTGCGACGCCGAGCCAATCTGGCCGAGTTGAACTTGGCTGGCCGAACGGAACCTGATTTTTCAAATTGCCCTAACATCGCATTGGGCAATTTTTTTTATGGCGATATGGTTGTCGGTGCGGTTGACTTGAGATTGGTTTTTAGCTACGCTATACACTATGAGAAAGTTTTTGGATTTTGCCGGAGGGATTTCCGGATTTATTGCCGGAATTGGCGCATTTTTAACTTCCTTGCCAAATCGAATGGTTCTTGGGATTTGGCATATCGTTTGGCCAAAGCAGTCACGGCGGCGATACCGAACAGCGCTTTTGGCTGTTTTTTTATTGGCGATTATTGCGGCAAATTTTGACTATCCAAAATACTGGAATAAATTTGCGGATTGGGCTAATCCAAAGCTTGATGTGATAGATATGCCCGAGTCAGTGCGCAAGCTCGATCAATGGTATATTCTGAAAAGAGCCGATGATATATTAAATGTGCCGCGTTTTTCAGGCATGCCTTTTTCTCTCGGTCTTGATCTTCAGGGCGGCCTGCATCTTATCTATCGGGCTGACCTCTCGGACATTTTGCCGAAAGATTATGACGAGGCAATGCAGGGCCTGCGCGATGTCATTGAGCGTAGAGTCAATATTTTTGGCGTGCGCGAGCCGCAGGTATTTACACAGAAAGTAGGCGGAGATCACCGGCTTGTTGTTGAACTCGCTGGAGTGCGCGATTTTAACAAAGCCATTGAAGTTATTGGGCAAACACCTTTTCTTGAATTCCGCGAACTTCGTTCAAAGGATGAGCAAAAGCGTATTTTCCGCGAGTTTTTTGACGCACTTGAGAATGCGCAGGAAGTAAAAGACGAACAACTGGAAGAAGCTTGCGATAATCCAAATCCAGATTTGCTCTTTTTGTTCGCGCAAACCGGGAAAGATGATCCTTGCTTCATGTCTATCACGCCAACAAGTTTAACTGGAAAATACTTAAAAAAATCCGGTCTGCAGTTTGATCCCAACACTAACCAGCCGGTTGTCGCGCTTGAACTGGATAGCGAGGGCGCGGCGATATTTGAGGATGTAACCGGGCGCAACGTCGACAAGCCATTAGCGATTTATATGGATGGTGTTTTAATCAACTGGCCGCGCGTGCAGGAAAAAATTTCTGGCGGCAGCGCGCAGATCACCGGCTTTAATGTCGAAGGCGCAAAAACAATAGCGCGCAATTTGAGCGCAGGTGCTTTGCCGGTCCCGATAACACTGATTGCCCAGCAGCAGATCGGAGCTTCTCTTGGCGAGGAATCTCTGCAGGCAAGTTTTCGCGCGGGCATTATCGGTTTTATTGCGGTTATCCTTTTTATGATTATTCTTTATAAAGTTTCGGGTATTCTTGCGGCAACTGCACTTTTTATCTACATTGTTTTGAATCTAGCAATTTTCAAGATGATGCCAGTCACCTTGACGCTTCCTGGGATTGCCGGAATTATTCTTTCTATCGGTATGGCGGTAGACGCAAACATTCTTGTTTTTGAAAGGTTGCGTGAGGAATTAGGCGGAAATAAAGAGCAGGCCATTTCTGATAAGCAGGATTTTCTGTTTGCGCTTCACAGGGCGTTTGAACGTGCCTGGCTTTCAATCCGTGACGGAAATCTGACTACACTCTTAACGGGTTTTATTCTGTTTTGGTTTTCAACAAGTTTTGTGAAGGGTTTTGCCTTAACTCTGAATATTGGCGTGATCACGAGCATGTTTTCAGCAATGATCGTAACGAAGTATTTGATGCGGCTTGTGGGGGAAGGAAGGCTTGGGAAGATAAAATGGCTATGGGTAAGATAATTTAGCGTAAATTATGCTGCGTTACAGAAAATATTTTTATATCCTATCTTTCACGCTCGTTGCCGGCAGTATTTTCGCGCTTCTTTTTTTGGGTCTGCGTTTGGGCATAGATTTTACTGGAGGAAGCATGATGGAAGTTGCTTTTAAAGATACCGCACCAAGCCACGAAATGATTACAAATGCTCTTGCGGAGTTTGAGCTTGGGGAGGTCGTTATTCAAGGAACCGGTCAAGCCGGGATGATTCTTCGTTTTCGCGAAGTTGATGAGATCCTCCATCAAAAGATTCTTGGGAAGCTCCAAGGTCTTGGGAGTGGTAACTCTGCATCTACATCTGTAAGTTCAGTTGAAGAGAGACGTTTTGAGGCAGTCGGGCCGGTTATCGGGAAAGAAATTAAAGAAAAAACCTTTTGGGCAATTTTGCTCGCGATTATTTTAATGCTCATCTATGTGGCTTGGGCGTTCCAGCGCGTCTCGTTTCCAGTCAGATCGTGGGTGTACGGAATTGTCGCGATTATTACACTTTGCCATGACGTCTTGATTACGGTTGGGGTTTTTTCCCTGTTGGGTTATATACTACATATCGAGGTAGGAGTTCCTTTTATTGCGGCAATGCTTACTGTTTGGGGGTATTCAGTAAATGACACGATTGTTATTTTTGATAGGATTCGCGAAAACTTATTGCGCCAGGGTAGCGGCTTCGATTTCGGAAAGATTATCGATCAAAGTGTACGCCAAACTTTTGTGCGGTCTTTGAACACCTCACTCACCGTATTGTTTTCACTTTTAGCTATTTTCTTTTTTGGGGGGGAGAGTATCAGATATTTTGTCTTAGCACTCATCGTGGGAGTTGTCATAGGATCATACTCATCACTTTTTCTTGCCAGTCCCTTGCTTTTTTCATGGGCTATGCTAGAAAGAAGAAAGAAAGGCAAATCTTGATAGGTCAAGATGGGTTATTGACTTTTATTTTACAAGGTGTTAATATATAGCTATTAAGCATATGTCAAATACAACTCAAAAATTAAATCTCAAGAGTATTGTTGCAAGATTACTTTCGGCGATACCGCCTAAAAATAAAGAAATATTAGAGCGGCGTTTTGGTTTGGCCGGGGGCGAGCCGGAAACTTTAGAGGCCATCGGCCAAAGCTATAAAATTACCCGCGAGCGGGTACGGCAAATTCAGGAATATGGTTTACGGAAGTTGCTTGAGAGCGAAAAAGCGCCATTACTTGCTCCAGCGTTTGAGGTTATTAAAAATTACATAAGTTCTAATGGTGGTATAGCTAAAGAGGCAGACATCTATAGAGATCTTGCAGGTGTTCAAAATCAGCCTTCGCTTCGCCTTATTTTGAAACTTCTACCCGATGTGGTTTTCGCAAAAGAAACCGACGATTTACATTTACGCTATGCCGTAAATTCCGAAACACTGAACAATGCCGACAGTCTTGTTCTGAAAATGCATAATATTTTAGTTGCGCGCAAAGCGCCAGTTGATCTTCAGGAACTTGTTTCGGCGATGAGCGGCGAGGCGCAAAGACTGAATTATAAATTTAATAATACTTCTGCTATTCAGAATATTTTGGGCTTAAGCCGCAGGTTGAAAAAAGGACCTTTTGGAGAATACGGCCATGCGGAATGGCCAACCATTTCTCCGCGCGGTGTGCGCGATAAGGCGCATCTTGTTCTTGAACGGGAAAAACGCCCCCTCCATTTTCGTGAAATAACCGCCTTTATTGATAAATACTTTAAAGAATATAACGATGGACGCATTACTCATGCGCAAACTGTGCATAACGAATTAATAAAAGATCCGCGCTTTGTGCTCATCGGGCGGGGTCTTTATGCGCTTGCTGATTGGGGGTATGAGCCGGGAACTGTTAAAGACGTACTCGTACAGGTGATTAAGGAGAATGGCCGGGCTATGTCGCGCGATGAGCTTTTTGATATCGTTGCGGAACGTCGCTTTGTCAAGCCAAATACTATTTTTCTTAATTTACAGAACAAGAATTACTTTAAGAAAGTGGAAGAAGGGAAATATTATTTGGCATAATGCTCTACTCTAGGGCTCTAGACTTTAGGAACTTCTAGCGCCTAAAGGCCTAAACGCCTAAAGCCCTAAAGCCCTAAAACAGATGGAGGTTTTTGGACTCTTACTTGCTTTCGTTAAAGCAACATGGTGGTTTTTTACACCACTTATTCTTTTTAATATCGCGAAGCAAAGCTGGCTGTATTCGCGCCACGTGCGCTATTATGGCAGTTTAGAGTACACTCTTTTAGAAATTCGTTTGCCGCCGGATGTTTTAAAGACGCCAAAAGCCATGGAATATGTACTTGTTGGTATGCATGGCGTGTGGGATGAACTAAAATGGCGCGATATTTGGATAAAGGGCGAAGTTTTGCCGTGGTTTAGCTTGGAGATTGCCGGTAGCGGAGGAGATATACATTTCTACATATTTACACAAAAGAAATTTAAGGATTTTGTTGAGTCGCAGGTTTACGCGCAGTATCCAGAGGCCGAGATAGCAGAAGTTGAAGACTATACTGATAAAGTTCCGCCGAATCTGCCGAATAAAAGCTGGGATGTTTGGGCGACAGATCTTGCTTTAATTAAGCCGAACCCTTATCCCCTGCGCAGTTACGTTGATTTTGAGGAGATGGTTGAAGAGCGGCGGCTTGACCCTATCGCCTCTATCTCGGAAATTTTAAACAAACTTCACGAAGGCGAGCACATTTGGATCCAAATTTTAATTGAACCGACATTTCAGATTGATGAACTAAGAAAAGAAGGCGATAAAGTTATTGGCAAACTTATGGGCAGAAAGGTTGAGGAGAAAAAGGGATACGCCGATACCGTGACAGGGGCTTTTAACTCCGCGGCTAAGCAGATGCTCCGAATATCCGAGGAGGAAAAATCAGAAGATCCATTTGCTTCCACAGAATGGCGACTCACTCCGGGCGAGCGCGAGGTGCTTAAAAAAATTGATCAAAAAACCGCAAAAGTCGCGTTTTATACTAAAATTAGATTTGTCTATATTGGCAAAAAAGATGTTTTTAATCGAGCCAATGTCGGAGCGCTGTTTGGTTATTTTCGGCAGTTTAACACTTATGATACGAATGCTTTCAAGCCGGAATCGCGAACGCTCAAAAAAAGATCATTCATTCATTTTAAGAAACTACGCGCGCAGTTTCGCATGTTGCGCATTGTGCAGTGGTACAAATGGCGGCAAACCTTGCCTGGAGGAATAAGTAACTACTTTATTTTAAATGTTGAGGAGCTGGCAACGATTTTTCACCTTCCGGGACTTATCGTTAAAGCGCCGATGATGCCGCGGGTAGAATCGCGCAAAGTGGCTCCGCCAAGTTCTCTGCCTGTCGAGAAAATGTAAACGGCAAGTAATACTAACTATGGATGAAATAAATTTTTTCGCTGAAACAACTGCGCGCGGGATGCACAAAAAGTTCGGCATAAAGCTTGATGACCGCCGCCGTCACATGTATGTTATCGGCAAGACGGGGATGGGTAAAAGCCAGATGTTGCAGAATATGGCAATTCAAGACATTCAGGCCGGGCGGGGAGTGGGCATTATCGATCCTCACGGCGAGTTTGCCGAAGCGGTTTTGGATTATGTGCCATCGCAGCGTATTAACGATGTAATTTACTTTAATCCCGCGGATATCGAAATGCCGATTGGTTTTAATATAATGGAGCGGGTTGGAGCAGAACAGCGTTATTTTATTGCATCAGGGCTTATGGCGGCCTTTGAGAAAATATGGGTTGATGTTTGGTCTGCGCGAATGAAGTATATTTTGAACAACACAATCCTTGCTCTTCTTGAATATCCGAACTCAACGATTCTCGGTGTTAACCGGATGCTTGCTGACAAAGAATACCGTAAGAAAATAGTTGATAATGTTAAGGATTCGGCAATAAAATCCTATTGGATAAACGAATTTGCAAAATACCCGGAGCGATACCGCGAAGAAGCAGTAAGCGCGATTCAAAATAAAATTGGTCAATTTATCTCCAATCCTCTTATACGCAATATAGTGGGTCAGACCAAATCTACTTTCAATATGCGTGAGGTAATGGATAATCAAAAAATCCTCATTTTTAATTTGGCAAAGGGCCGGGTTGGCGAGGAAAACACAGCGTTGCTTGGCACCATGCTTATTACGAAAATTCAGATTGCCGCGATGAGCCGGGTTGATACGCCAGAAGAAGAGCGCAAGGACTTTTTTCTGTATGTTGATGAGTTCCAGACTTTTGCGACGCCTTCCTTTGCCAATATCCTTTCCGAGGCAAGAAAATATCGTCTTGCCTTGATCTTGGCCCATCAATACATCGCGCAGATGGACGAAGTGGTGCGCGACGCCGCTTTTGGCAATGCCGGAACACTTGTTTCTTTCAGGGTTGGGGCAGCTGATGCCGAATTTATGGAACCGGAATTTACACCATCTTTTCTGCAGGAAGATCTTGTGAATCTGGGAAAATACACGATTTCTTTGAAACTTATGATTGATGGTATCGCGTCAAAAGCATTTTCGGCGCGTACGCTGCCGCCACTACTTAAACCGGAACAGTCATATCGTGAAAAAATTATCCGCGTTTCAAGAGAAAGATACGGCAATTCGAGCGCTAAAATAGAAGAAAAAATTTCAAAGTGGAGCGGATTGATGAAAAAAGAGGAGGGGCCCACTTACTCTCGTCCTGCTCTTTACTCCTCCGCCCCTTCTTCATCAATTTCCCCGAGAGGTTTCTTTGCTTCTCCCAAGTTCTCTGCACCAGCTACTTTACGCAGTCAACAACCGCATACAGAACTAGGCCGTCCGGAATTTATCGCCAATTGTTCAAACTGCGGGCGGCAGGTGAAATTAAGTTTTAAGCCTGATCCCGGGCGTCCGGTTTACTGCCGCGAGTGTTTTATAGCAAAGAAAACACAGCAAGCCCAGTTAGGTAACAGGAATCTAACGGGACATACCATGCCTGCCGGCAGGCAGGCAGGACGAGACGCCGCGCGGAAAAACATCGCACCGACGGAAATTTCTCTCAATGAAGCTGTGCGTCGCTCCCCGCCAGACAATCAAATGCCGCAAGGCCCGAACAATCCTTCGGATTTTACGGGGAAAGTGCGTCCAGCGGTGGCTCGCAAGGCGGTTAATATAACGAGTCTGCGTTCAACCTTAGAGGATATTGTCTCGCCGAATAAAAATAATGATGGTATAATAAGCGAGGGAGAAAGTATTAATTTCTAATCAATCTAATAGTTGTAATTCATGCCAGATTTTGTTTACTATTTAATTTCTGGTGCGGTTGGAGCTCTCGGTATAAGTATCGGTCATTCCATTGGCGAAAAGTATATTCCGTATTTTCCGGATATGGCTTTGATTTTGAGCAGAATTATTGATTGGGGCAAACCGGAGCCGGAAAAAACAGCGCGAATTATCGGGAGATATGCGCATCTTTTGATGGGTGCTCTATGGGGGCTTCTTTACGGGATATTAGTTGATCAGCAGTTTTTCTTCTTGGAATTCAACGTTGTGCAGGGCATGATTTTTTCGCTCATCCCATGGCTTGTTTTAATGACTATTGTAATGCCAGCCCTGAAGCAAGGATTTTTTGCTTCAAAAATTAACAAATATCAATGGCTTGCCGGGCTTTTTCTGCACCTGCTTTACGGCGCTGTGCTTGGTTTTCTGCTTTCGATATTTACAAATACATCATTTTAATGTACGATTTTTTAATAATAGGCGGCGGGCCGGCGGGAGTTGCGGCCGGAGTATATGCCGCGCGAAAAAAATTAAAGACAATTTTAATTACAGATGAATGGGGCGGCCAGTCGGTTGCTTCAGCGGGTATTGAAAACTGGATCGGCACAAAAAATGTCCCCGGTGTTGCCTTTGCTAAAATGCTGGAGACTCACGTGCGCGCGCAGGGAGATATCGCGATAGTTATTCCGGATAAAGTTGTAAAAATTGAGAAAGTTAATGCAAACTTTAAGGTTTTTACGGAAAAAGGCAATCAATACGAATCCAAAACTGTCTTTATTGGCTCTGGAGCGCGGCGCCGAAAGCTTGGCATTCCAGGGGAAAAAGAGTTTGACGGCAAGGGAGTGGCGTACTGCAGCACATGCGACGCGCCGATTTTTGGAGGCAAGGACGTTGCGGTAATTGGCGGAGGAAACGCCGGTCTTGAAGCGGCGCTTGATCTTGGCCCCTACGCTAAAAATATATGGCTTTTAGAATATAGCGATAAACTCAAGGGCGATCCGGTAACGCAAGAAAAAGTGAAGAGTTTGCCAAATCTCAAAGAAATTATCTATAATGCCGAGACTTCGGGGATTATAGGAGATAAATTCGTCAAGGGACTGCAATACAAAGATAGAATTAGCGGAGAGGAGAAAATACTTGATTTGCAAGGTATTTTTGTTGAGATTGGCTCAATCCCTAACTCCGATATGGTTAAGGATTTGGTGGAAATGAATAAATACGGCGAAATAATCATTGACTCTAAAACTGGTCGTACCTCACAGAAAGGCATCTGGGCGGCCGGCGATGTTAGCGATGACCCTTTCAAGCAAAACAACATCTCCGCCGGCGACGCCGTGAAAGCGGCTTTGGACGCGTACAACTACTTGACCATCGGGGAACGAGCAGAGTAGAATGCGCTATATGCTTGTTTCCAGAAATTTTATCTGGATAGCAGTGCTTGCTCTTGTTGTCACGGGGGGACTTTGGGGGATAAAAGCCGGGTGGAATTTTTGGAAAGACCGGCCAGCGCAGAGATATTATGGCGAAGAAACTTTTGCGCAAAGGGGGTTTGTGCCGCTTGGACAATGGGAGAAGCGCGAAACAAAACATCGCGAAAAGTCGAGCGGGGATATTACGATCATTGAAGGCGCAAGAATAATTAGTGATACAGAATTCCTACATTCCGGAAGCATTGCTGTTGAAGGCGAGGCGCGATTGACCCTCCAGAATTCCGTTCTTGAAATGACCCCCGGAAATGCCCCTGCCTTGCCGGCAGGCAGGCCGCGGGCCAATATCTTTGTTCGCGATAGGGCCGAGCTAATCTTTGAAAATTCAACCTTGAAACCGCACGCCGATGATCCGGCTAATCTTTATGTATATCTTGATGGAGAAGCAAAATTTATTTTTAACAATTCCAGCGGCATCCATATGCTTATTGCCGGCGGAAATTCTAAAGTCCAGATTTACAATTCTACTTGGGCGTATTCCCAGCCAAAATTTCGCGGTGGAGGAGTTAAAATTAGTGGATCAGCTATTGCTGATATACGTGATTCCATAATCGGAGGGTTGGTGATTGAACTGCCGAAACAGGCGCATGCTGAAATAGTTGATTTCAAGCCCGGAGTTTTTGAAAAATTGGATTTTCAGAGGGACTACGGTTTCGAAAACATTGGCTTTAACATCCTGCTTGAAAATACGGAAATTCTAAGCGATTATCTGGATGGCGGCAGTGCAAGGGGTTTAGCGGTTTTTGCACAGACCGACATTGCGAATTTAAAAATTGTCAATTCCGAATTAAACAAGTTCGTTCTTGAAAGCTCTGGCGAGGAACTGAAATTTTCCAACCTTGAGCTGGAACGTGCGCAGGATTTCAGTTACAATAATATAAGCATTAAAAATGCAGCAATAATGGCGCAGTGGGGATTTTTTATGCATGGCGGCCGCGGCGAGTTCATTGATTCCGAGGGCCTCTGGTTTTTTGTATATGATGACGCTGCGATTTTTTTGAAAAATTCTGTGATGAACGAATTTGACTCACGTGATTTCAGCGGAGTCATTGATTTCACCGACAGCATCTGGAAAAATGCCGGAGAAATTACTGGCGATAATGATTTTGTCTGGAGGGGATCGTGGAGCGCGGAAGGGTTTGAGGGGGGCAGTTTTCGGCCGTTGATTTGGGATAACTCGCGGGTTACGCGCGAATTTCCGATCGATATTTTTATTCTAAATCCCGGGCCGGTTTCCGCGCGCGGCGCGGCGATAAGCGTGTTTGATAAAAACGACAATGTTTTAAGCAAGCATTTCACTGATAAGGATGGCCGAGCGTATTTTTCAATAAGTTTTAGCGATAGAAATTATCAAGATCAATTTTACATAAAGGTGTCGAAGTTTGATAAGGAGGCGCGGCACGAGATTAATTTTCTCACGCCAACGCCGATAAAATTAATCTTAAAGTAACTTATATGAACAATAGTTCAGCAATTATTGCCGGCTCAATACTTATCGCTGGTGCGATTATTGGCGGAGCGATTATTTATTCGAATGGCTCGTCCGGATCGCCAGGACCTCGCGGAGGCGGAACCGCGGCCGTGGGCGATACTGCGCTAAGTGGGGGCGAAGTGCCGGAGGCCCCGCCAACAGTTGATAAGTTAAACGCGGTGACAAAAGCAGACCATATTCGGGGAAGTATTGATGCGCCTGTAATAATAGTTGAGTTTTCCGACACCGAGTGCCCATTCTGCAAGCAATTTCATTTAACTATGCAACAGGCAATTCGCGAATATGCCGGAAAAGTTGCCTGGGTTTATCGTCATTTTCCGCTGGATTCAATCCATTCTAAGGCGCGTAAAGAAGCCGAAGCCACCGAGTGTGTCGCAGAAGTTGGCGGCAACGATAGGTTCTGGACGTATCTGGATAAAATTTTTGAAATAACTCCGTCAAATAACGGCCTTAGCCCTGACGAACTTCCTAGAATTGCCGAACAGATTGGTTTAAACCGCAAAAATTTTGAGCAATGCTTGGGTAGCGGGAAATTTGCCAAAAAAATACAGGAGCATTTAGACGACGCGACAAATTCCGGGGGACGCGGCACGCCATACAGCATTGCGATTGCCGCAAACGGTAAAAAATTTGTTATTTCCGGCGCCCAGCCATACGAAGCTGTAAAGTCTGTAATCGAGGCCGCATTGGCCGAAAAATAACCGCAAAACTTTGTTTGGTTTCAACAAATTGCTCAATGGTCTTTTAGCCATTCTTTTTGGTGCAAGTTTTGTATTTTCCTTTTACAGCTTATACTATTCCGGAAAAGTTTTGCCGCGTTCTTACGTTGCTTCCATTGAGGTAAGCGGAATGGCCCGAAGCGACGCAATCGAGAAACTCCAAGCAGTCTACCAGAATTTTTCACAAAACGGCATCATGCTTCGGATTGATGGGAAAGAAGAGATAATTGATCCTAAGAATATTGATCTTGAAGTTCCCTCCTCTTTACTTGTAGACGACGTCTGGTCTTTCGGCCGCCGGGGCAAGTGGCACGAGCAGTTGTTCGCACGAATAACCGCCCCTTTTTCTATGCGCGTCATTCAGGGGCGAATAGGGACAAACGCAGAAAAACTGGCAAGCGAGATTGCCTTGCTTGCTTCCGCGCACGATATTTCTAAAAAAGATATGCGTTACGAAATTAAGGGCAAAGAAGTCTTTATACTTCTTGATACAGCTTACGGCAAGCGGCTTGATCAGAAAAAAACAATGGCGATCATTCTGGATAATCTTGCGCGCTTCAATTTTTCGCCAATAGTTCTTTCTCTGGAAGCAGACCCGCCGATAGCCGACCCCTTCTTTGCCGATGAAGCACGCGAAGGGGCAAAAAAAATGATTGCGGAGGGGTTTACGCTTTCATATGATGATCGTCAATTCAAAGTAACTCCTATGCGCGTTGGATCGTGGATTATATCGGAATACGAAGGAAACAAACTCGTTCCTGGCTTGAATCGAAAGCTGATCAGCGAATATATTCTTAGTATAGCGGAGGAGATTGATATTCCCGCGCAGAATCCGGGTATTAATGTTGAGGAGGGAAAAGTTGTGGAATTCGTGCCGCCGAAAGCTGGGCGGGCAGTTCTTCAGGACGAGACGATTGAACTTATTCTCGATTCTCTCCAGAAAAGAGTTCAAGGAAAGCAGACGGCCAAAGAAATACCATTGCCCGTTGCGGTTAAGAAACCTGTGGGCGAAGGATTAAACGCCGACCTCGGAATCATTGAGCTTATTGGCAAGGCGACGACGCCGTTTACGGGCAGTCCGACGAACAGAATACACAATATTGACAATGGTGTAAAATTTTTGACCGGGATCCTCGTGCCTCCCGGGGAGGAATTTTCTGCCGTGGGGGCGCTTGGGAAGATTGATAATACAACCGGATATTTGCCCGAGCTTGTCATCAAGGGCGACGAAACAATCCCCGAATTTGGCGGAGGACTGTGCCAAGTTTCAACAACGCTTTTTCGTGCGGTGATGAACGCAGGTCTGCCAGTGATCGAGCGGCGCAATCATTCATATCGTGTGCCCTATTATGAATATGACGGTGACGGCAACTTGATTGGTCCCGGCCTTGATGCCACAATTTACGAAGAGTGGCCGGATTTTAAGTTTAAAAATGATACCGCCGCGCATATTCTGGTGCAGGGTCATGTGGAAGGTGACAAGGCAAGCTTTGAACTTTACGGCGCAAGCGATGGCCGCAAGTCATTTATTGATGGTCCGCATACATTGAAGGAAGTTCCTCCGCCTGATCCGGTCTACACCGAAACGGGAACGCTTGCCAAAGGCGAAAAGAAAAAAATAGATACAGCTCATCCCGGAGGCACCGCCATCGCCACCTACAAAATAGAATACCCGGACGGCCGCATTGAAGAACAGGAATTCAAAAGTTACTATCGTCCTTGGCCCGAAAAATGGCTGGTGGGGACGGCAACAAGCACTATAGTTCAATAAAAATGGCTCTGTTGAGCCATTTTTATTGATACGAACAGAATACTTTAGCCATCATGTGCTATATGAGAATTCGTCACAGCGCCTAAACTTAGGCGCTTTACTTTTTGCTGTTCGTCTTTGCATAACTATGGTACATTTGGTATGTTTACTGCGGGAATGAATGTTTGAATGGAGGGTATAATGAACATTCTAGTAGTCGGTTCAGGCGCGCGGGAGCATGCGATAGTGTGGAAATGCCTTGCGAGCGAGTTCGTTGACAAAATATTTTGTTGCGCGCCGGAGAATGCCGGCATAGCGATGATTGCAGAAATTGCCAAGTGTGAAGGAAAACCTCTTAAAGTTAATGACTTTGAGGGGCTCGCTAATTTCGCGCAAAAACACCTTGGCCGTGAAGGGGTAACCTTAGTTGGTCCGGAGAAACCATTGGCCGAAGGCATCGTGGATTACTTTAAAGAGAGGGGACTTTTGATTTTAGGGCCGTCAAAACAAGCCGCCCTCATAGAGTCGAGCAAGGTCTTTGCCAAAAATTTTATGACAGCTTTCGGCATACCCACTGCGCCCTACAAAATTTTTGCTTTCGCGGAAAACGCCAAGAAATATGTGCGGGAAATTCAACCGCCGTATGTTATCAAGGCCGATGGTCTCGCTTCTGGCAAGGGCGTTGTTATCGCAAAAACAATAGAAGAAGCCGACCAGGCGATAGACAAACTCATGGCAACTGCGGCCGGAAAACTAATTCTAATAGAAGAATTTCTTGGGGGCTGGGAGTGTTCGTTTACGGTTTTAAGCGATGGCGAGAACTTTTTGCCGTTATTGCCGGCGCGCGACTACAAACTGCTTGGTATCGGATCGGAAGAACAAAGCCGGCAAATGACCGGCGGGATGGGCGGCATATGTCCACATCCAAGAATGACACAGGAATTATTTGATGAGATAATCGCGCAAATTATCATTCCTATCATCTCGGCAATGCGTAATGTGTGGGGTCACCCATTTATCGGTTTCTTGTACGCTGGTTTGATGATAACACCCGAAGGCCCGAAAGTTCTGGAGTTTAATGCGCGATTGGGCGATCCGGAGGCACAGGTTATCCTGCCGCTTTTAGAAACAGATTTTGTAAAATTGTGTATTGCCGCGGCAAGAGGTCGTCTTGACGAGATAGAGGACCCAGTCCTTTGGAGCGACGATTTTACGGTTGGTGTCGTTCTTGCTTCGCGGGGCTATCCCAATGAGCCAGAGATAGGATATAGAATACACGGCTTGGAAGAAGCGGCAAAAGAAGGGGTGTTAGAATTTCATGCCGGAACGGCTTTGAATGAGCAAGGAAATTTTATAACTTCTGGCGGCAGAATACTTTCTGTAGTAGGCCGCGGTGAAACCGTCCAAAAAGCTCGCGCGATGGCTTATCGCGCGGTGGAAAAAATCAGGTTTGGCAGTAAGAAGTATCAAAAACAGATTTACAGAGAAGATATTGCGCTAAACATATAGTTATGTCATAATAAACGGACAATTAAGTCCGTTTTAATTATGCGAGAGTTAATTTCAGTATTAAAAGACTTCGGGTTTTCTAAGAAAGAGGCAGATGTCTATCTTGCCGTTTTAGAGCTTGGCGATGCGACAATAACCGATATTGCCAAGAAAGTAAAATTTCCGCGGACAAGCTGTTATGAAATAGTCAAAACGCTTATTGCTCGTCACATGATCTCATATTTTGTGAAAAAGAGAACGCGGCTATATGTGGCCGAGGATCCAAAAAAAATTGTTTCATTCTTTAAGCATCGTGCCGAAATTTTTAAGGAAATTTTGCCCCGCCTTTTGGCGCATAGCGGAAAGGCAGGCGCAAGGCCAATTATCCGTTTTTATGAAGGAGAGGCGGGACTTAAAACTATTCTGGACGAGATTATAGACGAGAAACGCAATTTCGACGCCATTACTTCAATCGACGATGCGCATACATTGTTTAGCGGAGATTTTTACGAATTTATTGAGAATCGGAAGAAACATTTTCTGCATGTGCGGCTTTTGACTGATCATTCCAAGCGGTCGGAAGCGTTGCGTGAAAAAGATGACGAGGAATTACGCGAAACGCGCTTTGTTCCATGCGAATATAATTTTAAGACTGCAAACTGGATATTTGGCGATAAAGTCGCTTTGCTTTCTCTGAAAAAGGAGCATCCGATCGGGATTGTCATTGAGGACACGGCGATAGCGGACACTTTCCGGATGTATTTTGAACTCTTGTGGAAAAACGCGGAGCGGGAATAAATGACGATGTTTCAGTCGTCATATTATCTCATATGAATGGCTAGGATAAGCCATTCTTTTTTAGGTACGGCATTTCCTTAGCGCAATTATTGCCTTTTTTTTTGAAATGCATTAAATTAAAGTCAGACCCTTTACAAATTTATATTAGGAGGAAACCATGTTCAGAAGGGTAAAGCAAGGTGTACCGTTTTTTTTGCTCGGATTGATTGTGTTGTTTTTCATCTTGGGCGCGTGCAATGCGGGATCAAATGCGTTGACGCCAAAGGCGAATCTTAAAGCGGAAGACGCGCGTTTTGCGTACGCTCCTAACGTCCCGGCTCCAATCGACCGTAAAGAACAGCGTAAAGTTGTGGCAAAATTGGAAACCACTGAAGTTCTGAAAGAAATTGCCCCGGGAATTCAATATGAAGTATGGACGTTTGGGGGTTCCGTCCCCGGTCCCATGTTGCGCGTCCGTGAAGGCGACGTGATGGAAATTCATTTGAAGAATAACATCGCAAGCCGTCATTCGCACAATATAGACTTTCACTTTGCGACTGGTCCGGGCGGTGGAGCAAAAGCGACGCTTGTTGGTCCAGGCGAGGAAGCGGTGATTGAAGTGCGCGCATTGGCTCCAGGCCTGTATATGTATCATTGCGCAACACCCGATATTCCGACACATATCGCAAACGGTATGTACGGCTATGTGCTTGTTGAACCCGCGGAAGGTCTGCCAAAAGTTGATCGCGAGTTGTACGTGGTGCAATCCGAATTCTATGCGGCGAAAACAGAATCCGGAACGTTCGGACTGGATATGGCTGCGCTCGATCGCGAGCATCCTTCGTATGTAGTGTTCAATGGCGCTGTCGGATCTTTGACTGGCGGCAATTCTCCAGAAGTGAAGATCGGAGAAACTGTCCGTGTTTGGTTTGGCAACGCCGGTCCTCAACTTACTTCAAGTTTTCATATTATTGGCGAAACATTTGATAGAGTGATTCTTGGCGGACGTTCGGCACTGGCATTTGACCCGCAAGTTGTTGGAGTGCCGGCAAGCGGAGGCGTTGCCGTAGACTTTAAGATTGACGTGCCGGGCGCCTATATTCTTGTGGATCATGCAATCGCCCGAGCGCTCCATAAAGGAGCAGTCGGGATAATTGTTGCTGAGGGGAGTGAAAATCACGAAATCTTTGAAGCAAAAGGACTCGTGATGCAAAATCCTAATTTCGTGCATGATCATAAAAATGACGGGCATGGCGGCCAAAGCGGCACAGAAGTTCGTATTCTTTCGGGAGCATCTAACTACGACGAGAATCCAGCTAACGACTATTCTCCGAATGTCATCACGGTTTCCGTCGGGACGACCGTGACATGGGTCGATGACGACGATACGATGCATACGGTGACCGCGAAAGACGGAGGTTTTAATTCGGGGCTTTTCGCAAAGGGTATATCGTGGAGCTACACTTTTACCAAAGCGGGCGAATACGAGTATTATTGCACTCCTCATCCCTGGATGAAGGGAAAGATCGTCGTTAACCCCTAGCAAGAAATAAATAAAGAAATAGAGGAGAAAAAATATGAATATCAAACGATTATATTTTATGGGGGGCACTCTTGTGCTTGGAATCGTTCTGCTTGCGGTTGGAGTGTTTATGGTAAGCGAGGCCGCGCATACAAAAGCAGAGGTCACGGATGCGCTTGTCGACGAGAAGATTATTGTCCAAGACCCCTTCACTCTTCT
This sequence comes from uncultured Candidatus Saccharibacteria bacterium, assembly GCA_964504205.1. Classification (GTDB taxonomy): domain Bacteria; phylum Patescibacteriota; class Minisyncoccia; order Spechtbacterales; family HO2-43-30; genus CAZDDE01. The sequence goes on from CAZDDE010000002.1 coordinate 92,449, forward strand.
TACGTATCCGAATGCTCGGGCTCCAAAAGATGTAGAGATTCCTAAGGTAGCTATTGATACCGCACCGGAGGCGCACGCGCAAGCCCAGGTAATCCATCATCATGTGATGGCGGCAACAGAAGGTAAGACCTGGTTAGAATTGCCACGGCAGATTCCTGATCCGAATGATCCGACAAAGATGATCGATAACCCCGTGCGAAACACCTACATGCAAGGCCTTACATTGCAGAACGCTTTGCATCAGGCGCATGCCGGTTTGGAAATCGTCAAGCTTGTTATGGTCATCGGTTTCATCTTTTCCGTACTGGGCGTCGGGATTCTTGCGCTCGGTATGCCTCTCGCATATATGGGTACAAAGCGCAGTTCATAATTGGGATTAAGTTTGAGTCCTGCGGCAATAGCAGGACTTTTTTTTGGAACATTTAATATAATAGTGCTATAATTTTGAGCATGAGGGCACCCCTTTCTTGGCAAAAACTTGAATATTATAAGGAGAAAATAAAGTCCTTGAAGGATGGGTTTGATCATTTGGTAGACCACGTTATTATTACCGATGCTCATGCGAATATTTTGTATGCCAATGATGCGGCTGAAAAAACGACAGGATTTTCAAAGGAAGAGATGCTTGGCAAAAATCCCGCCGACCTTTGGGGCGGGAATATGCCTGATGAATTTTATCGCAAGATGTGGCGCATTATCAAGGAAGAGAAACAGCCGTTCGTCGGCGAAGTTAAAAATAAACGCAAAGACGGAAAGGAATACTGGCAGGAGCTGCATATTTCTCCTATCTTGGATCAAGACGGCGAGGTAAAATTTTTTATAGGCATGGAGCCAGAGATAACCGATCGGAAAACGGCGGAAAAGTTTCGCGAGGAGTTTTTATCAATTGCGTCTCACCAGTTACGCAATCCGCTCACCGCAATAAGTTGGCTTTTAGATTTTTTGTTTAAGCGAGGAAGTGTAACCGACGAGCAGCGCAAAATCTTAGGAGATATTTATATACACAATAACAATTTGATTAACCTAGTTGACGATCTACTTGTTCTTGCTCGAGTGGAGAAAGGCAGTAGTGCTATAAAGTTGATTGATTTATATAGCGAGGTAAAAGAAATAGTTGATTTGGCGCAGAAATCTTACCGAAATGTTTTTCTGGAATTCAGCGCAAACGGCGAGAGTTTTAAGGTATCAACCATTGAGATGTTTGCCCGCCAGATATTTTCAAATATCATCACAAACGCGGTGGAGTACTCCGGCAAAGGAAGCGGGAAGAGAGTGGTCATCGCATTAAGCAAAACGGGCAGAGAATATGTATTTTCTTGCAAGGATAATGGGGTTGGAATACCCGAAAAAGACAAAGAAAGGATTTTTGAAAGATTTTTTCGCGCTTCTAACTCCAAAGATGCAAAGGAGTCGGGGACTGGACTTGGCCTCTTTATAGTTAAGATGCTTGCGGATTACCTTGGCTGGTCTGTTTCGTTTGAAAGCGAGATTGGCGAAGGAACAACATTTTTTGTAAAAATACCGCGAAACTAAAAGAGATCATAATAGTATAATATTATGGACAATTCTACAAAAGCTAAGTGGGCATTAAGAGTTGCCGTGGCCGGAGAATTTTTTGGTCATGGCGTATTTTCTTTGCAGCAAAAGCAGGGGTGGATTAAGTATTTTGAAACGATCGGAATCTCGGCTGATAGCGCAATGACCTTGATGCCGTATATTGGCATAATTGATATCGCGCTTGCGATCTTGGTTCTAATAAGACCAGTCCCTCTTGCATTGCTTTGGATGTCGCTTTGGGGATTCTGGACAGCTCTTTTGCGGCCAATTGCCGGCGAGCCGGTTTGGGATTTTATTGAGCGCTTTGCAAACTGGGGCGCTCCGCTGGCGCTGCTATTAATGATCGGCTGGCCGAAAAACATTAAAGATTGGCTTAAATGTTGACACAATATGCTATTAGTGATAAGATAGAAACATCTTAGCAGGAGGTAACAATAGAATGGCGGAAGTAAAAAGATGCAAGAAATGTGGCGGAGAAATGCTACTGGAGCGCGGTCCCTTTAATATAAAGGACATCAATAGATATCTGGAGGGCGATGCCTATAAGTGCACGGATAGGGACTGCAAAGATTACAATATTTTGGTTCCCACAGAAATTTTGGCGGACAATGTGCTGAAGGCAGTAGACTAGTGGGGAGGAATCACTAGTCCTTCTCTATAATAAAATCGTCGCCTTATTATCGGCAAATTCTAAAATTCCGCTTTGGCATTCTATGTACTTTCTTTCTTCGGCGGCATGGCCGCCCTTGAGAGTTAAGGCGCTAATCGCGCCTTTTTTTAATGGCGTAATGATTGGTACGTGATTGGGCAGAATAGTAAGTTCGCCCTGTTCGGCAGGGATAGTCATACTCTGGACTTCGCCGTCAAAAAGCGTTTCTTTAAGATTGAGAACTGTTAATTTCATCGATAGAACCCTTCATATAGAAAGCATTTTCGTCTTTATCATCATGCTTTCCCTCAATAATTTCTTTGAAACTGCGCACGGTGTCTTGGCGCGAGACGTATTTGCCGGGCGTGCCGGTGAAGGTTTCGGCGACAAAGAATGGCTGTGACAGGAAGCGCTGGATTTTGCGGGCGCGATAAACCGCTATTTTATCTTCTTCGGAGAGCTCTTCCATGCCTAAAATTGCGATAATATCCTGCAAGTCTTTATAACGCTGGAGAATTTTTTGGACAGCGCGGGCAACGGCATAATGTTCCTCGCCGACTATATTTGGATCAAGAACTATGGAGGAGGAATCCAGAGGATCCACGGCCGGATAGATACCAAGTTCAGTGAGCGCGCGGGAAAGCACGATCGTGGAATCCAAGTGCGAGAAAGTCGTTGCCGGGGCTGGATCGGTCAGGTCATCGGCCGGCACATAGATCGCCTGCACGGATGTTACCGAGCCCTTTTTGGTTGAGGTAATGCGTTCTTGCAGTTCACCCATTTCAGTGGCAAGCGTGGGCTGATAACCAACAGCCGAGGGCATACGGCCAAGGAGGGCCGAAACTTCCGAACCGGCTTGGGTAAAGCGAAAGATATTATCTATGAACAGCAAAACATCCTTGCCGCTCTTATCGCGAAAATGCTCGGCGATAGTTAGTCCAGACAAGGCGACTCTTTGGCGCACGCCGGGCACTTCGTTCATTTGGCCAAAAACAAGCGAGGTTTTTGCGAGGACTCCTGATTCTTTCATTTCGTAGTATAAGTCATTACCCTCGCGCGTTCTCTCGCCGACTCCGGCAAAGACAGAATAGCCGCCATGCTCTTGGGCGATGTTGCGGATAAGTTCGGTTACAAGGACAGTTTTGCCGACTCCCGCACCGCCAAAAAGTCCGACTTTGCCGCCTTTGGCAATTGGAGCAATTAGATCAATTACTTTAATGCCTGTCTCCAGAATTTCGGTTTCGGTGGACTGTTCGCTAAATGGCGGCGACTTACGGTGAATGGGGGAGTATTCAGCGCCTTTAGGATTCGGCTTGCCATCGATTGCTTCGCCGACAACGTTAAACATTCGGCCAAGCGCCGCTTCGCCAACAGGCACTGTGATTGGCTTGCCAGTTGCAGTAACTTCAGTTCCGCGCATCAGGCCATCTGTGGAGCCCATCGCCACAGCCCGTACTTTGCCCGATCCCAAATGCTGGGCAACTTCAAGAACGAGGCGGGAATTATCGCTTTTTTTGATTTCTAAGGCCGCGTTGATAGACGGGAGTTTGTCAATAAATTCTACGTCAATTACCGGTCCAATAATTTGTGATATTTTTCCATTCATTGGTATATTGTTGAATTGTTAAATTGTTAGCAGAGCCATTTAGCAATTTAACAATTCAGCAATTATCTTAGCGCCTCAACTCCCGCCGTTATCTCCGTGATTTCGCGCGTAATCCCGGCCTGTCTCGCCTTATTATACGACAAAGTTAATTCTCCAAGAATTCTTTCCGCGCTGTCCGTGGCGTTCTTCATAGCGACCATGCGTGCCGAATGCTCTGAAGCGTTTGATTCTAAAATAATATGATAAATGTAGATAGCCAGCAACTGGGGAATCAGCGTTTCAAGAACTGCTTCGGGGGATGGCTCAAATACGTACTCTTTACTACCACCCCTCTCTCCTCCTTCGTAAGCCTGCCCGCCGTATTGGCGGGGAGGGGAGTATACTATCGGCAGAATCTGCTGGCGCGTTACTTTTTGTTTAAGCGTAGAAATAAATTCAGTGTAGACGGCGATGACTTTGCTGTACGCGCCGGTTTTATATTTCTCCTGAATAAAATCCGCAATCGGCTTAATCTGCTCCATCTCAACATAGTCTCCGGCACCTTTGAATGTTCTTTGGATCGGCATATTTCTGCGGTCAAAATACGGCTTGCTTTTTACGCCCACCAAAACCAATTCAACCTCTGATATATCTGCGCACTCTCTAAGCACCGAACTATTCAGTCCACCGCAGAGGCCTTTATCGGAGGTGACGATAAGTGCGAGGGCTTTGCCGCCATTGGGACCGTCCAGAAATATGTTTTTCAAGTCCGGCTGTCTCTGCTTGATGCTCGCCAAAATCTCTATCGCTTTTTGCGCATACGGCCGCGATTGCAAGGCAACAAGCTGCGATTTGCGCATTTTCGAAGCCGCCACCATCTGCATGGCGCGGGTGACCTGCCCTGTATTTTTCACAGAGCGCTGGCGTCGTTTGATGTCACGGGTGCTCGGCATATTCTTCTATTGCCTTTTTTAACTTATTCTCGATATCTTCGGCTAAATCCCTTGATTCCTGTAATTGTGCAAAAATTTCGGGCATCATGTCGTCAATATATTTCAAAAATCCTTTTTCCCACGCAGTTATTTTTTCAACGGGCAAACTATCCAAATATCCATTTATCGCCGCGTAAATAACACAAACTTGTTTATACCATTGCATTGGAGAATACTGGCCTTGCTTCAGTAATTCAGTCATCCGTTCGCCGCGGCGAAGACGTGCTTGGGTTGTTTCGTCAAGATCAGAGCCAAACTGGGCAAAAACGGCAAGTTCGCGGTATTGCGCCAAGTTGAGGCGCAATTTGCCGGCAACTTTTTTCATAGCTTTAGTTTGGGCTTTTGAGCCAACGCGCGACACGGACAGGCCGACATTGAGCGCGGGGCGCACGCCTTTGAAAAATAAATCCGGCTCAAGATAAATCTGGCCATCCGTGATGGAAATAACATTCGTGGGGATATATCCTGAAATATCGCCGGCTTGCGTTTCTATGACCGGCAAAGCTGTGAGCGACCCTCCGCCATTATCCTTGTTCATCTTGGCGGCGCGTTCGAGTAGTCTTGAATGTAGGTAAAATACATCCCCCGGATACGCTTCTCTTCCTGGCGGGCGGCGCAAAAGGAGAGACATTTGTCGGTACGCCCAAGCATGCTTGGTTAAATCGTCGTAAAAAATTACCGCGTCCTTGCCTTGATCCATAAAGTACTCTCCCATGGCGCATCCGGCAAACGGCGCGATATAAAGCAATGGAGCGGAAGCAGACGCGGACGCGGAAACTACGATTGTATAATCCATCGCCCCATTCTGCCGTAAAGTTTCCACTATCTTAGCTGTCTTGGACTCCTTTTGGCCAATGGCCACATAAATGCAGACCGGCCTTTTTTCTTCCGGCTCGTTTTTTTGATTTAAAATAGTATCTATAATTAACGCGGTTTTGCCGATTTGGCGGTCGCCAATGATAAGCTCGCGCTGGCCGCGGCCAATCGGAATCATTGCATCAATCGCCTTGATGCCGGTATGCATCGGCTCATTGACGGATTCGCGGACAATCACTCCCGGAGCAATTTTCTCTACTGGATAATGTCTAGACGCGCTAATAACTTTGCCTTCCAAAGATTGGCCGAGCGGATTGACGACATTGCCAAGCAGACCTTCTCCCACTGGCACTTCCAGCACCCGGCCGGTGGTTTTGACAATATCGCCTTCGGAAACGCTTGTATATTCGCCAAGAATAACCACGCCGACTTGGTATTCTTCAAGATTAAGGGCAAGGCCATAAATTGGATTTGATTCGTCTATTTCTTCAGGATTACGGCTGGCCGTTCCTGGATAAATCGCAATCATTTCTGAAGCTAGAACTTGGCTCAATCCGGAAACTGCGGCAATCCCGTCGCCAATTTTAATCACGCGCCCAAAATTCTCCTGCACGGCTTCCGGTAGGCCTTGGAGTTCATTTTTAAGTTTTTCAGATAAAGGTATTGACATTATTTGTATATTTGTTATAGTAGAACTAAGTTAGCAAAAAAGGAGGTGTTCTATGGGTGTCCTGGGCAGATTGTTCGGTGGCTTGGTATGCGTCTGCGCAGTACTTGGGGGTATTGTGTGGGGGACTCTACGCATGGATCGTTTTAGGAGTTCTCGGAGTAATCAAGGCTGCAGAAGCAGATCCGTTTGATGGTGGCGCGCTTGCTCTGGGGATAATCTGGATAGTGTTCCTTGCCAAGCTCACTGCGGCACTTGGCGGGTTAGTGGTTTTCCTGATCGGGGTGGCAATAATATGTGCCTTTGATGGGACCCGGCCTAGTTTTCGGCTCAGACGTCGCAGGAAGAGCTTTAGGTAAAAGCCACCATCAAACAAATCCTCAATCAAGAGGCAGGTCCCCAACTGCCTCTTTTCTATTTTTTCAAAAATTCTAACTTTCGTCGCAGTGTTGCATTATAAACCTTATCCCCCTGTCGGACCGCAACTCCCGCGAGCAACTCTGGATTTATCAAAAACTCGCGCGGTTCGCTTGTGATGCTCCCCAGTTCTTTTTTCTGGCTCGCGGTTAATTCCGTAGCGCTGGATATATAAGTCGTTCTTTCGAGTTCCTTTTGCCCCTGTATTTTATCTAACTCTTTTTTCATCGCCGGAGCAAGATAAGTTTCCTTATTGCGAATTAAGATATTTTTAAAATTACGCAAAATTTTGTCCTGCTCCTGCTCGGGTTTATTTTCCAGAACCTCGTATAGTAGTTGGGCGTAATCCTTAGGAAGCATTTTTCAATGATTTTATATATGCTATTGCCTCGTTTTGTAAGTCTACTTTTTTCTCTTCTGAAATTTTTTCTTTGAGCATATACTCAAGGCCTTCGATTGCTAATTTGCCGATTTCTTTTTCTGCTTCAGAGAGGCGTTGATTTTTTAACTGTTCAATGTCCTTTTCAGCCTTGGCAAAAAGTGTTTCGGCTTGAGCTTTGCCTGCGGCAAGCATCTCCTCTTGGGCATCCGCCGCGCGTTTTTTGGCTTCATCTACGATTTTTTGTGCCTCTTGTCTTGTTTTGGCAAGTTCTTTGGCTTGAATTGCGCGAAGTTCCGTAAATTGCCGCTCGGCAAGCTCTGATTTGCGCAGACCATCTTCGATCTTCTCGCGCCGTTCGCGTAAGAATTTCAGCATCGGCTTATACAGAAATTTTTTTAAAAGAAAAAGCAGTATAAAGAAATTAACCGCCTGCGCGGCTAATAACTGCCACTTGATTTCCAAGTTTTGCAATAGTTCCTGCATTACACGAATTTAATCATAAGAGCAACGACCAGCGCGTAAATTGCGACGGCTTCCGCAAACGCGATTGCCAAGATCATCGCGGTCTGAATCTTTGGCGCGGCTTCAGGGTTGCGGGCGATGCCCTCCATTGCCTTTGCGGCAAGCATCCCGATACCCAATGCCGGGCCAAGCGCGCCAAAACCAATGGCAATGGCCGCGGATAAATTTTTGACTGCTTCTAATTCCATAATATGAATGCTAATTTTTAATGCTCTGTTTCACTTATTGCGACCTTAATAAATACTAATGTCAGCATTGAAAATACTAGCGCCTGAATGAATCCAACAAATAGTTCCAATCCCAAGAAGGGAATGGGCGCGATATAGGGAACAAGCGCCGCAATGACTATCAAGAGTACTTCTCCGGCAAAGACATTGCCAAACAAGCGGAATGAAAACGAAATAATTTTTGCTATTTCAGCTATCGTTTCAAGAATGCCGATAAAAAATCCAAGCGGGCTTCGAAAATTTATAAATTTGCCAAAATGTTTGAAGAATCCAATGGCGGAAATGCCGAATATATTTGTAATGATAACAGAAATAGCCGCGAACGCAAGCGTTGTGTTAAGATCGCTCGCCGGAGCACGCAAGAACGGCACTAAAACATGGCGGCCGTCGTGTTCTTCGCCAAAACCGATGGTGCCGACTCCGGGAATAAGACCAAGCCAGTTGGAAAGAAGTATAAAGATGAAAAAAGTTACGATCACCGGAAAAACTTTTTCGGTGTCGCGATCTGTGCCGATAACGCCCTTTACAAAACCATACAGTTTTTCAATCAGGGCTTCGGCGACATTCTGGACGCCTCCGGGAACGGGAGCAAGCCGATATGTCGCCGTCGCGCCAAAGACGGCCAAAAGACCCATGACAGTCCAAGCCAGAATTATAGTATTTGTGATCGGAAACCCGCCAATTTCAAGAATTGTTTCCGCGGCAATAGAGATTTCCATAGGACTTATCATAGCAAATTTTCAGTTTTTGTAAATTAAATCAAAGCAACTCATCCAAAAATTCTTGTATACAAAACTAAGACGATCGTCTTAGTTTTGTATATGCGATTGCCGTATTTGTTTGTACGAATTGGGTTAAACAAAAGCCCCCGAAAATTCGGGGGCGGAATAGTATAAGGTATTTGTAAAGTTGTCGACTTATGTCTTGACTAGTTTGAAGAACCGTGCATAATGATAAGTTCAAAAAGAGACATCTGATTGCTTTTTTTGAATGTTGTCCTTTGAAATTCATGGACTAAAAGCAAGAAGAAGGCGAAGGAGGAATTTGTTATGTCGAAAACGTCAGGGGTTGGGCTCATTGCCGTAGGAGTAAAAGTTAGCTTAAAATTATCCAAAGGTTTTCCGTTCATCCTTAAGGCGCTCAAGGGAGCGGGGGCTGGAAAAACTGGTCTTGCGGCGGCATCGTTTGGCGGTTGGGCTATTTTGTTCACATGGCAATTCGCTGTTTTAATAGTTGGTATGATTTTTCTTCATGAATTAGGGCATCTAGTAACGATGAAGTATTTTCACATGAAGGTAAAGGGTATCTATTTGATTCCATTTTTGGGCGCCGCAGTAGTTAGCGAAGAAGATTTTCCGGATAGAAAGACTGAAGTTATTGTCGCGTTGGCGGGTCCATTTGTTGGATTGCTTCTGGCGCTCTTGGCTCTCGTGGTATGGTATGTTACGAAAGTTCCGCTATGGGCGGGGGTTGCAAGCTGGATCGCGCTCGTGAATGTTTTTAACCTCATTCCGATTAGTCCTCTGGATGGCGGAAGAGTGTTTAAGTCAATCGCATTTTCTCTCCATTCCTGGATTGGTTTTGGCATAATGGCACTTGGAGTTGTTGGCGCCGTAGTCGTTGCTGCCGTGTTTGGTCTATGGCTCCTTGTTTTTGTGGGACTTCTCGGGGCTCTTGATTTGGTGCGTGAGATACGTAACATACAAAAAACCAAAAAGATGGATAGTCTCATGTCTTTATTAAAGGCGAGAGATGTATTGGTGGCGGATGACGCAGTAGGAGAAAACATTGTAAGTCTTGATTTTCACTGCGACACCTTCAAGCTGGGGTTGTACCCCCGAGCCTCTATCAAAGCAGATAGAGAACGACTAAAATCACTAATTCATCAAGAACGTAAATTGTCCGAAACAAATTTTTTACGCTATCTCTACTCCAACAAAGACAATATGTGTATAGATAGGACATTGCAAGATCTCGATGCAGGTGTTAGTAGGCTTTGGTTGTATAACGTATATCCCGATTCCTACAAATCGCAGATGCCAAAATTGAAGATCCTTCAATCCGCGGTTATGTATGGAGGTTTGATAGCGTTGCTTCTCTGGATCATGAACACTGTGAGTCATATCTCTGGCGCAAAGGAAGCTTTTCAACTTTTAACGTAAGCATATCAACAAAAGAGGTTTCCAAAAACCTCTTTTTCTATTTGAAAAACTTTTGTATACGCGATTGCCGTATTTGTACGAATTGGGTTAAACAAAAGCCCCCGAAAATCGGGGGGATGTAAATTCTGAAATAGCTCCTTATCTATCAAAGCGCACCCGTTAATCATTGACAATATATTAAATACATGCTATATGAAGTATAGAGTAAAACCAACATTTCGTTGAAAGGATGGTGAGTCTTGAATCACAGAACCGGCGATCCCAGATATATCCAAGTTTCCATTAATGCGGATATCACATCGCTCTCCGCGGGAGATAAAGAAGCGTTGCCGCACCTTATCCGGGCGGTGCAGCTCATCGGTCCAGTTTGGACCAAACAAATGAATCACCAGGACTTTAGCGCCGACTTAAGGGTCGTGGCAGGGGCGTTGGAAGCCGCGGCAGAATTGACTACACATGAAGATTTTCGTAAATTCCTCTACGGCAGAGCCTTGGCGTTCCGTACCAACTCCTATCATGCGAGTGATACGGAATGGGTTCAATGCCTTGGCGCGCCATTCGAACTCATCATCGGTCCGTTCGAGCCCACAGAAAAACTCGGCGGAGAAAAAGAGTTCGAAGGCACGCTCGGCATCGTTTTGCCCGATGAACAAGAAAGGGTAAGGCAATACGAGCAGTTAGCCGTCGAGTTCGAATCGGCGTTGGCGAAAAGGTATGGCTTTATACCAAGGTATACAGCCACGCCGATCACGATCATCGACGAGGTAGTCGCTGCGGGAGGCGCGATGAGCTTCATCGCTATGGCATCCAAGTTGCCGAACGATGAAGACATCCGGAGTAGCGTGGGTTCAAAAACGACGCTTTTCCGGAATATCATCAAGGAGAAGTTTACGCATCTCACATTTTCTCTCGCACAGCGCATATTGGGAGTGGAGCTTGACCCGGAGATTTTTCTTCAGTACATCATTGGGCACGAACTTTCACACGGCATGAACTTTCGCTTTCAGAGGAAGGACTTCGGTTCACTTGCCTCGTCACTTGAGGAGGCAAAGGCCGACGTGTTTGGCGTGTTGTTCCTCTATTTCTTGGCGGAGAGCGGGATCATCGCGCGGGAAACCGCAGAGGAAGCTGCGATCATTTGCATCGCGGACAGCCTGCGCGAAATTCGCCTAGACGTCGAGGAAGCCCATGCCGTGGGCGCGCTCATGAGATTCAACTGGCTGCAATCGGAGGATGTGCTCCGTTTCGAGGGCGAGCGAATCGTTCTCGAGCGGTCACGGCTCCTTGAATCCTTCGGGACATTGGGCGATGCGCTTTACGTGCTGACCCAAACACATAGTCCCGAGGGTATCAAGAGCTTCGTCGGGCAATGGGGCGCCGTGCCTGATCAGATAAGGCCCATAGTCAGGTTCCTCAAGGACTTGCCTCTGGATATCGTTCCGATCTTTCAGGTCTAGGCTCAACGGGCCTACGACCAAGCCGGGGACATTCCATCCTCGGCTTTTATCTTGCATGCATCTCACGATCGTGAAAGTAATTAATCTTCCCCCTATACTAGGCGAGATTTTTTATGCTACAATGCATTTGGATTTTGGCATTTGTCACAAAAATCCATGTCTATCAAATCTCCTTTCTGGCCAATAGTAATAGGGTTTGTAATTGCAGTATTATTTTTAATTCTTTCTTATACAACCCTGACTGTTCTCAAGCCCGATACGCCTCCGCCGTTATATTACTGGGTATGTTTGCTTGTTTTTCCAGTGCTTACAACAATTGGTTTTATTGTGATAAAAGATTTAAGCAGGAGGCTGGGGAGAAAGTTTGCTTTTGCTTTTCAATTCTATAAATTTGTTCTAGTTGGCATACTCAATACATTCCTCGATCTGACTATTCTCAATGGCTTAATAGTACTCACTGGCATAACTAGCGGCTGGCACTTTAGTTTATTCAAGGGAATATCTTTTGTTATTGCGGTTATCAACAGTTATTTCTGGAATAAACTATGGACTTTTCGTGCCGCTGGTGGAGCAAAAACCGCTGAATTCGGTAAGTTCATAGCCATAAGTTTAGTTGGGCTTGGCATCAATGTCGGCGCGGCGTCGTTTTTGGTTAATATCATCGGCCCGCTTGGTGGCATCAAGCCCCAGCTTTGGGCGAGTGTTTCATCGCTTGCCGCGATTGGCATTACGACTATTTGGAATTTTGCGGGATATAAACTATTTGTGTTTAAACTACATGAAGATTCTCCATACCGCTGATATACAACTCGGTGTGCAATTCAAGGGACTTGGCGAAAAAGCTGGGCTCCAGCGCGAACAGCTCAAAAAGACTTTTCACAAAGCCATTGAGATTGGCGTCGAAGAAAGGGTTGTTTTGGTTTTAATTTGCGGAGACTTGTTTGATTCTAACCATCCCGCACATGAGTTAGTAGAGTTCATGCGCGGAGAAATTAAATATCTTGCCGAGAATAACATTCAGCTTTGCGTCGTTCCCGGGCACCATGATTATCTTGACGAGCATGGTATCTACAATCTCGTACGGTTTGACGATGAGTTCAATAATGTTTTTATTTTTCGCAATCCTGAAGGCGCAGTGAAAGAATACACGAATTTAGACTTGGCGGTATTTGCCAAGCCGAATATCTCAAATGAATCTGCAAAAAGTCCTTTTCCGGATGTGGGAAACCTCAATTCCCCGATGAAGTACAAAATTTTTGCCGCGCATGGCGAACTAAAAGTGCCTGGAAAATTCGATGGCAAGCATCACCCGATTGAGTATTCTGAAATTGAAGGACTAGAAAAAATTGCTTACGTTGCGCTTGGGCACTGGCATTCCATGCAGGATTGCTCATCGTACGGCAATTTTAAGATGCCGGTGTGGTATTCCGGCTCGCCGGAGCTTGTTGCGCTGGATCAACAAGGGTCGGGCAATGTATTGATAGTAGATATAGGCGAAGAGAAGGTTCAAGTTAAATCTGCCAAAATCGGCAAAAGAAAATCCAGTGTCCTGATTCTGGACATTGCAAACTTTGAAGATTTAACGGCGCTTAAAAATAAAATTTTGGAATCCGCAGATAAGGATTTAATTTTATCTGTAGAATTAACTGGCCTGAACACAAATAGCATTTCTTTTGATGGTGAAAAATTGGAAGAAGGATTGGAAGAATCATTTTTTCATCTTCGCATTAAGGATGGTTCGCATCTTGCGCTCCAGGAAATCCCGGAGTATTCCGAGGCGCTCATTCAGGGACAGTTTCTAAAAATTATGCGCAAAAAGATAAAAGAAGCCCCTGATGCTGATAAGAAGATGTATGAGGAAGTATTGCAGGTTGGGTTGATGGAACTTGAGGGGAAAGAAGTTTTGTAAATTTCTAATTGACCTAATTAACCTAATTTCTAAATAAATCCCAAACCCCAATGTCCAAAATGGTTTTGAAGTTTAGAGGTTAGACATTGGTCATTATTTAGGTGAATTAGAAATTAGGTGAATTAGAAATTTTATACTGTGTTCATCAAGTCTCTCCATCTTACAAACTTCAAACGTTTCAAAACGCTCGACATAGAATTTCCAGGCGATATTACTGTTATCAAAGGTCCCAACGAACAGGGCAAAAGCACTGTTGTTGAGGCGCTGATTGCCGCGTTGTTTTATGATCCGTCAAAGTCAAACGAGGCAATTAAGAATTGCCGGGCGTGGGGTTGCGACAAGTTTTATACTAGCAGGTTAATTTTTGAAGCAGACGGTGACGATTATATCTTAGAGAAAGACTTTGAGAAGAAAAAAATAGCCCTTCAGAATCAGTCGAGCACGGAGGTTATTGACGACTATAAAGCGGTAACTGGGAAGCTTGCTCAATTTGGCGGTTACCAGACGCCAGAACTATTTTTTAACACGGCTTGCGTCAAGCAGAAGGAACTTGCGTTATTAGATAAGAAGCAGACAATTTCCGAGGCGCTGCAGGATGTTGTGTCAGGAGGGGGAGCGACAGTGTCTCTAAACTCAATCTTTAAGCGAGTCGAGAATAAGCTAGATGATCTTAATCGCGGATTGGAGCGGGGGCTCGTAAAAAATCCCGGGAAAATTTTGCGCTTCAGGAATGAACTGTCTGAAAAATCGCGCGATTTGGAAGAAAAGAAAAAAATATTTCTCGAAGAAGATAAGTCACACCAGCTCCTTGGCAAACTGCGCGGTGAAAGAGAGGTCGTTCATGAATCATTTGCGGTCAAAGAACGTGTCTATAAAGATAATATCGCCTATTTTGAAATCCGGCAGGTTTTAGATGGTCTAAATACTGACTATGAAAAAGCGCGAAGAATCGCAGGCACAATCGAGAAGCTTGTTCTGGAGCGCGATGCGCTAAAGGAAAAGTTAGTGGAGTCTAAAAAGTTTAGCAATTCAGACATCGTGTCCCTTGCGGAAATTAAGCGGAAAATAGATAATTTTAGCGAAGAAATAAAAGATTTGGAGGGCGAGATTGGGGCTATGAAGAAAAAAGGCATTAAGATCCGCGAAGTAGTCAGCGTCAAGTATCTTATCACCGCCGCAATTTTTGCGGCATTCGGGTTGATCGGATTTTTATTTGGCCGCATTTTCTTTTTAAGCTGGGTT
>CAZDDE010000002.1:107042-131934 GCA_964504205.1 uncultured Candidatus Saccharibacteria bacterium
GTCTTTTATCCTTTTGGATGGCATTTTCAAAATCAATTTTTAGGCAAATTAGTCGGCGCAAACTTGAACAAGAGTTGAATAAAATCATAAGTGATAAAACAGAAAAAGAAAACGAGCTTAAAAATATTTTTGCGGAGTTAGGGGTTGCGAGTCTTGAGGATATAGAGATGTGGAGAAATTCACAGCGTGAAACAGCAAATAAAATTGAGGTGATGGATGGCAAGATAGAAGGTATTCTCGGCGAGAGCACATTTGCGGAACTGGCAAAAAATAAGCAGGAGCTTGAGAAAAGGATCGGTATTGAGGAGCAAAAACTCGCGCCGTTTAACCGCACGCAACTTCCCAGTCGCGAAGAACAAGCCATTTTAGAGCGCGATTTGGAAAAACTGCGGCGCACAATACAGGATTTGGACAGAAAAATCGCGGGCCTTGAAGCGATACTTGCGCGCGCTAAAGCTCCAAGCGAGGAAATCGTGCGGCTTGAAGAAAAAGTGTATGGTTTAACCGAAGAACTAAATGGGGCGGAAAGGCGCGGTAAAATACTCCAAGCGCTCGAGGTGTCTTTACGCGAGGCCCAGCAGAAAACTTTTTCCTCAACCCGCAAAATTCTGGAGCAATATATCGGCGAATTCTTGGCGGAGATAACCGAAGGGAAGTATAGTTCCATTTCCGTAGACACTTCGATGAAAATTAAAGTCTTCAGCCCGGAAAAAAATGAAGAAATAGAACCTGAGAATAATTTGTCAACCGGCGCTTTGGAACAGCTCTATCTTGTGGCGCGCTTCGCGCTAATCTCATTATTGTATTCAAGTGCCTCCCGACCACTCGTTATCTTAGATGATCCGTTCGGCAATTTTGATCCGGCCCGCAAAACGTGTACGCGGCATATCCTTAAAAAATTAAGCGAGAAGTTTCAGATTTTGCTCTTGACATGTTCGGATGAATATGATAAATGGGGAGTAATAGCCAAATTATGAACAATTTACAACCCAAACCCAAAGACCCTTTCGGGGATAAAAAACTTCTCGTAGTTAATTCAGGATCACGCAAAAAAGAGTTTATACTCAAAAGAATCAATGAATTGGGATGCAAGGTCATCCTGCTCAATAAAGGCAAAAATTGGGCAGAAAAGTACATCCATCATCTCATCAATGCTGACCCGGCCAACCACGCCGAAGCTCTTTTGGCTGTAAAAAAATACTATCAGGATAATGCCATAGATGGCGTGATCACTTTCTGGGAAGATGATGTTCTGCTTACTTCCAAGATTGTGGATATGCTCGGAGTGCCCGGCATTGCTTATCAAACCGCGCGCCTTGCACGGAATAAATATCTTTTCCGGAAATTTTGCGCCGCTTCAGGCATTCCTTCTCCCAAGAGCAAGTTTATCCGAAGCAAAGAAGATCTAAAATACGTCATAAAAAATTTTAAGTTTCCGCTGGTCGCAAAACCGGTTTATGGTTCAAGCAGCGCTTTTGTAGTGAAGGTGGAAAAGGCCGCAGATCTTCCCAATGTGCTTGGCTACATTCGCGAAAACATTTCGGAAAAAATTGAGTCGGCGCTTGCAAGCGGCCTGCACATATTCGTGGAAGAATATTTGGAGGGAGAAGAAGTGGATATTGATATGCTGCTTCAAAACGGCAAGGTGAAATTTCATTCAATAACCGATAATGATCCAACCGACGAGCCATTCTTTGTTGAAACTGGAGACTCTATACCCTCAAATCTTCCGGAGAGCTCTCAACGCGAACTTGTTAATCTCGCCGAAGATGTAATGGAGAAACTAGGCATTCAGCAGGGCTGTATACATTTTGAAGCAAAATGGACAAAAAAGGGTGCTTACCCCATTGAAGCGAATCTGCGCATGGGCGGCGATATGACATACTCGCTTGTCAAAGAATGCTGGGGCGTGGACTTGATTGAAAACGCGGTAAAAATTGCGCTGGGTATTTATATAAAACCCGAGAAACCCCTGCAGCCGCTTAAATATCTTAAGGATAAATACTTCTTATCAGATCATTCCGGCGTGCTTGTTGAGCTTGATGTTGATAAAACGCTCGCGAAGGAAGATTATCTTGCCGAATTTCACTTTTTTAAGGAAGATGGCGATTCAGTGCTGGTGCCTCCGGAAGGGTACGAGTACCTTGGCTGGGTTAGTGTGCGAGGGAACAACGCTATTGAGGCAGAAAACAATTTGAACGATGCTTTTTCACGCGTTGCCTATCGTGTCGCAAAGTACCAACCCGATTCTTCGGTGGGTAAAACAGTGCGTAAAAACCCCCTTTCACTTGCGTCCATTGCGCGCGAGTATATTTACGCGACATCAACAATGGAACGGATCAAGGTTGCCAAAAGGCAAAGTCTTAACATCGGCGTTTTATGCAATATCTATACAAAACAATCATCAGCTAATCCGCTGGAACGCGAAGCTGAAGAAGATATAACTACTTCCGCTCTCCAGATCAAAAAGGCCCTTGAAGAAAGGGGGCACCTTGTGGAACTTTTTGACATGAATCAGCTTGTCCCGACCATCGGCCGTCTTGCGCGCCGAGATATTGACATTGTTTTTAATGCCTGCGAGAGAATTAATAACTCCAGTCTGCTGAAGCCGCATGCCTCCGCGATATTGGATATTTTGAACATTCCCTATACGGGTTCAAATCCAATCGCGCGCGCAAACAGCATTGATAAAATCATCACCAAAAAAATTATTCAATTTCATGATATACCAACCCCAAAATTTGATTACGTTTTTTCTTTGGAAGATCAGATTAATCCGGAATTAGAATATCCCCTCATCGTCAAACCGGCCAATACCGACGACAGCATCGGCATAACCCAGAAATCTGTCGTGCGCAACAAGCGCGAGCTGAATAGTCAGATCAGGAAGATTATCACGGACTACAAGCGGCCCGTGCTCGTGGAAGAATTTATTGATGGCCCCGAGCTTGATATAGGGCTTATCGGCAACCGGGGCGATATAAAAGTCCTGCCGATTGAACGAACTGTTTTTGATAAACTGCCCAAAGGCAAGTGGGGCATTTACGCGTATGAAGATAAATGGGGAAATGGAAATAACCACAAATACTTTACAGTTGAATCACCCGCTGTTTTACCGCCAAAGCAGATGAAGCTTGCTTCTGAAATTGCGATTGACGTATTTAATGCGCTCGGCTGTCATGATTACGCCAGAGTTGAGATGCGCATGGATAAGGACGGCAACCTTTATGTGATAGAGCTGAATGCTCACCCCACGCTTGAAGAAGACAGCTATTTTGGAAGGGTCGGCAAAAAGTTGGGCCTTTCCTTTGGGGATATGCTGGAACTGATTGTTGAGGCGGCAATCAAGAGGTATCAAAATGCCCCGTCATTTTTTCATCTGCAGGGCAATATTGAATTACATGAACCCAGAAATTCCATTTTAAGATAAATCTCGGAAGCCTAATTTACGTTTAATGGGGTTTACAGGAATTAGTATTTTTGGTATAAAGTTTTTATGTTCGCTATTATTAAAACGGGCGGTAAGCAATATCTTGTTAAGCCCGGGGATAAAATTAAAATAGAGAAGATTGATGCGCCTCAAGATAAAGAGGTTGTTTTCGATAATGTTTTAATGGTTGCGGGGGATAAACCAGAAGAAACTTTGATTGGAGCGCCATATGTTAAGGAGTATAGAGTCAGGGGCAAGATGATTGGGCAAGGCAAGGGGGAAAAAGTTATAGTTTATAAATACAAATCCAAGAAGCGCTACCATAAAAAGCAGGGCCATCGGCAGTACTTCAGCGAGATCGAAATTTTGGAAATCACAAAAGGGGATGCAGAAAAAAGCATCGCAAAGAATATTTTAGCCAAGAAAGGCGCCGTTTCGAAAAACTCAAAAATTCAAGCTGTAAAAAAATAAGATTTATTTTCGTCCTGCAAGCGCGTTGCGCAACGTTTCCTCATCCGCGTATTCAAGTTCTGCGCCGCTTGACAAGCCCCGCCCGAGGCGGGTGATTTTTATTGTAAGAAATGACTTAAGTTGTTCTTCTATATATAGCGAAGTAAAATCGCCTTCTCGGCGGGGAGCGAGGGCAAGGATTATTTCAATGGGGGAGGAGTTTATACTCAATCCTTGCACAAGGATATTCAACCTCTGGTGCGCCAAGCTGTCTTTTTCTAGAGGATCAATGTAGCCGCCCAGAACAAAATAATGTCCCTGGAACTGGCGTGTCTTCTCAAGGCCCATGGCATCGGTTTCTTTTTCAACGACGCAAATAATATTTTTATCGCGGCGGGGGCTGGCGCAAATATTGCATGCAGCGATTTCGCGCGGCGTTACATTGGCAGGCAAGAAGCAATTGCGGCATAGTTCTATGTTTTCGCGAAATTGTGCTAAGACACTTTCAAGCGCGTTTACTTCTCGTGGATTGCGGAGTAAATAAAAAGCAAACCGTGCCGCCTGACGGGGGCCGATCCCGGGCAGCTTAGTAAATTGATTGATTAAAAATTGGAGTTGAGTAGGAAGCAATGTAATGGTAATTACGTAATTACGGTAATTACTAAATTACTATGTATAGTTCTTTGCCAAGTCCCTGAAACTTACTCTCTTTTGATCAAAGTATAATTGCACTTTGCCAGTGGGGCCGTTTCTGTGCTTAGCGATATAAATGTCAGCGGTGGCAGCAGTGGTTTCTTCCGCGGCGTCTTTTTGGCGATGGATAAACAGCACGACATCCGCGTCTTGTTCGATGGAGTTATGAACAAATATATCATTGGCAATGAAATTATGCGTGCCTTCCACTGTCGCATCATAGACTTCTTCCATTTTCAATGGTTTTATTTCAATTATTTTGTCCCAGAATACATCAGAGTTGGCTAAACTATCCAACTGTTCATTTTTAAGTATATTTGCTATGCGGGTCATTCTTTCTCGGCTTATCCCGTTATTCATAATCGCAGTGCCGTTGTAGGCCACATTCATAGAGTGCGCAAACGTTCTCCAGGTTAAGCCAAGGCTATTTTTCGCATTTAGTATTACCGATCGCCACGCATCTTTTGGAATAACGTCGGTATTGGTATTTGGTTGTATGCGCTTCAGAGCTTTTACTAGTTTTGGAACAATTTTTTTTCGTTTTCCCGTCACTCCAACCGTTCCCAAAAATTTTAATTGCTCCGTGGCGCCCTCAACATAAACATGATACATCGTTCTGTATTGTTCTGAAGGAGAAGCTCTGAGGGAACTTTGTATATCTAAACGGAGGAGCAGATGCTGCACTTGCTCCGCAAGTATTACACTACTGGATGCATAATAGACAGCTCCAGCCGGTTTTCTTCCGTGAAGTTTTTTCCAGCTTAAATTACCATCGGTTGACCATAAATGTTGAAGGAAAAGCGCTATTTTTTTCCTGTCGCACTGAAAGACTGCTTTGGGAATTTGTTTTTCGTATGATCTTACGCGTTCAATCCTTAGTTTGCGAAACCAATTTGTTATGGGGTGGTATATTTTGTGAGTGAGGTGATAAGGGCTTGGCAAGTACACGTGCCACCAATTTTCCTGCCTTACAACTCTCGATTCAATCTTAAAAAGCGCTTTGGCAGTTTTTTTAACAATTTGTATACTTTCCCAATCTGCACTTGTGTAGTGGAAGGGTCTATTAGGGAGTATGCAGCCGTCTCCTAAAAGATGCGCAAGCAAGATAAGTTCATTGTCTATAAGTTTGTTTTGTGGTTTTGATGATATAACTGTTCGGGGCTGGGCTATTTTATCCCCAATTTTTAATTGCTCTAAACAAGTCCACCCATCAAGTTTTAAGAACGGATGATTTGCTGAAGCCTTTATAGTCCTGCCACTCCTTGTTTTTAAAAGATAAGTCATTTTTTCCCCTGAAGAGAAAATTTTGATCATTTTACATCGCATGACTTTGTAGTTGTTATTTAGCGCAGTAATGTATATGGGAATTTGATGTTTGCGTTCGGCCAGTTCTTTTATTGTTATTCGTTCCCCGGTATCTGCCTTAGTAATTAATGAGTCGCCGGCGAGGCACCCCGAATCCCGCAAATCCGAAAGTCTGGGTATCGGCGGGTTGCGCTGTTCTACTGCGCGCGAGAGCTGTGAGAGGGCAAGCACCGGCACGTTGAGCTCGCGCGCCAAGCCTTTGAGCGAACGTGATATTTCGGTTACCTGCTGAACCATACTTTCAAAATTAGTCCGCGGGGCTATTAGCTGCAGATAATCTACAATCAGTAGCGCCAAGCCATGCTCGGCCTGGAGACGGCGCGCCATCGCGCGCATCTGAATAATATTCGGCGAAGGAGTGTCATCAATATACATTGGCGCTTCGGATAAAATGCCCAGGGCGTTTTGGATGCGCAGAAAATCGTTATCATCGCCTTTGCTGGATAAATTACCGGTGCGGATGCGCCAGAGGTCAACATCGGCCTGCGAAGCAATAAGCCGGTCCACCAATTGTTCACGTGACATCTCTAAGCTAAATAAGCCGACAGGCAATTTAGCTTGGGTTGCAACATTGCGCGCAATATCAAGCGCAAGCGATGTCTTGCCCAAGCTTGGCCGCGCGGCAATTATAATTAAATCGGATTTTTGCAGACCCGAGAGATAATTGTCCAGATCAATAAAGCCGGTCGGCACGCCGCGCGTTTCGCCTTCCTGACGGCTTAATTTATCAATACGATCAAAGGCCTCTTCAAGCGATGCGCGCACCGGTGTGAAGTTTTGGGTGAGAGTTCTTTCCGATATGCCGAAAACTCTTTTTTCAGCTTCATCTAAAAGTACTTCCACATCTTCATCTTCGCGATAGCCCAATTGCGCGATGTCATACGAAGCAGAAATGAGCTCGCGCAGGATTCGTTTGCGTTGAACTATTCGCGCGTAGTAGGAAACACTGCTTGCTGTGGGCACGGAGTTAACAAGTTCGGCAAGATAGGCCTGTCCGCCAATTTCTTCAAGGCACTTATTTTCGCGCAATCGGTTTGTAACGCTTAGAATATCTATTGGCTCCTGCTTTTCGAAAAGATGAACCATGGATTGATATATTTTCTTATGCGTATCGCGGTAAAAATCTTTTGCCTGCACAAAATCAACGATTTTTAGGATCGCGTCTTTATCCAGCATGAGCGAGCCAAGCACAGATTGCTCGGCCTCTATGTTTTGCGGTGGAATGCGCTGTTCGGTGGGCATGGTCTTTAGTATCATACAGCGAGCTTTTATTCTTTGGCAAATCGTGCTATAAAGGTACTAGTTTTTTAACAAAGCAGAAATCAGAAGGAGGTGCGTAATGCTGGACTTTATGCCGTTTTTTAGAAAAGAGCCTGAATCGGAGTACGAGAGGCTTGCGGCACAGGTGGTACTGATGCAGGCCGATTCAGAATTCGCGGGCGCGTATGGCTACTATGATCTTGTGCCGATTATCCAGCGATATAGTTTGGAGGAAATGCTGATTGTGAGCAAAACCGCGCATGAAGAGTTTGAGCATGCTCTGCGCTGTTTTAAAATTCTTGACGATATGGGGTTTGATTCAGATTCGTGGGTGTGGACGCATGACAAAAACTATCGCTGGAGAATAAAGGAGGGCAAAACTCTTGCCGTGCTCGGCGCACGCCCAACTAATGATGGCCGTGTAAATATATTTTACTATCCATTGGCGCTTCCAGGTAACCCTACTCATACCGCTATTCGTTTCGCCATCTTCCAGTTTCTGCAAGATCGGGGCGCGGGCGTACAGCTTCAAGACGCGCTGAATTCCAATTTTGCTCCATGGGCTAAAGAAAATCGCGAGATCATGCTGGAGGAACAGGATCATCTTGAGCATGGCGAAAGAAAGCTTGCAGAATTGCGTAGGGAATATCCGAAGCTTGTTGATCGGGAAATAAAGCTTTGGCTGCCGCGCGTAGTTGCCACTTTTGGCAAGCCCAATTCCGAATTTGACAAGCAATTGCGCAAACATCGGATCACGAGCCGCACACATGAAGAAAAATTGCGCGATTTCCTTGACGGCGATGAGGGTATTCATACGGCGAATGAACGATCCAACATCGGCCTCACTCTGCCAAGCACGGACGAGATTATTGATATGTGGCAAAAAGGCCATTATCTTAAAACCATCTAGAACTGGCATAGCTTGCCAGTTTTTTTATTTTGTGTTATATTTGCTTAAATCATATATAAACTTTGACAATTCTGTTATAGAGAGGAGTGATTGCTATGAAAAAACGTGACAACAAGCATCTGTGTGGACTTACGGCGCAGGAAATTTTCGAAGGGCGACAATATCGAGGGAGGAGTATCAACTTTGGCGATCTGCTCGTGCCAAACCGACATCTTGATTTTTCACTAGACATAGTTTCTCTTGACACTTTACTTACCCCCAATATCCCGCTAAAGATTCCGCTGGTCAGCTCGCCAATGGATACTGTTACGACAGCGCGCATGGGTCTTGGTATGGCGGATAGCGGAGGACTTGGATTTCTCCACGCCAACTTTGACAGTTTTCAGCAAAAGAGGGAAGTGGGAAAAGTCAAATTTGGATTAGTTATAAATCCATTTGTACTGAGTCCGAATATGCGGATGGAATTTCTTGAATTTGTTCGGGGGAAATACTCGCACATTCCTATTACCGAAGACGGTGCTCCGAACGGCAAACTAGTCGGAATGATTCCGAAGTCCTTCCGATCCCGCCCTAATTATGAAACGATCGAGGATTGCTTAAACGACGATAAAGTAAAGTCCCCTACGATTGTTTTGAGGGGGGATATTCTTTATCCTAACGGTGTGGTGAACAGAGAGAAAGCACTTGCTATTATGGATGAGAAGATAGCAACCGCATTGACTGTTGTTGACGAGTACCATCGCCTCGTCGGGTTGATTATCGCAAGTGATCTTCGGGTCTCCAACAACATAAGCTCCAACGCTACTCTCGATGCCGAGGGTCGCCGCCGGGTTGCCGCGGCAATCACCACCTTGCCGGAAGATTACGAGCGGCGTGTTCCCCAACTTATTGAAGCTGGCGTTGACGCGCTGTGTATTGATACGGCGCAGGGCGACTCAAAATTTGTTGCAAATACCATTAACTGGATTAAAAAAAGGTATCCGTTCGCTCAAGTCATCGCGGGCAATATCAGCGCCGCCAAGGGCGCTCGGTTTCTTGTTGATGTTGGCGCAGATGCTCTACGCGTCGGCAACGGGTCCGGAGGAGCGTGCACGACCCATGAAGTTACGCATACAGGCACGGCATCGGCTGTTGGTGTATATCGGGTAGCGGCTGCTTTGCGCGGTATGAACATTCCGATTATTGCCGATGGAGGAATCAGAAGCGCCGGCGATATGTTTATTGCATTGGCGCTGGGCGCTGACACCGTAATGTGCGGGACTTATCTTGCTCCCCTGATGGAATCCGCCGCACCCCTTGTGACTATTATGGAAAATGGCAAGCCGGTACTGCGTAAAAAGCACCGGGGAATGGCTTCGGCGTCGGCTCAACGCGACAGAGTGGTAGTGCGATACGGAGCGGAACAGGTGCGCATGCCGGAAGGAAAAGAGGACTATCTGGAACCGCAAAGGACTCCTCTTGCCGAATTTGTTGCCGAGAATATGGCCGGAGTACTACAGGCTTTTCCTTACGTCGGTGTACGCTCCATACCGGAATTGCATAGAATGGTTCAAAGAGGCGATATAACATTTGATGTAAGCTTATAACCCCCATTGCGGGGTTTTATTTTACTTAAAAATTTATTTGTCAAGATTGCGGTAGTAACTTATAATGATAGAATAAAAGGGGTGATTAAAATTAAATCAATCTTATGAACACAACTTATACTATCATCGGCGTAATAGCATTTATAGTTCTTTGGATTATATTTACTTATAATGGCTTTATCCGTCTGCGCAACCGCATGAAAGAGGCGTGGAGCGATATTGATGTGCAATTAAAGCGGCGGCATGATTTGATTCCAAATTTGATTGAATCAGTAAAAGGATACATGGCGCATGAAAAGGGTGTGCTTGAAAATGTTACCAAAGCGCGCACAGCGATTATGAATGCGAAAAGTCAGCATGATGTAGAAGTGTCTGAGAATATGCTGACCGGCGCGCTAAAAACACTTTTTGCCGTATCCGAGAATTATCCTGACTTAAAAGCATCCGCGAACTTTATAGAACTTCAGCGCGAACTGCGCGATACTGAAGATAAAATCATGGCCGCGCGCAGATTTTATAACAACAATGTTATGACATTAAACACGAAAGTTGAATCTTTCCCAGCGAATTTAATCGCGAAAGTTTTCGGTTTTAAGCAGGCAGAATTATTTGAAGTAGAGGTCGCGGAAGAGCGGGAAACGCCGCAAGTTAAATTTTAATTATGCTTTTAGACGAATTTTTTACGCGTGTCCAAGCAAAAAAGGCCTCCGACCTCCATTGCGGTGAGGGGTATAAGCCGTTTTTAAGAATAAACGGAGAACTTGTTGAACAAAAAGATTTTCGCGTTTTAAGCAAAAAAGATGTTGAAGAAATCGCCGCGCAAGCCGTACCAAAAGAATTCGCGAAGCGTTTTGGGCAAAAGAGCGACATAGATTTCGCGTTAAACCATGGCGATGATGCGCGTTTTCGTGCACATATTTATTACGCGCAGAAGTGTCTAAACTTCGCATTTCGCCTCTTACCGCGCAAAATTCCTTCATGCAATGAGCTTGGTATTCCCGAGTCTCTTATTGATTATGTGCTTCAGCAATCCGAAGGATTATTTATTGTAACCGGGCCCACCGGTAGCGGCAAAAGTACTACCATCGCCGCACTGATTGATCTTTTTAACCAGCAGAAAAATTTGCATATTATAACCATTGAAGATCCGGTTGAGTACACTTTTGTGAATAAGCAGTCCCTGATCAAACAACGCGAAGTCGGCCGGGAAGATGGCGATGTTAAAACTTTTGCAGGGGCGCTGCGTAGCGCTCTGCGCGAAGACCCTGATATTATTTTTGTGGGTGAAATGCGCGATCAGGAAACGATGCGACTTGCCCTGCGCGCGGCGGAAACCGGACATCTCGTTTTTTCGACTCTGCACACCGGTTTTGCTTGGCAGATTCCTCTGCGCATAGTCAACGCATTTCCGGCTTCGCAAAGCGAGCAAATACGCAATCAGCTAATCTACGCCTTTCGCGGGGCAATCGCCCAGCGCCTTTTGGCGAGAAAAGGCGGCGGAGGCCGTATTGCCGCCTTTGAAATTTTACTCACGAACGATGCCGTGCGCAATTTAATCAAAGAAAACAAACTGCAGGGAGTTCGCGATGTCATGAAATCTTCAAAAAATGCCGATATATTCCGCAATGGAATTTTTGAATCGACATCCCCGGATGTGCTTGAAATGATCCTACTCGAAGAATCAATTGACAAACTGCGCACGCAGGGCATAATAGATTAAATGCCATCGCTCTATACTCATAAAGATTCCAATATTCGCAAGACCTGGCTGTTAATTTCAGC
Organism: uncultured Candidatus Saccharibacteria bacterium; assembly: GCA_964504205.1. Classification (GTDB taxonomy): domain Bacteria; phylum Patescibacteriota; class Minisyncoccia; order Spechtbacterales; family HO2-43-30; genus CAZDDE01. The sequence continues at coordinate 118,519 of CAZDDE010000002.1, forward strand.
CTTTTTAGTGTTGATTGTTGGCTTTGGCTGGTTTATGAGCTATTGGTTTAGCAGCCCCGGGATTTTATATGCCGCCGTATTCTTCAGTATCTTCACCAGTATTGCCTCCTATTGGTGGTCGGATAAACTGGTGATTGCAATGACCCATGCCAAGCCAATTAAGAAGGAGGATGCGCCCGAGCTATATCGCATCGTTGAAAACCTTGCCATAACTGCTGGGTTGCCTATGCCGCGCGTTTATATTATTGAGGAAGCCGCGCTAAACGCTTTTGCCACCGGACGAAATCCAGAACATGCTGTTGTTGCGGTAACGAGAGGATTGCTCAATCGCCTTGATCGGTCAGAACTTGAAGGCGTCATCGCGCACGAGTTAAGTCATATTGGCAACCGCGATATGCTGGTTTCCACGGTTGTAGTCGTGCTTGCTGGAATTATTGTAATGGCTGTGGATTTAATGGCGCGCCACATGTTTTGGTCTGGAGGTTTTGGCGGCAGGCGCAGTTCCCGCGATTCTGGCGGTCAAGCCGGCGCGATTTTTATGCTGATCGGCATTGCTTTTATGATTCTTGCGCCTATTCTTGCGCAGATTATCAAGCTTGCCGTATCGCGCAAGCGCGAATTTTTAGCCGATGCCTCCGGCGCGTTGCTCACGCGCTATCCCGACGGCCTTGCGCGTGCTCTTGAAAAAATATCACAAGACTCCACGCCTCTGCGGGTTGCTAATAACGCTACCGCTCACCTCTTTTTTGAAAATCCATTCAAGGGCGATAGAAGGCACGGCGAAGGCGTATCATGGTTTGCAAAACTATTTATGACGCATCCGCCGGTGGAAGAAAGAGTGAGGGCGTTACGCGGGATGGAGTAAACGATGGGTGAGGTGCATGAGCGGCTTAAATGGCGGCCCTGGAAAGGCCGTGTACCGCAAGGTACCGTGGGTTCGAATCCCACCCTCACCGCCAGATTGGCAACTTTGAACCGTAGTGTTTGCAACGGTTTTGAGAGATGAAACGTCGGCATTCGGAGTGGATGCCGATTTTTCACAAAAGGTGTCAAATTCCGAGATTTCTGTTAAAATACAATTATTCTTATGGCTTTATTCAAAATAAATGGCTCTGCCATTAAAAAACTCACAGCAAAGGAATTGGACTTGGAAAAACGCCTCCAGGAACTATTTGAAAACAACTTGGAGGAAATTTTGAATATCGTTTTCCTTGCCCACGAATACTCAACCAGTTTCGGTGGAAGAATTGATACGCTCGGCATTGATAAAAACGGCTCACCTTGCATTATTGAATACAAGAAAAACCAGAACGACAATGTCATCAATCAAGGACTCTCTTATTTGCGTTGGCTTTTAGATCATAGAGCTGATTTTGAAATTTTGTGCCAAAGCAAAAAAGTCGATATTGAAATTGATTGGGATTCACCACGTGTTATTTGTATCGCTGAAAGCTATAACAAATTTGACCTCGACACGGCGGATATTTTGCCTATCAACATTGAACTTCTACGTTATCGGATTTACGACGAGGATATTCTTTACCTCGAACCAGAGAATTATCAGAAAGTCAGAATATCCACATCGGGCATAGTTAAAAAATCAAACCAAGGGAAGGAAAAGGCGGAGCGATTGCAAAAGACCTATTCAATCAATGACCATCTCGCTGGCATTGATAAGGAAACTGTCGTGCTGTTTCAGACCTTGCGAGAGAAAGTCCTTTCAATAGATCAAAATATCACCGAGGAGGCAAAAGCAAAATATATCGCCTACAAAACTTCAACTAACTTTACCGATATTGTCGTCAAACAATACGGCCTTAAGATTTTTCTCAATGTTAAGAGCGGACAGCTCAACGACCCGCAAAAACTCGCTCGCGACTTGACCCAACCGAAGCCAATCGGACACTGGGGAAATGGAGATTACGAAGTGAAGCTAGAAAAAGAAAGCGAGCTTGAAGCCATTTTTGAGCTTATCAAGCAAAGCTACGATTTGAATAAATAACATGACAAATCACAAACTTCGTATACACGGCGACAATATACTTGAATGTGAGAGTGCACTAAAGTTATTATCCTCCTCCTTGAATGGGGGCGTTTTTCAACTAAAGTCAGGTCCTGCATATGCACCAACTTATGAGTTTGAATCAGATCATAGAGAACACTTTGAGGTGCAACTTTTCCCCGGTTATGGAAGATGGGGTTTCCCTTTGGTTGAATATATAGCTTCTCTTGGTGGAACATTGCGAGAGGCTCCCGATGCGATAATTACAAGACTGGAAGTTGAAGGCGGTATATTGTATGAAAGACCAATTTTGGCTTTTGAGTTTAGTGGAGCTTTGCCCGCTGGAAATAATGCGTGGCAACGGACAGGAAGGGCTTTGGCATTAGCTTATGCAGGTATACCGTATCTTTATTTCGCGGAGTTGGGCGGACAAGAACTAGACGCAAAGAGAGTAATTAAAGCTGCCCGCTTTCCTAATCCACTGGTTCCTTTTGCGTATGCTGTTTTAGGAATGAGTAGCAAGTCCATTTCTTTACCGGTGTATGTCCCAAGTCCCTCTAGCCATAAAGACATTATAGAAATTTATAAGGATTGTTTTGGAGACAAGGAGTCTATTGAGTTAGTCAGGGCTATTTTGCTTTCTGAAGATACTAAAGACACAATAAATCGTATCGAAAAAAAGGTAGCTAAAATATTGGAGATTCTTTCAGGTCAAAGAAAGCGCACAGGAAGCATTTTAAAACCAAACGAGTGGGCAGAATTTTATAATCAAAAATCAGGTCTAGATAAAGCAAACTGGCTTATAAAAAAAGCCATGCCTTGGAATAAGAAAACTAGCATTAAAACATTAACGCCAACATTTAAACTATTGCTAAAAGCAGTAAGTAAGGTGAGGGCAGTGGCGATTGGTTCAAAAGACATGCCTATTTGTATAATCTCACCAGAAAATAGGACTTTATTTGCTAATCACGTAAAGAAAATTTATAAACGCAAGATCAGTTCTGAGTTTGAGGCTTGGGTTTCTAATAAATCTCGTCCACTAGTGTGCGTATGGGTGGCCGGCTTTAAACCACGAGGAGATGACTCGCGTCCGGATCGAGGACTTGTTCCTATGGCAAGAATGATTTTTGGTCTCGAGGATGTAGATGTTCTAACTGTTATATATGGGCCCGCAAAACCTTCAACTTGGTTATTGCTAGAAAAAGACATGTGGAAATTAGCCGCAATCAATGGCCTATGGGAAGCAATTATTAATCTGAGTAATGGTTTGATTATAGATAGTAATACGGGGAGAAGTTTGAACAACTACGGTTTCTTAATCGATAAGAAAAAAGGTAATTTTAAAAAGAGACTTCTTCCAGCCGCCAACGATGTTCCAAGTTTTGGAGAACATGATGTAGATTCTGTTTTGCACCTCCTATTTTCAAACGCCACTAGTTATGGGATTCATGAATCTTTGTGTAATCCTCCAGGTGGAGATTGGAGCGGCATTAGTGTTTTGGACTTTAGCTCAGGTCAAGAATTCAGGTGGACATCCTTACCAAGAGTGTCTGGACTAAAATCGAAACGACCAGATCATTTGGTTCAGCTTAAAAATACAAATAACTTTCTTTCAATAGAGTCAAAAGATCTAGAGGCAAAGCTTGAAAATAAAATTGGCCCGAGACTTATTGATTATGCTAAAGCTCTTCTTCAAAAAGCACCGACGGCTTTTAGAGATAAGGGTATCGTAAATTGGAATCAATACGTAGGAAAGAAGCTTCCTGATACATCCTTCTTATCTGGCGCTGCATTTCGTTTGCAAAACATTGAAAGCCTAAAATCCGCTTTAGTCAGGGCTAAAGTAGATATAGTTTTTGGTGTTGAGTTTAGACCTAAAGAGAAACAGACTATTCTCCATATTGTCACAACAAAACAAGGGGAAAGTATTTTGCCACTTATTACCAAACTTTCGCAAAGACTTGGTGGCCTAATAACACTAAAACACTACTAAATTTAGTAGTTGAGATATAGAGATTCATAAACCTTTTCAATCTTACCGTTTTGGACTTTATTGAAGGTAGAATTACCAGAATGAATAAGTATATGTTTTTTGTATAAATTCTTCGGAATATCTACCATAAAAGATTTTTCGCCACGTTTCCCGTCATAAGAAAGTGCGAATCTAATACCTCTCTTGTTTAAGTCGGATAGATAATCAATGAATTCTTGGTGATCTATTGCCCCGAAATATCTTGTACCAGTATTAAAGTAAGGGGGGTCAAGGTAAACGAAATCTCCTTTTTTGGCATGCTGTGTGGTTTTTTTATAGTCAAAATTTTCAAATATGTATTTTTGTATGACTGTAGACCATTCAAAAATGACTTTTTCAAGCCGATCGGGGTGTATGCCTTTTCTCGTATGATGTAGGGAATTATTAAATTCACCACTTTTGTTATATCGAATTAGCCCATTCACACATGTTCTTGTTAAAAATAAAAAGTCCATGTGAGATTTTTCTTTGTTGAATTTATCTCTGATTTTGTAGAAATAAGTATGTCCATTTTTCTGTAAAGAATTCCACTGTTTTCTATAATAACGGGAAATACTTTTTGGATCTCTTTGCAGTTCCTTCCAGAGCTCTATGAGTGGCTTGTTTATATCAGAAGCGATTGCCTTCTGGGGTTTTAAATAACCAATAATTGCACCGCTACCCAGGAAAGGTTCATAGTATATATCAATAGATTTTGGGAAATAAGAAACTATCTCTTTCGCTTGAGATCTTTTGCTACCGCTCCATTTAATAAAGGGATTGATTTTCATAGCTAAACGAATAATGTCTTTATTTCATTTGTTGCCGATAATCTTTTCTTCGCTATATCTACATATTCTTTCTCGAGCTCAATGCCTATGTATTTTCTACCGAGTTCTTTCGCGGCCACACACTCACTTCCCACTCCGGCAAACGGAGCCAATACAATATCACCTGGCTTCGAACTAATTTTTACTATTCTTCGGCAGACACGTAGTGGCTTTTGGGTTGGATGTTTGCCAAAATGAAGTTCCCCCTTCTCCTTATTATTGGGAATATCCCAAACAGTTCTCATCTGCCTACCTCTTTCTTTAAGTTTGTCAGAATCTTCTGAAAACTCTTTTGATGCTTGGTAATCAAAATAATAGTTACGCTTACCGTTACCTGCATGTGCCCAAAGTAGCGTCTCATGACTTGCTGTTAGGCGACGACCTGCAAGATTTGGGAAAGCATTGCGTTTATACCAGACCACCTCATTTATTATTTCAACTTCTAGAATTTGAAAAATAGTATTTATAAGACCTATATTGTGATAGGTTCCAAAGACCCAAACTGATCCAGTGGGCTTTAGCACTCGCTTAACCTCTTTTAACCATTCATAAGTAAAATTCATATAGTCCACAAAAGGCAGATTATCCCAATCTTCCATGACCTTATTCCACTTACCACCAAATCCTTTTAGGCCATTGTTTTGGAAACTTATATTATTGCCTTTAGATAAATTATAGGGCGGATCAGCCAATACAAGATCAACTGACTTGTCTGGAAATCTTTTTAACAAAGATATTGTGTCTCCATGGAGAACAGAATTTATCGGTACTTCATCAAAAGCTTTAGCCGGCTGGATTTGTTGTGGTAATCGCTGAGTTTCAATGTCTACATTAGAATCTAGATTTCTAATAACATCCAAGACTACTCCTTGAATTTTAATATCGCGATCTTTTCTAATGATAATGGGCTCAAAAGCCCTGTTTGCTGGTTGTAGTCGAATATGTCCTCTCTCTTGATAAAATTTCTTCAGTGTTGCTTCGTGGTTATCTATCAAAGCAACAACACGTTCTCCATTCTCCGCCGTATCTTGTTGCTTTACTAAGACGACATCTCCGTCTTTGATATTCTCATCGATCATACTATTTCCAATCACGCGCAGAGCATAAAGATTGCCAGTGCTAGGTAATATATTTTTGGGAATGGCAATAAATTCGTTTTGGTGAATTGCCTCTATGGGCTCACCGGCGGCAATAGTTCCTAAAAACGGAATTTTGATCATTGGCTCCTTGGATGCGACGCTAATGGCACGAGCCTTATTTTCTGTTTTTCCTAAATAACCACCCTCTTTGAGTTTTGAAATATGAAAATGAATAGTCGAAACAGAAGCGAGTTTAAGCCGCTTTCTAATTTCCTCAAAAGAAGGAGAGTATCCTTTCTTGTGCGAATAGCTTTCTACAAAATCAAGGATTTCTTTCTGTCGTTTTGTAAGCATATAAATTGACTCGTTTACTGTACATATATTATAATAGAACAAAAGTAGAAAATCAAAGCCTACTTATCCACACCTATTATGGGACCCGTACTTATATTCGATAAATCTGTTCTTGAGAGCCTAAACCCAGATGAAGCTGTTTGGCTTGACCAATTTTTTCTCGCAAACATAACCCCTCTTTTTTTCGTTGAAACTCTCGCTGACTTACAGAAAAATACGCGGCATGGACGCTCTCCCGAAGATATAGTGGGTAGTCTTGCATATAGAACTCCCGACTTACACTCGAAAGCAAATGTTCACCACAGGACGCTCCTTGAAGGAGAACTTTCCGGAGAAGAAAAAATGGAAATGGACGGTAGGCCTGTTATAGGTGGGGGAAGATATGTTGAATTGGGCGGGCAAACAGGTGCTTTTTTCGAAGCATCACCAGAGGAGGAAGCAATGAAAAGATGGCAAGAACATAAGTTTCTTGAACTCGAGCGTTTTTACGCTCAGCAGTGGCGCACTGGCTTGAGTAACGTAGACCTTGAAGAAATATATTCCTATTACCAAAAAGCATTTGTAGGTCATCCAAAACCTAAAACTCTTGAAGAGGTGAAGGCGATGGCGGATAAATTTATTGATAACCCCGATCAAGAACAAATCTTGATAACAGGGCTTGCTTCTATCGGCGTAACCCCAAAATTTCAACAAGAAATTATAACTCGATGGCAAAGCGCAGGAAAACCGCCGATTAGGAAATTCGCACCATATTTTACTCACGTTATAAGCGTGGATTTAGTTTTTATGTTTGGAATTGGAGCTGACTTGATTGGCAGAGGTAGGCCAAGCCATAAAATTGATGTAGCTTATTTATATTACCTACCTTTTTGCAAAATCTTTACTTCAAACGACAAACTACATAAAGCACTTGCACCTTTATTTCTAACGTCAGATCAAAGTTTTGTCTCGGGCGAAGAACTAAAGGAGGATTTGAAAAAACTTGATGCACATTACGATACCCTTCCAGAGGAAACCAAAGTTCGAGGAGTATATGTCTTTGCTCACTCTCCTCCTCCCGATACTTCTTTTTTAGTTACTCGACTTTGGGATAAGTATATGTCTCCAAAGTGGAGAGAAAGAACAAATCCTGAACCAAAACCCAATAGCCCGATTGGGAAAGACTTCTACGATAAAATACGAGAGTTAGAGAAAAAAGCTAAAACAGAAGGTACAGCGCAACCCAGCAGAGCGGGAGAATCAGACCAGATGGTTATCAAAAGAATGGTGAGTGGAAAGAGAGGTAAATGGACTCGCTTTCCACCCGAAGTCATGAACAGGCGAAAAAATGCCAATGGAGATTGGGAAGATATTCCAATTTAATTAATCGAGTAATCCACCGCATTTCGCCCTTTATCTGACCTTGGCTTTGGTACCTCAAACCATTCCGGATGCTCTTTGTGCATAGCTCGTAATTTCGGTATGATCTTATCAAGATAGCCAAACGTAAAGCCGTTCCTAGGTTCAAAGTTCCGGGCATCGTCCCCGCCAGTTGGAAAATGTCTTTGTTGGCTCGCCCTCTGCGAAGGCTCGCCAGCCGATTTTAAGCGCAAATTGGAATTTTTTATCTTTGCCCCGAAGGGGCTGGCCAAAAGCGGGCTTCCCGAATTTTCATTTTTAATTTTTAAGGAGAAACTATGAAATACTTTATCTACACTCGAAAATCAACGGACAGCGAAGAGCGACAAGTTTTAAGTATTGAATCTCAAATTTCAGAATTAAAAGAATTTGCCGCCAAAGAAAAACTTGACCCATTCGACTTCGTTCAGGGTCAATCCTGAGTATATCGAAGGATTGAAATCGTCCTTATTATCAATTAACATTAATCACAATGGCAAAAGTAAGTACATATCTTAATTTTCCTAGAAACACAGAAGAAGCGTTCAATTTTTACAAGTCCGTTTTCGGAGGCGATTTTGCCGGCGATGGTATCGTGCGATTCGGTGCTATTCCCGCTCAAGACGGCGCGCCTCCCATAAAGGAAGAGGACAAAAATCTGGTGATGCATGTGGGGCTTCCGATTCTCGGCGGCCATGTGCTCATGGGTACTGACGCACCAGAATCAATGGGATTCAAAGTTAACTTCGGTAACAATATTTATATAAATCTTGAGCCAGATACTCGTGCCGAGACTGATAAATTGTTCAAAGCTTTGTCGGAAGGTGGCAAGGTAGAGATGGCTCTACAGGAAATGTTTTGGGGAGACTACTTTGGCTCTTGCACCGACAAATTCGGTGTGCAATGGATGGTCAACTGTTCCAGTAAAAAATAACATCAACTACTCTATTAATTAATGTTATAATCAAAACTATGGAATTTATAAAGAAAAACTTCGCCATACTTCTTGCTTTTATATTACCCATTGTGGTAATAGCTGCTGTTGCTTTAAGTGTGTATCTTCCATCACTTTTTCTTTCTACTAGCTATAACTTTGTGTATACATCCTGTATTGACGGGACAAACTATTATTCATATAATTGTGATAACTATCTACAGAAACGCTATTCAGTTGTAGATAATAAATTGGTTGCCAATACTGTAGATCCGACTTTAGATTCAGATAATGATAAAATACCAGACATTAACGAAAATTATACTGCTCGTATTTTCTTACACGATACAGAGAAAAATGAAAGTAGAGAAATTACACTTGAGGAGGCACAAAGATTGACACTTAATAGTCTTTTAACATCGCCTGATGGCGTTACAGTTTCAAGCTACTATGATAGAAGCGGTGGCGACTTCTTCTTTATTTTTGGCGGTGGTTCTTCATCTTATGGTTATTACCTTACAAAAGGAAAAAGTAAGAGTAAATTAAATTTAATAAATGATACTGACCAGTATCATTACCGAAACAATTTTCAATTTATCGGGTGGGTATTACCTGGCAGAAATTAATCACCACTAAATTATTTATGTTATGAACAAAGAAGAATTGCTGCAAGAAATTTCTAATAAAATAAGCACGGGAGAGATAAGCCGTGAAGAAGCGATAAGTCGATTCGGTTTTGCTCCCCCAGTACAAAGTGAGGTTAAGGCAGAAAATTTGAAAAATTCCACGCCTTTTTCTGTCACAAAAATGCTGTATGTTTTGGGAGCAGCCATTGTGGTTATTGGTATTGTTATTTTTGTTCATCAAATTTGGTATGACATAGGGTCTTTTGGACGTATCTTAGTTACATTAGGACTTGGTTTTCTTATTACGGCCATTGGTTCGATGCTACTTAAAAATAAACCCGAGGATACTATAGGAACTGTTTTTCACTTTATTGGAGGTATGCTGATTCCTGGAGGAGCAGTAGTGACTCTTTCTGAGCTTAATCTTGATAGTGGCGACTGGACTATCGCAATTACATTCGGCGTTATATTTGCATTTTATTTATTACTAAACGCCGTCCACAAAAACGCTATTTTAACCTTTTTCGCAATAGCTAATGGAACTGCTACCGTTTATCTCATTCTCAACGCAGTTGTAGGCGGTCCATTTGAGGGGCGGTTTGAAAGGGATATATATCAATATACGACTATGGCGATGGGGGCGAGTTATCTTTTACTAGCGCATGCTTTCCGCGATGGTTGGAATAAGAAACTTATTGGGGCTCTCTATTTTTTTGGTATTACTGGTTTTCTTGGCGCCGCGTTTTCGCAAGTGTTTGATTCAGTTCCATGGCAAATGCTCTATTTCCTTATTGTGATTGGAGGTCTTGCCTTGTCGGTGTATATGAGGAGCCGCAGTATTCTGGTTATGAGTACTCTTTTCCTTATTGCTCATGTTTCGTATATCACAAGCGAATATTTTGCAAATTCACTTGGTTGGCCAATCTCTCTTGTTATCCTTGGTTTTGTATTTATTGGACTTGGGTATGTTTCTATCAATATCAACAAGAAATACATCGCAAATTAAATTCGCGTGATTCAAGGGAGCAATCACCCCGTTTTATAATATCTTCTAAAAACGGCTGGGGTTGTTGTGTGCGCACGGGTGGGCGGGGGGTGTGGGGGGAGCCGCAAATAAAAATGATAGGAAATTTTTGGGTTTTGCCCCGCGCGAGCTTGTCGAGCGCGGCCGAGGCGCAAGTGTCATTCGTCAAAATCCTGCGGATTTTGCCCGAAATACATTCGAAGCAAGCTAGCCTCACGCAGAAGAGCCTTGCGCTCTCATCGCGTGGGGCTTTTCTATTAAAATAAGCAGTCATCATTTGATGATTGCACCCTTTTTCTCTCGCTCCCCCTTGTATGATGCCTTGGAGCGCCTCGACGCAGGGCTCTTTAAGCTTGTTGTGAACTCCTCCGAGAGGACGGCGTCGGCGATGCTTATTGCCTAATCGCTGCAAAAATGCTACGTTTATAAAGCGTGAGGCCAATTCCCCCAAAACCAATTATCGTCGCCGTGAGTGGCGGGTTTGACCCGATACACATTGGGCATGTTCGGATGTTCGCGCGCGCGAAAAAGATGGGGGATAAGCTGATTGTGATTTTGAATAATGATAACTGGCTGATGAAGAAAAAAGGATATGTTTTTATGCCGGAAAAAGAAAGAGTTGAAGTGCTTAAAGCAATTGGCTGTGTTGATAAAGTTGTTCTAACAAAACATCCGCCCAACCCCCAAGATATGAGCGTATGCACTGAACTAAACAAACTCAAGCCGCATGTTTTTGCAAACGGCGGCGACCGCAAGCTTGATAATATACCGGAAGTCGCTGTTTGCAGGAAGCTAAATTGCGAAATGGTTTTTAACATTGGCCGCGGCGGAAAAGTACAATCCAGCTCATGGCTCGTCGCGAAGTTCAAAAAAAATATTAACAGCGCTTAAAAGCTACTTGCTCCGACTCCTTGCATCGCAAGGCATTTTTTGTATAATAACCTGATATGAAATTTGGAGAAATTTATCAATTATCAATCGCGCTTGGCATGGATGCTGATCCTCGCGGCAGAGAAGGCGCAGAAAAAGCGCTCACGAAATGTAGCGAGAGTTATGCAAAACTGGAGGAAAAAGAGAGAGTATATTTTGATGCGGAGTGTCTAAAAAATCCTTATGCTGATACACGGATTCTTTTTGGCGACCACGATAGAGAAGTTCGCAAAATAATGGCCGGTATAGACATAGAAGGCGATGAGCTTATTGTCGCGAGTAAATTGGGTTACATAGATGCCTGCATTGCTCATCATCCGCGAGGTCGGGCTCTGGCTAAATTAGACGAGGTTATGCCCATGCAGGCTGATGTTTTGGCGCAATACGGCGTGGCGATCAATGTTGCCGAAGGGCTGCTGCATCCGCGAATCTTGGAAGTTACTCGCGGGCTTTCATCAAGCAATCATTACCGTCCGGTTGAATTGGCGCGACTTTTGAATATGCCGTATCTATGCGCGCATACCGTTACTGATAATCTGGTTTATCAATTCTTGAAAACAAAAGTTGAACAAGAGCGGCCGGAAACTGTCAATGAAGTCTTTGATATGCTTTTGACTATTCCTGAATATCAGCAGGCCAAGAAGATGGGCACAGGACCGCAGGTATTTTCCGGAAAAAAGGAAAATCGCGCGGGCAAAATTGCCATCACAGAGATTACCGGCGGCACCGAAGGAGCGCATGATATTTATGAAAAAATGGCAAGCGCCGGAATAGGCACGGTAATTTCAATGCATCAGAGCGAAAAACATCGCGAATTCGCCGAAAAAGCATATGTCAATATTGTCATAGCCGGACACATGAGTTCGGATTCTATTGGGATGAATCTTTTCCTGGACGAACTTGAGAAGCGAGGGGTCGGTATAGTACCTTGCGGAGGACTAATTCGTATCAGGCGCTAAAATCCTAAGGCATATTTTTGTGATCGACGAAGCTTACAAACAGGCAATCAACACCCTCAAAGAATGCATCAGCGATATTGGCTTTAAGGCCTCGGCTTTAGACGATGGCTATCATGAAGTTTGGGGCCGAGACAGTATGATTACTTTGCTCGGCGCTATAATAACCGGAGACGCGGAGTTGCGCCAAGCCGCGCGTGCATCTCTTGATACTTTGCAAAAATACCAGACCGAGCTTGGGCTGATCCCGAATAATGTTGATGTGTTTAATAATGCCCCGGAATATCGCGCCTACATGGACGGCACCAGCTGGTATATCATTGGCTGTTATTTTTATTTCACGCATACTCGCGATATTGCCTTTCTCAAAGAACATCTTGCATCAATTAAGAGTGCTCTTAAATGGCTAAAATATCAGGATGTTGACAATTCTGGGCTTATTTCTACCCAAGAGGCCGCGGATTGGATGGATCTTTTCCCTGTGCGAGGAAAAGTGCTCTATGATAACGCCCTTTATGCTGGCGCATTGCGCGCGGGAATGGAAATAGCAAAGGTATTGGGCGACTTGGAGATTGCCTCAACGTGTGAACAACGGCTGATTCTGTTAAGACAAAAAATGCAGACGAATCTCTGGATGCGCGAAGTGTACACGCGTCTGCGCGATGAAATAGAAAAAATTCACGGCGAAAACAAAAATAACCGCCAGCTAGAGGAGGATGTCATAAAATTCGGTTTAAATTCCTTACGCCAAGTTATCCGTCCCTATTTCCTTGCCTTCAAGAGTTTTCGTGAATATGGCGATTGGTTTGATACTCTTGGAAATTCCCTTGTGGTATTATTTGAAGTAGCCGACGAACGGCAAACAAAAATGATCTTTGATTATGCTTGGCAAGTTGGCATTGCCGAACCGTTTCCCGCAAAGGCCATACATCCGGTTGTTAATCCGGGGCACAGGGAATGGCATGATTATTTCCGCGCGGGCAATCTGAATCTGCCGCACCAGTACCACAATGGCGGAATTTGGCCATTTGTTGGCGGTTTTTATATTGCCGCGCTAGTGAAGGCCGGGATGATCCTTGCCGCCCAGCGCGCTCTAGATAGTTTGGCAAAGGCAAATTATCAGGGTAAAACTTGCGAATGGGAATTCAACGAATGGCTGCATGGTCAAACCGGCCGCCCGATGGGCAAAGCAAAACAAGCCTGGAGCGCGGCGATGTATATTTTCGCGTATCATTGCGTAAAGACAGGCGAATGCAAAATAATCAAGTAGATGAAATTAAAGGCCGTTTGGAT
>CAZDDE010000003.1:0-44259 GCA_964504205.1 uncultured Candidatus Saccharibacteria bacterium
TCTCTGTCGTGGTATACTTATTCAGGAGGAAGCTTAAACGGCTGGTAAAATGAAGAGAGGGTTGGCAATATAAAATAAGTTGCCTCGTCCGCAAAGAGGGTGTGTTTACGGTAGTATACTATTTACTAATACATAATGGCATGTTAAGTATGTAGCGCTATTTCGGCGCAGAGCTACGTTAACAATTGATTACGCAATAGGAGGGGGATTTGGCGATTATAAAGGTATTGAGCTACAATACGCAGGGCGATATGTGCAATGTTTTAGCGCGGCATTTTGCGGAGATGCCAGAGTTCAGAGAGGCTGATATCGTTGCCTTACAAGAGGTTCCCTTCGAGAAACTTGTGTCGTCTATTTCTGAAATGACTGGTTTCTCAAACACATGCTTTTTGCGCTCTGTGAATACGAGAACGGGCCGACCTTCTTTTAGTGCGGTCTTAGTCAACAAGTATAATACTGCAATGAGGGCAAGCGGCGTTAACGTTAAACTGAAGCCATTTGAAGGAGTAGATGTTTTGAAATCTGCCCTTGGCTTTGGGCATAAGTCAGGAGAAACTCAAGCCATGGTCTCTTTCCTCGATATTGGAGGAGAGAAAACTGTAAAGTTTGGCAATATTCATCTTGATGTATATGGCGGCACAGAGCATCGTCGAGAACAGCTCGCCTCGTTTCTAGACGAGTTTAGTTCAATTCAAGCCCGGCATAATGGAGTGGAAGGTAATCAAGCAGGTAAGACGGCAGAGATAATTTGCGGTGATTTCAACACGATGAGCCTGTTTTATGGACCATTCAATGCCCTATTTGCTAGAAGAAATACCTGTAAGATTATGCGAGAAGCCGAAAGGCGCGGGTTCGTGAACTGCACCAATCACGTGCTTTGGACGCAAGATATATTCGCGTCACGCGACGAGCAACAGTCCCTGAATCGTGTTTCTACAACTTGCAAGGCTTTTGGCTTAAGCTGGCATCAGAAACTTGACCACATTCTAGTTCGGGGCGTAAAACGAATTATAGAATGTGGAGTCATTACGGCATCTGGGCACAGGCATTTACCAGGATCAGATCATATTCCCATTTACGCGAAGATAGAAATTTAGGAGGCACTAAGCCTCTTTTTTATTTGTTCCACTGCTTCATTGAGCATCTGGCAATATAGATTTAGACGCAAAGTACTTGACTTTTCCAGAAAGCTTTTGTAGATTTGAGGCAGTACATTTTACGTTAAGTCAAAGGAGCATGTATGGAAAAATTACGGGAAGAAGCACGGAAAGAAGCTTTAAGGAAGTATGACCTAGAGAGATCACAGGAAAACGATTTGCTTAAAAGAGTTCTGCATAAAGCAGTAGAGATGCACAAAACGGGGAGTCTATCGTTGTCTTCAGATGAAAACGATATGATCTGTTGTTTTATCCTTAATGAGATAGACGTTACGATTCGTCTTTTTCCCATCGCGGATAAGTTAATTCGAGATAAGCTAATTACATTACAGCACGGAGAATATACAATAATTTTTAATATCGTACATCGAGTTGCCGAATGGCCTTTTACAGCTTTTAGTCACGATAAAATAGATTACTTGGCCGATTATCTTTATAAGAGGCGTCCTATTAATTGGCTAAAATCCGCAGAGCAAGGAATAACAAAAAAGGACTGTCAGAAAATGAGAAAAGAATCCTATGAGGTTTTTTTAAAGTTAATGAGCGACTAAAAGCGAAAAAATGAGAACTGTTAGATACCGCGTGCGAGCACTGTTAGCGGCTAAGCATCTAACAAAAATTTTATATCTTAAAAACGAGGGGGCACAACGCCCCCTTTTACTTTTGGCCTACATACTCTGTGATCTCATTTCCTCCACCGCCTCGTTCAGCATTTGGCAGTAGAGATTTAAGCCGACTTTGTTGATGGCCCCATGCTGTTCGCGGCCGAGGATATTGCCAGCGCCGCGGATTTCAAGGTCGCGCCGGGCAATCTCATACCCCGCGCCTAAGGCCTGATATTTTTGCAGAGTTTCAAGGCGGCGCTTGCCAACTTCGGTGAGCCGTTTGGGGCGGTAAAGAAAATAGGCATAGGCCTGCTTGTCACCGCGGCCGATGCGGCCGCGCAATTGATGGGCTTGAGCCAAGCCAAGTCGCGAGGCGTCTTCAACGATAAGCGTATTAACGTTAGATAGATCAAGTCCGTTTTCGATAATAGTTGTGGCAAGAAGAATATCGTATTGGCGGGCGCGAAAGTTTTCTATTGTTTCAATCAGCTGATTCTCCGGAAGCTTGGCGTGAGCCACAGCAATGCGCGCGCTAGATCCGATAAATTTTTTGAGTTTAAGTAAAGCCGCGTCAATAGTTGCGATGCGATTATGCAGATAATAAATCTGTCCACCGCGCGCAAGTTCTTGGGCAATTGCTTCGCGGATAAGTTTTTTGGAGCGCGGCGCGATAAATGTTTTGATTGCTAGGCGGCCGATGGGGGGAGTTTGGATACTGCTTATATTTTTTAGTCCGGCCAGAGCAAAATATAATGTGCGCGGGATTGGAGTCGCCGAAAGCGCAAGAACATCTACATTGGCTCGCATGCTCTTTAATTTTTCTTTTTGCTTGACACCAAAACGTTGTTCTTCGTCAATGATTAAAAGTCCCAGATTTTTAAAGCGAACATCGTTTTGCAAAAGCCGATGCGTGCCGATAATTATATCTAGCTCTCCCCTGGTTAATTTTTCGGCAATCTGTTTTTGCTCCGTGCGTTTTTGGATGCGGCTGAAAAGAGCAATATTGATCGGCAGATCAGCGAAGCGTGCTAGAAAAGTTTGAAAATGCTGCCATGCTAAAATAGTCGTCGGCGCGATAAGGGCAGTTTGCCGCCCCGCCGAGGCGGCCACGGCCGCCGCTCTTATCGCGGATTCAGTTTTGCCAAAGCCGACATCGCCGCAAAGGATTCTATCCATTGGAGTTGACTTGCGAAAATCGTTGAGAATTTCTGCGATCGCTGTTTTTTGATCGGGAGTTTCTTCAAATTCAAAGCCAGATTCAATCTGGCGCAGGATTTCTTCATCATAGTTATATGGCGCGCGTCGAGCAATTTCCCGCGCCGCATAAATTGCCAGGAGTTCCCTTGCGGTTTTGATAATGTCTTCCTTAACCTTGCGTTTAGTTTTGTGCCAGAGATTGCCGCCGAGACGATAAACTGTTGGTGAGGAAAAACCGATATATGGGGAAAGTTTATACGCGGCACTCTCGGGGATTATTAGTTTGTCGCCAGCGGCATATTCCAGAGAATATACAAAAGTAAGACGATCGTCTGAGTTTTGTATATGCTCTTTTTGTGAATAATCATCTTTACTTATATATTCTTTCTTGATGAATTTTCCGACTCCGTGATCCAAGTGCACTACATAGTCGCCTTCTTTCAAGCCAGATAAATCATTTTGAATTTCTTTTTTATTCGCGATTATTTTTTTAAGGGGGGTTTCGGGTCGATCATTCTGGATGTGTCCTAGCGCTGTAATCTTCTCTATAAGATTTCCGTTAAATTCAATGCGCAAGGCCGATAGCGAGTTTATCGGAAAAACAGTTATCGTGCCGCCAAGCTGGGAAAACTCGCCGGGGAGTTCAACCATTTGGTATTTTCTATAGCCAAACTCCGAGAGCTTGCGGGTAAACTCCGATAAAAAAAGTTTTTGATACCTTTCAATGACTAAGGAGTTTCTGGACCAGAAATGGGAGTTGGGACGGTTCGGATCATTTGACGCTAGGGGAGCTCGCGCCGCTCTATTGATATACCTTAAATTTTTTTGAAACCAAACCAATCCTTTTTCTAAAAGAAGGGGGGTGAGTGCTATTACTAGTACCCTGTCTATTGATTTTTCCACTGATAGTGGCTATAATACTATGTTTGGATAATAGTGTCTAGTGTACTGCCTGCGCGCGAAATCTGGGTGATCCCTCCTTCAACTCATGAAAGTAGCGATATTTTACGGTTATGAGTGGATTTATTCACATCTTGACCGTGAAGTTCGCAGGTAGTATAGTAGGCATTATTGTATTAGTTCCTTAATCCTTTATTATGTGGAGGTTTTATGCCGCGTGGTCCTCCGGAAGTATTTCGGTCAGCCCAATCCAATCGCCTCAATCTCAATACAAACTTAAAGTAGATATGGAGGTTGCATGCCAGATAGGACTACCCAAGTTGAACCGGTTGCCCAAGCTCACACTATAGTAGATGTGTTTTGCCAGGAGTGTATGCGCAGGTATAAAATCAGTTCCAATCCACACGCAGAGGGGATAAAATATTGTCCTAGTTGCGGTGAATATGTAGAGGCGGAGTATTCAGTCAATAGTCATGATGATAGCTTAGATGGGCATAGTGTAACTTCTGCAGTAATAGACTCGCGCTATAGAAAAAAAATACGCGATAGAAAAAGATTATTTTAGTTCGGTCGCTTTCGGGCGGCCTTTTATTTGTTTGCCCGCGATCACCGCAGTAGCGGGGGAGCGGCGGCAAACAAATAACCCCGCGAAGCCCGTAGGGCGAAGTGGGGTTTCATCTATTATACACACTTGCCGCCTTTTCAGCGCCTTGCTGTAAGGATAATACGACTGCTTCTTTACATCTTTCTATAGATTTTTCGAACTGTTTATGTTGCTGGGGAGTAAAGCCGGAAACGACAAATTTGTTCATAAGAGTTTTTGAGCGCCTTGTGGGAAGCTTTTTGGGTCGTATGCCGATTCTGAAACGGACAAAATCATGTGTTTTTATTTTTTTCATGATATCCTCTACGCCTTTATGCCCGGCCGAGCCGCGGTTCCTGACAATCTTGATTTGGCCGAGTTCTAGATCAATATCATCGTGAATAACCCACAGCGAACTTGTAGCTTGTAGCTTGTAGCTAGTAACTAGTAATTTTACCGCCTCACCTGATTTGTTCATGAAGGTTTGCGGTTTGGCAAAAACTATCTTTTTGCCTGTCAGTTTAGTTTCGGCTAGTTCGGATTTTAGTCTGGGGTAACTTGTAACAGGCAACTCGTAACTGGCAACTAATTTGTCTACAACTAAAAATCCCGCGTTGTGCGGCGTATGCGCAAATTTTTCACCTGGATTGCCAAGACCGATGATTAAAATAGTTTTATCATTCGTCATGTAGCTTCGTGACTATGTCGCTGATACTCATTTTAATTTCACTGTAATCTTCAAGCCCAGCTCGCGGCTTCAGCACTGAAGCAGGCGCTCCGCCAAGTTCTATCCTATCATATATTAACAATCCGCCGGCCTCTGCGGTTATTTGTTCAAAAATGATATCCTCTTCCTTTATTCCTTCGCCAAGCTCCAAAAGGCGTGAAATTTCGCCGATTTCTAAATCCGCGGCAAGATGCTCTTTGAGTGTTTGATAAAGCGCGAGCAGTTTTGGCAAGCCGGCAACAGATTTTAAACCCTCGGCTTTTTTCTTGATGGCGCGCGCCACTTCCTGCTGCCTTTTCATTCTATCAAAATCTCCGCCTGCAGTGTGGCGAGTGCGGATGTATTTTGCGGCTTCTGCGCCACTAAGATATCTCCAACCCTCGCTAATCTTATAGGTTTCATATCCCTGGTTATTATCCGGGAAACGATTGTCAAGAAGGTCCTCATCGCGGCGCACATATATTCCGCCAAGTGTATCAACTAGTTTTTGAATGCCGTTTAAGTCAAGCACAGCGTAATAATCCGGAATAACGCCGGTTATTTCGGCGATTTTTTCTTTAATAAAATCTATGCCCATTGGCCCCGGGAATCCTTTTCCAGACGGATTTATCGCATAGAGGGCATTTATTTTTGTAAAGTAACCATTTTTTGGCGAACGTACAAGCAAATCGCGAGGTATAGAAATTACGGCCGCCTTTTTATTTTGAGGCACAAAGAGAGCGACGATTACGGTGTCCGTAAGATAATTGCCGCTGATATGCTCATCACCGCCTATACCCAAAAATAAAAAACTGATCTGATTTTTTTCTTCACCGCGCAAAGTCGCGTTTCCGCTTATTGCGCTTGTGAGCAGGTTGCGGAGGGCAGAAGTATTTTTATTTTTAGGTTCTTCTCCTGTTACTTCACCCGCAACCCTCTCCTTATCGGTTGTGCGCGGAGAGTCAGCTGTATCCAAGATACTCGCTAAGGTGAACAAAGTTAAGGCAATAAACAAGGTTAGAACGATAAATTTGGGCATTGTACTTTTATGATAACATATGCTACAATGGGCGTAATTATGAGGTTTTTGACCGGACCGATTTTATTTTTTTGGGAGATAGCAAAAATCGTTATTATTTCGCTAGCCATAATCGTGCCGATACGTTTTTTTGTCATCCAGCCGTTTTTCGTAAGGGGGGCAAGTATGTTCCCCAGTCTTAATTCAGGCGACTATTTAATTATTAACGAGATAGGTTATCGCTTCAACGAGCCAAAACGCGGGGAAGTGGTTGTATTTAGGCCGCCGCAAAATTCGGGACAATTTTATATTAAACGCGTGATTGGCTTGCCGGGAGAAGTTGTAAAAATAGAAAATGGGGAAGTGTGGCTAGGCAAGAGTGAGGTATCTCTAGAAAAGATCGCTGAGAAGTATGTAGATGGCCGAACTCTAGGCCAGGAAATTGTTCAGCTCAAGGCGGGCGAATACTTTGTTTTAGGGGACAACAGAAACGCCAGCTCTGATTCGCGTAATTGGGGAGTGTTGCCAAGGGAAAACATTATAGGCAAGGCCTGGATTCGCGCATGGCCGCTGGATAAATTTGAAATTATTTCTAACCCCATTTACGGGCTTGATGTGGACGAGACTACCGCAGAACTTCTTAACAATCTATAAGGACCTATGAGCCAATTAAAGTTTCAAAACGTAAGTGGAATGCCTGACGTTCTTCCAAGCGAACGAGGTTTTTTTGAGTATATTGAAAAGACCTGCTCCAAGCTTGCTGATTACTATAACTACGAAAAAATAGAGGTTCCAACTCTTGAATACTCGGAACTTTTTGAAAAGGGCACCGGCGCAAGTACGGATATAGTTCAAAAGCAGATGTACACTCTTACGACAGAGGGCGGAGACCGTTTGACCTTGCGCCCCGAGTTTACACCGTCAATTATGCGCGCGTATATTCAGCATGGCATGGTTTCCTTGTCGCAGCCAGTAAAACTTTCAAGCTTTGGTTCAGTGTTCAGACACGAGCGCCCGCAAGCCGGAAGACTGCGTGAATTCAGACAGTTTGAGTTAGATGCTTTAGGCGAGCAGGATCCAGTTATTGATGCGCAGGTGATCTTCATTTTATTCAAGATATTCTCGACGCTTGGCATAAAAGATATTATTGTGCACATTAATAGTATCGGCTGCATAAAATGCCGTCCGAACTATCGTAAAGTTTTGCGCGATTACTATAACGGACGGGGGAGATCTCTTTGCAAGGATTGCCGCAACCGAAAAAAAATCAACGTTTTACGGCTGTTAGACTGTAAAGATGCAAAATGCTCGCGCGTAAAGATTGGAGCACCAGAAATAGTTGATTTTCTTTGCGAGGTCTGCCGAAAACATCTTAAAAATGTTTTGGAAACCGCGGACTATCTGGAATTACCGTATCGGCTCACACCGCACCTTGTGCGCGGATTGGATTATTATACCAAAACAGTTTTTGAAATAATTCCCGCTGTTTCCGGCGAGGCAGGAGAAGATAGTGGCTTACGCCAAACAACTCTTGCCGCTGGCGGCAGGTTTGACGGCCTTGCGCTAATCTTAGGAGGAGATGATGTGCCGGCCGTAGGCGGTTCGCTCGGAGTTGAGAGAACTATTGATTATATGAAAAGGACAGGCGTTAAGATTCCTTCAGTGAAAACGTCAAAGATATTTTTTGCGAGCATCGGAGATATCGCCAAAAAAAGGGGAATTAAGCTGATGGAAGAGTTGCGTTTGACGGGTATTTATGTGAAAGAAAATATAGGCAAGAATTCCATGAAGGCGCAAATGTCCCAAGCGAACAAGCTAGGCGTTGACTACGTGTTGATTTTGGGACAACAGGAGACGGCCGATGACACGATTATTATTCGCGATATGGCTAGCGGTAGCCAAGAGGTCGTGCCTATAGCAAAAATTGTGAAAGAGCTAAAAAAGAGGACTAAGAAATAACATGTGTATTTTTTGTAAGATAATAGCCAGGGAGCAGTCATCCGATATGGTTTATGAGAGCGATCAAATCATTGCTTTCCGCGATATTAATCCAAAATCACCGGTGCATATACTAATTTGTCCAAAGAAACACATATCCTCTATAAAAGACATCACTAAAGAAGATAAAGATATCCTTGGCGAAATGCTGCTTGCGGCAAAGGTTATTGCGGAAGATCAAAAAATTGACGAAGGATACAAACTATTGTTTAATGTCGGTAAGAGTGTGGGGCAAGTTATTGATCATCTTCACTTACATTTAATGGGGGGTTGGCAATCATGATCCATCTTTCACGTAAAGAAAACGAGACAACATCCGCCTTCGTGCGGCGTTTTATGATGCGCGTGTTGCAGAGCGGCGTTTTAAAGGAAGCGAAGCGGAAAAGGTTTTACGAGAGACCAGTCAATAGAAGTTTGCGCCGCGTTGACGCGCTTGAGCGCAAAAAAAAAGCAATGGAGCGCGCCAGGATGAGGAAACTGGGAAGAGTAAAATGATTCTCCTGTATAAAATTTTATGCTCGTTATCAATATTGAGATCCAAAACCTTACCACGCGCAAAATAGACGAGGCTTTTACAAAAAAAGTAATCCACACAGCTATACAGCTTGAGAAGATGACGAAAAATGGTAGAATATCTGTGGACGTAGCCTTTGTCGGGCGGGGAAGGATGCAAGTCATCAACCGAAATTACAACGGGAGAAATCGCGCAACTGACATTTTATCGTTCTCAGGGGGGGCAGATTTTATTATGCCAAAGAGTTGCGGGGAATACTTGGGAGAGATAATTCTCTGCCCCGCAATGATTCAGAAACAAGCCTCACGCACGATGGTTAGTTTTAAGGAAGAATTTACGCATGTGCTTATTCACGGCACTCTTCATTTGCTTGGCTGGGAGCATGAAGGTGATCATGCGGCGCAAAAAAAGATGCACGCGTACGAAGAAAAAATTATTGCAGAAGTCCTATAGGCCCTATGAGTATTATAAGTCCTATAGGTCCTATGAGTTGCGTTGGCTAACGATATTGTTACAGGTATAGATATAGGCAGCCACAGCATACATACTGTTGTTGCTCAGAAGAAGGGGGATCTTTTACCTCAAGTTATTGGTGTTGGCGTAAGTCGGGCTAGCGGAGTAAGGGGTGGAGTGATTGTAGATATTGCCGATGCCCAAAGCAGTGTTGTAGAATCAGTCCGGGCGGCAGAAAGAGGGGCAGGGGTAAAAATATCAAATGCTATAGTTAGTATAAGCGGAAGTCACATCGTTTCCCATCCTAGCCGCGGCGTAATAGCTGTATCACGCGCCGATGGCGAAATATCTCATGATGATGTTGAGCGCGTGATAAGCGCCGCCCAAACTTTTTCAATGCCGAGTAATCGCGAGATTATTCACGTTATTCCGAGCGAATTTATTGTGGATGGTGAAGGCGGCATAAAAGACCCTTTGGGTATGCGCGGGGTGCGCCTTGAGGCAAACGCACTAATTATAAGCGGAGCTTCGCCGTATATAAAAAATTTACATCGGCTTCTTCTGGGCATTGGTATTGGGGCAGAAAATATTGTCCTGGATACTTTGGCTGGAAGCAAGGCGGTTTTAACTAAGCGCCAGAAGGATCTTGGCGTGGTATGCTTAGACATTGGCGCAGGAACGACCGGTCTTACAGTTTATGAAGAAGGCGATTTGCTCCAAACGAGTATTTTGCCGATAGGCAGCGCTCATATAACAAAGGATCTTGCCATTGGTTTACGTATTCCCTTTGATATTGCCGAAAGTGTTAAGCTTGAGTATGGAGCTGCTGTTACCTCGGAAATCTCAAAGCGCGACGTTATAGAGCTTTCTTATATGGATCCAAAAGAAACTGGAAGTATTTCACGGAAAGAGGTTTGCGAGATCATTGAAGCTCGGTTGTCTGATATTTTTGAACTGGCAAATAAAGAGTTAAAGAAAATTGGCAAGGAGGCCTTTCTGCCGGGAGGAGTAGTTCTTGTTGGCGGAGGAGCAAAAACTCCGCACATTGTTGATTTAGCGAAGCAAAAAATGCGCCTGCCTTGTCAAATAGGATTCCCGAAAGAGGTAGAAGGTATAGTAGACAGAGTTGACGATCCTATTTATGCGGCCGTACTTGGGCTGGTCTTTTGGGGGCTTGAAGAAAGAGGAGATGCGCGAGATGGGTTTAGCCCATCAATTCCTTCGCTTAATAATTCAGTAAGAACAGTTAAAAGATGGTTTAGGGCATTCTTACCATGAGACATGAAGCATCAAACATGGAACATACGAAGCCGAAATGTTTCACGTTCCATGCTCCATGTCGGTACTTGACACAAAAGTGTCTTTTTTTGTACAATAGATTGTTGAGATTGATGTACTAAAATTTTGATCTATCAATCTCGCTTAAATTTATGCCTCAAATTAAACCAGAGATAGAAACATTTGCGAAGATTAAAGTCATAGGAGTGGGAGGGTCGGGGAATAATGCGGTTGACAGTATGGTTGATTCTAAAATTCAGGGTGTGGAGTTTATTGCCGTGAATACCGATGCCCAAGACCTTCATTATACTAAAGCGAATCTCAAGATCCATATTGGGAAGAATGTTACACGCGGTCTTGGAGCAGGGATGAATCCTGATCTCGGCCGACAGTCTGCCGAGGAGAACAAAGATGATATTCACGAGGCGATTAAAGGCGCGGATATGGTTTTTGTCACCTGCGGATTGGGCGGAGGTACAGGCACAGGCGCCGCGCCGGTTATTGCGGAAGTTGCCCGGGAAACCGGCGCTCTTACGGTTGGGGTGGTGACGAGACCATTTGCTTTTGAAGGAATACAGAGAGCAAGGATAGCCGAAGAAGGTCTCAATAACTTAAGAGAGCGCGTTGACACTTTAATTACTATTCCCAACGATAAACTTTTAACTATAATTGAACGCAAGACCACGCTTCGTGAAGCATTTGCGATTGTTGACGATATTTTGCGTCAGGCCGTGCAGGGAATATCTGACTTGGTTGTGAAGCCCGGAATAGTCAATGTTGACTTTGCGGACGTGCGGGCGATTATGCAGGATGCCGGTTCAGCCCTAATGGGCATTGGCAAGGCAAGCGGTGAAGAGCGCGCGATTGAAGCGGCGCGCTTGTCCATTAACTCGCCATTGCTTGAAATTTCTATTGATGGGGCAAGGGGAGTGCTCTTTTCTGTAAGCGGCGGGGACGATTTAACAATGTATGAGATAAACGAAGCGGCAAAGGTTATCACCGATTCAATTCATCCGGAAGCAAAAGTAATTTTCGGCGCGGTCAATGATCCGCAGCTTAAAAAAGGCGAACTAAAAGTAACTGTAATCGCAACTGGTTTTGCGGAAGTTGAACCGGCTTTGCGTGAGGCCGAAAAGAAAGGCGAAAATAAAGACAGAGCTATGCAGTCGGCTAAACCAGCTCCAATGGGCGCAATCAATAACAACAGCAATCAAAATCAGAGCAGTCAAAAACCAAAAGAAGAGGACGAAGACTGGGATATCCCCGCCTTCATTCGCAAAAAAATGAAGTAGATGCGAATTACGGCGGGCAAGCCCGCATTTATACGGAAGAAGATGAAATAGGCCTTTTGCCCTATGCCTCCGTGCCTCTGGACAGGTTTTTCAGGGCGCGCTATAATACTTCATTGAGAATAACAAGCTGTTTTTTCCTCGTTGAGGTTGAGCCAATCTCGACACTAACGAGGAGGAAGAGGTATGCTGGGTCGCAGATCTGGCAGTGTGGTGCCCTTTTTTTGGGATCGCCACCTCAAACTCCAGACTAAAAGTGCTTCCGGCAGAGGGCAGCCTTTGCTTGAGGGGGCGGCACCCTTATGGATTCAGCTCATTGAAGGGGTGTGCCGACCTCTTTGTGGTGTCAGGAAGCGCCGATTACACAGATGCCCCGAACCTAAGTCTTGCTGCGGGGGCAATAGAAATACGTAGTAAGTAACCGTTCCTTCGCACCCAAGAGGGTGCAAAAAGTGTGCAAGCTGTTTTTTTTAGGGGAGCTCCCGGTTTGCACATTCTTCTTGGCCGTATAAGTTAGGCCATTCCAAAGGGGCTCCCCAACCTTTTCACGACTGTCAAAACAGGCGTTTTTTTATTCTTATCCACAGATTTACAGAAATTTCTTCATGTTACAATCAATTTAGTAGATATTAATTTTCATCTATAGATGGGGGGCCTGATTGAGTATTCACTCAGGCTTTTGTTATCTTATCTATAGAAAAAACATTGCTATGCCTAAGGCGACAATGGCAAGGATAAAAAAGGTCCGAAAAAGAGATGGGTCAGTTGTTGGCTTTGATAGAAAGAAGATAGTTGATGCGATTAACAAAGCAATTATCGCGGTTGAAGGAAAGGAAAACTTAAAGACTTCAGAGAGAGTCGCAGATTTGGCGGTAGCGGCGTTGTTTACGAGGTTTGGTGCTAAAACAGTACCGGGCGTTGAGGACATTCAGGATATTGTAGAAGAGTCACTGATCAAGAAGGGTTTAAGCAAAGTCGCTAAGGCATACATTATATACCGGCGCGAGCGGGCAAAATTGCGCGAAGCCACGAGATTAGTTCCGGAAAAAATTAAGGAACTTGCCGATGAAAGCAAGCGATATTTTCGGAACGATTTATCCGAATTTATTTATTACCGTACTTATTCGCGTTGGATTGAAGAAGAAGGCCGGCGCGAGACTTGGATTGAGACGGTTCAAAGGTATATGGATTTT
This sequence comes from uncultured Candidatus Saccharibacteria bacterium, assembly GCA_964504205.1. Taxonomy (GTDB): domain Bacteria; phylum Patescibacteriota; class Minisyncoccia; order Spechtbacterales; family HO2-43-30; genus CAZDDE01. The sequence continues at coordinate 12,892 of CAZDDE010000003.1, forward strand.
ATGCGCGAGAACCTTGGAAATCGATTGCGCGAGAATGAATATAAAGAGACCCAAGAGGCCATTTTACGGCAAGACGTTATGCCGTCTATGCGCCTGATGTGGAGCGCGGGCAGAGCGGCGCGCAAAAGCAACGTCTGCGCTTACAACTGTTCGTTTGTTGCTCCCAAAAAGCTGGGAGACTTTGCTGAAATCATGTACCTTTTGATGTGCGGATCCGGAGTTGGTTTTTCAGTGGAAAGTCAAAATATCCAACAATTGCCAATAGTTAAGTATCAAACGGGAGAAATTTTACCAGCGCATATTATTGAGGATAGCAAAGAAGGTTGGGGGGATGCTCTGACTTTAGGTCTAAAAAACTGGTATGGGGGCAAAGACATTCAGTTTGATTTTTCCAAAGTTCGCCCGGCCGGTTCGCGTCTCAAAACCATGGGCGGCCAAAGTTCAGGTCCCGAACCCCTCCGCGCATTACTTGAATTTTCCCGCAAAAAGATTCTATCGCGCCAAGGCAAGCGTTTGAGTAATCTAGATGTGCACGATATTATTTGTAAGATTGGCGAAGTTGTGGTAATGGGCGGAGTGCGCAGAAGCGCTCTCATCTCTTTATCGGACCTTGACGACGAAGAAATGCGTCATGCCAAGGACGGCAAATTTTATCTTTTTGAATCGCAGAGGCAAATGGCGAATAATTCCGCAGTATACAATAGAAAGCCAAGCGCGCAGGAATTTTTGGAGGAATGGCTGGCGCTTGCAAAAAGCGGCACCGGCGAGCGCGGCATTTTTAATCGCGGCGGCTTGAAAGCCCAGTTGCCCGCGCGGCGCTGGGCAACATTTGAAAAATACTGGCAGACAAGCGGCACAAATCCATGTGGCGAAATAATTTTGCGTTCCAAGCAATTTTGTAATCTATCCGAAGTAGTTTGCCGTGCTGAAGACACCAAAGAAACGCTCCTTGGCAAGGTGCGACTCGCTTCAATTATTGGGACGTATCAATCCACACTTACCAACTTCCCTTATCTTTCAAGGGCGTGGAGGAAGAATTGCGAGGAAGAAAGATTGTTGGGTGTTTCCCTGACTGGCCAATGGGATTGCCCGGCGGTTCGCAACGAAAAAATACTTCAGACTTTACGGGAAGAGGCGGTTGCAGTAAACAAAAAATACGCCGAAAGATTTGGTGTCAATGCATCAACCTGTGTTAGTTGCGTTAAACCGTCCGGCACTGTTTCTCAGCTCGTTGACGCGGCAAGCGGCATGCACCCAAGGCATGCGCAGTACTACATTCGCCGCGTCAGAATTTCCGCGAATGATCCGCTTTTTCATATGCTGCGCGATCAGAAATTCGCTTATTACCCGGAGGTTGGCCATCCCAAATATTCAGCATCAACATATGTTTTTGAATTTCCGATTAAGGCACCAAAAGATGCGATTACCAAGAATCAAATAAGCGCCTTGGATCAGCTTGAACATTGGAAACAAGTGAAACAGAACTTTACCGAACATAATCCTTCAGTTACAGTGTCAGTGGGTGAGAATGAATGGGTTGAGACCGCGGATTGGCTGTATAAGAACTGGGAGATTTTGGGCGGACTATCGTTTTTGCCGCGCGAAGAACACTCTTATACCCTTGCGCCATATGAAGAGATAACAAAAGAAAGATACGAAGAAATGGCTGCCAAAATGCCGCAAATTGATTTCGCGCAAATTCTGCTGTACGAGAAGGAAGATGCAACCCAAGGCTCAAAAGAACTGGCCTGCGTGGCCGGGGTATGTGAAATAGAAGAGGCGGCCGCGCCATCGGCAAGCACGCAGGTAGCGCCGATGGCGGATTTGACATCAGCAAGTAGCAATTCATAGGGAGGACATGGAGTTATGACCGCGGCGCAAATTTTTATATCTTTCTGCTTAGCTTTTCTTGGAGGAATTGCTTTGAACTCTTTGATTTTAGTTTCTCAACTTCTGATTTGGGGAGCTTTTGTGTTTGGCATAGCTTTAATTTCTGTTTTCTGGATGAAGGATAAAAAAGTAGTTGTCCTTGGGGTTTGTCTCGCGATTTTTGCTTTGGGAATTTACCGGCATCAAATGTTCGAGCGACCCATTAGTAATACGGAATATTACCAGTCTCGCGCAGAAGCTGTGCAGTCTGATCGCGATGACATGGTACTGGTTCTTCAAATTCTGCAAAGGGTTAGAGCTAGACTTGGTGCAAGCATAGACAACTTTCTTTCGCCGCCGCAAAGTGCGTTACTCAAAGGGATTATACTTGGCGATACGGCTGGCTTTTCAAAAGAATTTAAGCAAAAACTTAATCAATCCGGCACGCGCCACATCACAGCGGTTTCCGGCATGAACGTTATGATTTTGGCCGAGATGCTGATTGGTTTGGGAATTATTTTAGGGATGTGGCGAGGACAGGCCTTCTATTTTGCACTCGCCGCAATTGTCGCTTACATAATTATGGTTGGCGCGCCGCCATCAGCAATTCGCGCTGGAATTATGGGCGGCATTGTGCTGTTTGCCGAAAAAGTCGGGCGTCTTTCGCAGGCGCAAAGATTACTGATTTTAGCAGCAGCAATTATGCTTGCTTTTAATCCGCTGTTAGTGAAATTTGATATTGGTTTTCAGCTTTCTTTTTTGGCGACGTTTGGCATTGCGAAGTTATCAGGATGGTTTAAGGAAAAATTTGCGAGAATCCCAGACATCCTGGGATTGAGAGGCACTCTCGCCATGACTTTCCCGGCGGTAATTTTTACTGCACCAATCTTGGCCGCCAACTTTGGCCAAATTTCTTTAATTTCTGTTCTGGCAAATATCTTAATAATCCCCGCTATTCCCTTGATTTTTGCTTTCGGTTTTTTGGCGAGTATCGTTGGGGTTGTCTTTGAGCCGCTCGGCGCAATTGTCTTTGCGCCAGTTTGGCTGTTCTTGACGTATATTTACAAAGCAATAGAAATAAGCGCGGTGGTGCCGTTTGCGGCGATGCAAGTAGAAAGTTTCCCGTGGTATTTCGTAGTTTTATACTTTACGTTACTGTGGTGGGGGATTAAAAAGTTTAAATTGGAAAGGTAATAATGTTGATATTAGGAAATATTATCTTCAAATAAACCCGACCTTGGTGGCTAAGGTCGGGTTCTTCTTGGGGTTCTAGATTGTGATCTTTACTGTTGTCGCCATCCTGGAGGAGGTGAACAGCCTTGGTTTTCTTCTTCTTTCGGGAATGCGACGGGTTTTAAAATCGCGACCTGCGGCTTCAAGTTAACTCCCTTTGCAGTCAGCCCATTCCGATCGTCATAGAAAATCTCGAACGTATGGGACGGGCCTGTCTGACGCCTGAAATTAACTTCGGTTACATGGTGCTTGGTCCTATCTCCGAATCCAGTTCCAATGTTTGGCATGAAAGACTCGGTACTACCCTCTAATGCAGGATATTCGTCACCTCTCGTGTGAGGAGGTTCCCCGTAAGGAATCTTATACGTAACTGGCGGAGAAAATGTCATCTCCCGAAAGATCGCGCAGCCGATGACGCCAATGTTGGTCGGCCTATCCATCTGTGCCGCGTAGGATTGCTCATAATTCGCAAAGAAGAAACGAGCAACGGCGTCGTTATCGAGACGCCATCCGGGAATGTTAACGGAACTATGAGGACCGATGACATATCCTCCCGAATCGTAACTGCCTTGTCTCCCATTCATCACCGAAAGACCGTCTACCGTAATCACGGCGAGAACTCGCTCCGATGTGTTATTTTGGACACGGAGCGTAAAATTTGAATCCGTACGTCCTTCGATATACACCAGGCCCTGATGCGGGTGTTCCCGCACGGGCGTTCCATGGACGAGTACCTGGAAAGTATAATCTTTCTTGTACACTTTATCTCCTTTTTGAGGGACTTCTGCCTACTCTCTGCAGGACTTCTACCCTCGCTTTAGATATTTGAGAAACCAGGCCATCTCTAGTTTCACTATACTATTATAGCAAAAAGCCATCGGTTTGTCAATGGGGATAGGTAATGTCCACACATATATGGCTATTTTGAAAGAGACTGGTATATAATCGGACTATGGAACGTCTCAAGTCATCAATAAGTTACAATTTTTACAGATTTACGCAGAAGTGGACATTGCTTGGTGTGCTTGGGGTTGCGGCCATGCTTGCTTGGCTCGCTGTTTTTGCAAGCGCGAAAATCGATGGGGCCAAGATATACTTTTTTGATGTTGGCCAAGGCGACGCGATTTTTATTGAATTGCCGGATGGGCGGCAAATTTTAATAGATGGCGGACCAGATGCGAAAGTGCTTGAGGGGTTAGGTAAGGTTATGCCCTTTTGGGATCGAGAAATAGATATCATGATTGCCACACACGCGGATGCGGATCATCTCGCCGGTCTTGTGCCAGCGCTGGCCCATTACGAGTTCGGGACGATTATTTGGAATGGCATTGCGGCAGAGACAAAAATTTTCAAGGAATGGCAAGAAGCAGTGGACAGCGAGGGTGCGGAAGTAGTGGTGGGCCGCTGTTGCATGCGCTTTACTTTGTCGAACCAAGCGTTTTTTGAAATTTTGTATCCCCTTAATTTAACGCGGAACGGCGGCGTCACTAATGATACTCAGAATAACCTATCTCTCGTTATCCGCTTCGCCTATGGCAACGCGAGTTTTCTTCTCACCGGCGACATTGAGCGGCAGGTTGAGCGCGAAATAGTCCAGCAAAATTTTAATCTTCAATCAAATGTCCTAAAAATTCCCCACCACGGCAGTAAGACATCTTCATCTGAACTATTTTTAGAAGCAGTCCGTCCGCAAGTTGCCATTATTTCTGCTGGCAGAAATAACTCCTACGGCCATCCACATCCCGCGATTTTGCAAAGATTAAAAAATTATGATATAGATATTAGAAGGACGGACTTAGAAGGTGATATAATCTATGAAACCAAATGAAGAAAAAACTGTTATATTAGTAAAGCCCGATGGCGTAAAGCGCGGGCTGGTGGGAGAAGTTATAAGCCGGATTGAAAAAAGAGGCCTTAAAGTGATCGCTCTCAAAATGATTGTGGCAAGCAGTGAGCACGCGCATAGCCACTATCCAAACACGGAGCCATGGCTACGCGGTATGGGCGAAAAGACTCTTGGCAATTATACGCAATACGGAAAAGACGCTAAAAAAGAAATCGGAACGGATGACGCGCTTGAAATAGGGAAGATGGTGGCAAAATGGAATGTGGAGTTTCTTACATCGGGGCCGATGGTCGCAATGGTGGCGCAGGGGATTCACGCAGTTGATATGGTGCGAAAAATTGTGGGAAAGACTATTCCCGCTCTTGCGGAAATGGGGACTATCCGCGGTGATTTTTCGGTGGATTCTCCGACATTGGCGAATCTTCAAAAACGCGCGATTCATAATATTGTGCATGCTTCAGGCGATCAATCTGAAGCAGCGCACGAGCTTGAACACTGGTTTTTGCCCGAAGAAATACATGCCTACAAACGCGCCGAGGAAGATATAATGTTTTGAAGGGCTTTGTCCAATCTGCCGATAGGCAGATTGGTTACAAAACCTTCATCCGCCGAAGTCTCGCGAGGCGAGACGAAGGCGGATGCAATACCATTCTTCTTTAAGCGATGCTGGGGATCTTGAATTCGGATCAAATTATTTTTACGGGGAGCCCCATATCATCCGCCTCCGTGGAGGCGGATTGCGGGAACCCACTTACATTTTGTGTCGGATATTCAACCCCTGGCATCACTTAAGGAAGAATCGCATGAGCTCTTGCGCTTTTTTTGCGGATAATATAGCATTGACCTTAATGAGCGAAGATACGGAGGATTATATGATTATTGCTCTCGGCGGTTCGATTGTCGTGCCAAATGGGGGCATCAATAGCGCGTACCTTGCAAAATTTAAAGAGTTTATTTTGAGTTTCTTGCAGGAAGGGAGGCGGTTTGTTGTTGTGATGGGAGGAGGAGCGATAGCAAGAGAATACCAAAACGTCGCCTCGCAAATTTCAAGTCTGGAAGATGAAGATAAGGACTGGCTCGGCATTCATGCCACGCGCCTTAATGCCCATTTACTGCGGGCCATTTTTTTTGAAGTAGCCCACCCCGTCGTCATTGATAACCCAACCAAAGAAATAGAAGACTTAGACAAGTATTCTCTCTTGATTGCTTCGGGATGGAGGCCGGGGTGGTCAACGGATTATATCGCGGTCATGCTTGCGAAAAGATTTGGGGCGAAGAAGTTTATCTGCGCGACAAGCGTGCCGTATGTGTATGACGACGATATTGAAAAAAACGTGAACGCAAAGCCGATACCCCAAATTTCATGGACTGACTATCGCAAAATCGTCGGCGATGTCTGGACGCCGGGCATGCGCGCTCCGGTTGATCCAGTTTCCGCGCGACTGGCGCAGGAAGAAGGAATAGAAGCAGTTGTTGTTCTTGGCACAGATCTTGGCAATCTTGCTAAAGTTATCCGCGGAGAGAAATTTAATGGTTCGGTAATAAAATAGATTTTATTCTTTCTGCTTCTTGTTCAATAACTTCTCCTTCGTATTCGCCGCCATGCGCGCTCGTGCCCCGATAGACGGGGCGTTTTTGATCCAAATGCAAATTTATTTGCAAGGTTTTGTCAATAAGTTTTGCGTAGGCGTGAAATCGCGGAAATCCGCCTGCGCCGAAAGACCGCGCCGCGCTAATTTCATTGGTGTGAGGATGTTGTCGTTCAAAATGATAACCGCAGCGGCGCAGGGCGCTTGCGGGGTTTTCGGTGATGTTTTCTACAAAAATTTTCATCTTATAAAAAAATCCTATCATAACATGATAGGATTGGCTAATCTAAAATCGCAAAGCATGTTCATTATAATCCAGCGCGTACCATCTGCTTCTTGCCTTAGCGGCAAGGGCGACCCGGTGAACCGCTAGCGTATAGGAAGCTTCACGAAGCGTTAAATTTTTACCCTTGCTTATTTTCCAGATATTAGAGAAAGCCTTGAGCATAAAGGCCTTTAGTTCATTTTCAACCTCGCTGCGGCTTCTTTTTAATGGACCATAGCGTCGTCCTATATTTTCCTGATATTCAAGGTATGAAACGATAACGCCTCCGGAGTTGGCAAGGATATCGGGAATCACTACGCAGCCATTTGCAAGCAATATTACTTCAGCCTCCGGAGTGATCGGCCCATTTGCTCCCTCGGCAATTATTCTTGCGCGAATATGCGGAGCATTGTCCTTGGTTATAGAGTTCTCTATTGCGGCCGGTACAAGGATAGTTACGGGGATTTGCCAAATATCCTCGCGCGCGCACTTCTCTGCCTCTTGAAATCCATCTACGCTTTTATTAGGGCTGGATAGTGTGTACCGTTCAAGTACATAGGGATTTATGCCGGTTTGTGTATTGACTACTGCTCCATATCTATCGGAGATCGCAATTATCTTAACCCCCAACTCGTGAAGATATTTTGCTGTCCAGCTGCCGACATTTCCAAAACCCTGAATGACAGCCGTGGATTGATTAAGCTGTATGTACAATTTTTTTGCCGCGTCTTGAATAACTAAGGACAGTCCTTTGCCGGTCGCTTCAACTCTTCCTTCTATTCCCCCCAATTCTAACGGTTTACCGGTGACGACAGCGTTCCGCGGAGTTCCGCTTCCGCGGTCTTCATACACTTTCACAATTATACCCATTTCTTCAGCGGTTGTTCCAAGGTCGGGGGCTGGTATATCAAAATCAGGACCGATTAGATGAACTATCTGCTCGGCATATTCTTGGGTTAATCTGTTAAGTTCTGCGTTGGACATCTGGCTTGGATCACAAGACACCCCGCCCTTTGCTCCGCTAAAAGGAACTTCAACCAAAGCATTTTTCCAGGTCATTAAAAAGGCGAGCGCTTTCACATCTTCCATATTAACATGGGGATGATAGCGTATCCCGCCCTTTCCGGGACCATTCAGTTTTGTATGCACAACGCGCCATCCAGTAAATTCCGCACCTAAACCATTGTCCATTTCGACAAAGCAGTCTACTTCATACTTGCCTTTGAAGGTTAAAAATTTATCATGGAGATTTTTTGGCACACCAAGAATTTCGCAAGCCCTGTCATAAAATTGTTTCGTCATCGCAAAATAGTCGAATTCAACGGCTTCAGTTATAGCGGGCAGTTTTACACTGTCGGAAGCAGGAATAGTCATAGTACCTCCATTCTAGGATTATCTAATGTTCGCCAGTGCGAGCAGAATGTTCCGGCTTCGCTAATAGGCGTATCAAGCGCAAGATAAATCCAGAGCCCCATTATCTAGTCTAGTTTTCAAGGTGCGATCATCAATTATGAGATAAAAAGCGCAAAAAGTCAACACGTCCAAATAGCTGAGTTTAGAGAGGCTTTCAAGATGAATAGCCGCATAGGCGTTGAGTGTAAAAACTTGACGCCTTATTTTTATCGCGTAATAATAGTTTTAGCATCTTTGGGAGGGCGCAATGGCGAAAAGCTATCAAAAAGAAGTTGAGCTTTACGGTTTACTTGAAAAGTTAATGCAATGCCGCAACTCCGACGCCGCCGAATTTATTTGTAACTTAAAGAAGTCGCTCTGGGAAGTCTTGCACGTCGCTAATACTCCGCCTAGATCTTGGCAGGAAGAATTTGTTCAGCAAAGCGCTTTAAGCGACCTTGCAAATGGCGACACTTTCAACGACTGCGTTGGCGAACTGGAAAAATTCATCTACAAGTATCCAACACTTGCGGCGGAGCTAAACATCAAAGAAGAGCTTAAGAAATTTAAATAAAAATCTCGCATCGTACGATGCGAGATAGGGCTCCCAGTCTAATTAGCTCGGGAGTTTTATTTTTCACTGAAAAGGGTTTGTAATAGCGGCTTGCCCTATTTGTGGAGGAGGGTTTGTAATATCGGCTTGCTTTACTTGTGTTTGAGGATTAATCACGACAAAACCATGTATATGTGCCCAAGGCCCGATGGAACAAAAGTCCCCGATGACCATGCTTCGCTCGCCGCAAGCTAGTGTTTCTTCGTCAAACTTTTCACCTTCAATAATAGAATGACAAATTGTGCAATTGGTTCCGATAGCCGCATACTTGAGTTGGCATGCCGCCTCGATAGTTGAGTGATCGCCAATTATCGTCCAGACAATTCTGGAATCTCGGTGGACAACGACACTTTTGTTAATTTCCGCATGAAACATGCTCACATTAACCCAGATAATGCAGCCGTCGGCAACACTGGAGCTGTTGATATAGCAAAACGGATTAAACGCGCAGTCACTGCCGATTTGCGAACGGGCAATTTCGCATCCGCGCTTTATCTTTGTATTGTTCCCGATAGTTGTATCTTGGAGCGTAACATCAGGCCCTATTTCGCAGCTCTCGCCAATCTTTGTCTCACCGAGAAGATAAACATTCGGCCAAATGATCGATTTAAACGCGCAGTCACTGCCGATTTGCGAACGGGCAATTTCGCATCCGCGCTTTATCTTTGTATTGTTCCCGATAGTTGTATCTTGGAGCGTAACATCAGGCCCTATTTCGCAGCTCTCGCCAATCTTTGTCTCACCGAGAAGATAAACATTCGGCCAAATGATCGATCCTTCGCCGATTTCAACACTCGGGCTGATAAAAATTTTACTTAAATCCACATATACTTTTTTGCCGCGGTAATTGCTTTCTTTGGGAATAATTCCGGCTGCGCGAAGTTCTTGTACATACTCATCTCTCGCGTCCATCATAGCTCCTTTTCAAAGTGCTTCCAATCATACTATCAGGCAATATGAATTGACACAATCTAGTATGAAGCGTAAAAGAAATACATAGACTGCATATTAGGAGGAGGTTGCGGTGCAAGTTGAGAAGGTTGATGTCGCGATTGTTCTTGGCGGACAGATTTTGCGAAACGAAACGCTGGTTACGCTCGCCGCACATACGATGATGCGCGGAGAAGCAGCTCTTGTCGTATATCGAAGAGGGTTGGCTAAGTTCTTTATTATATGCGGCGGTCATTGTTTTGGCGTTCGCTATGATCCCGAAACTAATGAGATTTTGCGCCCGCCTAACTTTTCGTTTGAGGCCATGGCGCGAGCGTCTTCGTTTATTTCAGAGTCAGCAGCTATCAAGCTTCACATTACAGCTGGAGACAATGCCGTACCGGAAGAGAATATTATTGTTGAGGAGCTTTCTGCTACGACAGCGGAAAATGCCCAATGCGCAAAAATCATCCTTTCACACACACTTGCAAGTGAACTTGAGGGCACTGACCTTTCAGGCATGAAGAGGGTTGGCATAATAACGCAGAGCACACACATGGCGCGGGCTCTCGCGGAGTTTCGCAAGGTTGGAATTGACGCTATAGCAATGTCTGTAGAGGATCTTCTTGAAGGGTGATGTCACAACCGGGCTGGTCAGCCAGCCTTTTTTGTTGTAAAAATAACTATATGCAAGATAAAAGACCAAACATAGTTGTTATCGGCGGCGGTACTGGAACCTCGGTGGTTTTGGAGGGACTGAAGAAATATCCGGTGAATTTATCGGCGATTATTACGACTGCTGATGACGGCAGTTCTTCCGGAATTTTGCGCAAAAAATTTAAGATGATTCCGCCGGGGGACATCCGGCAGTGCTTAATCGCGCTTGCCTCAAGCAATTTTGGATATTTCAACGAACGCTTTCAGCAGGGATTTTTACAAGGGCATACGCTCGGCAATCTTATTATTACTCTTTTCTATCAAAAAAACGGAGATATGCAGCAGGCCATCGACGAGTTATTGCGCCTCACCGGCGCGCAAGGATCGCTTATTCCAATGACTCTTCGGTCAGTTACTTTAATCGCTAAACTAAAAGATGGGAGGACAATTTACGGTGAACATAATATCACTCCTTCGCGCGAGATTAAGGAAAAATTAGATAAATTGTTCCTCATGCCAAGAAGTGCCAAAGCAAACCCGCGGGCTCTTGAAGCGATTAAAAATGCCGACGTTATTCTTATCGGTCCGGGGAATTTATTCTCAAGCATTTTGCCAAACTTTTTAATTAAAGAAATAAGCGAGGAGTTTCGTAATGCTCGCGCCAAAAAAATTTATATCGCCAATTTACTCACTCAACCCGGCCATACCGATGATTTTAGTGTCGCTGATTTCGTGCGCGTTCTTAGAGAATACGTTGGCGAAGACATATTTACCCGCGTTATTTACAATAGCCGGCCTATTCCGGAATTTTTGCTTAAGGCCTATGGCAACGCGATTGTTGGTTCGCCAGTGCGCGTAACTAGCGCGATGCGCAAAGATAAACGTTACATCGCGCGAGCCCTTGCTAGTGTCACACCGCGCGCTGTTGTATCATCCGACCCAATAGCACATATTCGCAATCCGTTTCTGCATGATTCCAGGAAATTAGCTAAAGTTATTATGGAAATATGCGCGTGATTCTTGATTTCGATTACACCCTCTTTGATACCCTCAAGCTTAAAGAGGCGATACGAGAGGAATTTAACAAGTATGGCGTAAGCTATGAGCTTTTTGATCAAACGCGCGAAGAGTCAAAAAATGGTCAGAGAGATTGGAGGCCAAGGATTCAGTTTGCAATCTTAAGATCTCATGGCATTAAAAACATCTCCGCCATCGAGGAAGGTTTTGAAAAGATAGTTGCTTCAGCCCAGAATTTTTTATATCAGGATACTATGCCCTTTTTTGAAAAAGCAAAGGCGGGCCATTCGTTTTTCCTTGTAACATACGGCGAGGATGAGTTTCAAAACGCCAAAGTTGATGGTTGCAGCATTCTTAAGAAGTATTTTGATAAAATTATCGTTACGCAGAATATTTATAAAGATAAAGAGGCGGCGGATTTTGCAGCAGGCGAGCCGGCCGTATTTATAGAAGATAATCCGGCGGCGTTAGCGGCGGCGAAAAAACTTGCGCCGCAAATTACAACAGTGCGAATGAATCGGGGAATGGGGAGATACATAAACGAAGTTTCGGGGGAAGGAATTGATTTTGAGGTTAGGGAGTTGATGGAGGTAAAAAGGGTAATTCCAAAATTATTCTAACTAAAAATTTTATGAAATTTGTTTCCCTCGTTCAATCATCTGTTATTGAGGAAGCTACCAGTATCCTCAAGCACGGTGGCTCCATCGTCTATCCGACCGACACCGTCTATGGTCTCGGCGTAAATCCATTCGACGATTTCGCCGTAAAACGGCTTTTTCGCATTAAGAAAAGACCAGCGAATAAACCGGTACCCTTGATTGTGAAAAGCATCGCTATGGCAAAGAAACTCGCCTATATTGATGCGCGTCCCACTTCACGCTCTGGGCTGCGAGGGGCAAGTAAAGAAAAAATTTTGAGATCATTGTGGCCAGGCCCTGTGAGTGCTGTATTATACAAAAGATATGTTGTCTCAAGTTTAATTTCTGCTGGCACAAGTACTGTTTCTCTGCGCATGCCGGATAATCAACTTTGTCTTGACCTCATTAAAGCATTCAACGGACCTATAACTTCTACTTCCGCCAATATCTCCGGGGAGCCCGCGATGAACAATCCTCAAGCAATATATGATCGTTTCCAAAAGGAAGTGTATAAGCCAGATTTAATCATTGATGGAGGAGTGCTTAAAACCAGTCAGCCCTCTACTGTACTAGATTTGACCGGAGATAGGCCGCGAGTTAGCAGGGTTGGACCAGTAAAGCTTGAAGATTTAAAAAAGATTTTGAATTTTGAGATTCCCTCGACCTAAGCTCGGGACGAAGGTTGAATTTTGACTTTTTGTTATGCACTTCCATATTCCTCACCTGCAGTATACTTTAAATAGGGAGTTAACAGAGCTCTACGCTTCTATAGCTTTGCGCAATTTCACAATAGGCCTAATCGGAATTTTTGAGCCGATCTATCTTTTTTTATTTTTTTCAAACGATCTTACAAAAACCCTTTTATTCTTTGCCGCGATTAATCTTCTCCACGGTTTACTTGCTCCGTTTTCAGGAAAAATTATCACAAAAATTGGAGTGAAGCACGCGATGCTTGCAAGCGTGCCGTTTATTTTTCTTTACTATCTCGGTTTGTGGCAGATCGAAAATCTAGGGATCTTCTTTTTGGTTTTAATTCCTTTGTCAGTAACGCACAACTTGTTTTACTGGACAGCTTTTCACATTGACTTTGCGCGATTTTCGGAATCAAAAAGCCGGGGCCGGCAATTGAGCTATCGGCATACTATTGCCGCGCTTTCCGCCGCGATCTCACCTCTGGTCGGGGGAATCTTAATTATGCAGTTTGATTACCCGGTACTTTTTGTGGTTGTTCTTGCTCTGCTTTTTGCTTCCATGTTTCCGCTATTTCTATCTCAAGAAACGCACGAGATTTATACCGATAGTTATGAAAAAGCATTCAAAGAAGCATTCCAGAAAAAATATAAGAACAAAGTCATCGCTTTTTTTGCTGAAGGCGGGGAGAGTATCGGGCAGACGATTTTATGGCCAATTTTTCTTTTTGTGCTGGCGGTAAGTTATTCTTCAATCGGCGTAATTTCTTCGTTTGCGCTTTTGGGTGGAGTAGTTTTTGCCTTATACATGGGTCGAAAAATTGATAAAATGGGCAGTTCGCGCATGCTTATCCTCGGCTCATGGCTTAATGCCCTCACTTGGCCAATCAAAATGTTTATCAGCGCTCCAATCGATGCTTTCTTAGTAAATACTCTGCATCATTTTACGCGACTCACCGCTCTTTTGCCTTTCGGCGCCCTTTTTTACGATTGGAGCGCGCGGGAAGACGCCAATCGCGATAGATTTATAATTTTGCGCGAAATGGGGGTTAACTGCGGTAAGGCATCTGCCCTTTTTGTATTCGCGGTTTTATTTGTTTTCGTGGATAATATAGCGATTGCTTTTCCAATCGCTGGTGCGCTTTCTTTGCTCTTTGTATTTTTTATCAAGGGCCAGCCTTCGCCGTAAGGCTTCGGCGGCCAAGGGAGAGAAAAATGGACGTTAAAAAAACAGTGCTTCGACGCGGCTCAGCACAAGTCCGCATAGTTCTTTTAATTGGTCATGGCTCAAGAGTTCCGGCAATTCTTGAGTGTGCAGGCAAGATAAACGGGGTAAAAGTTGTTTATGTTCTAAGTTGTATAGGCGAAGGCGTTGGCACGGAAACAGCAAGGCTATATGGAATAAAAACGGGTATTCTGAAGTGGCAGGATTACAAAAGTCGCGCAAATGGACGCAATGATTTTGCTACACGAACGAGGAATTTACTGAAAAGTTATCAGGCCGATTTAGTAGTTATGGCCGGCTGGATGGTGATTATGCCGCCAAGTTTTGTATGGGAGTTTAATGGAAGAGTCATCAATATCCACCCATCTATTCTGCCCGCCTACCCCGGCAAGGCCGAGAATGTAATTCCCGCGCAATGGCGCAACAAAGCCGTGCCGGCCGGCTGTACTTTGCATTATGTTGATGAGGGAGTTGATAGTGGAGAGCCGATAGAGTTTGGCTATGTTATAAGTAAGAAGAGCGATTACAAGCGATTTAGTTTTCTAGAACAGTTTGCAGCAGCAATTCACGCCAAAGAAGACGAGGTTTTATGCAGGGGGATAAGAAAAGTTACTCGGGAACTGCAATACACTAAATAGAAAAAGCGCGTTACGCGCTTTTTGTTTGTGCATTACTCTTTTGCTTTCCATTTTGCTTTTCCTACGTGGTGCCGCGGGAGAGAGTCGAACTCTCATGACCTTGCGGTCGCTGGATTTTGAGTCCAGAGCGTCTGCCAATTCCGCCACCGCGGCTACACCGGAGAGCAACGGAGTCGAACCCGTGCAATACGGTTTCCCCTACTTGATAACAGCGTTACTATAGCAACCAAGCGACTATTTATCAAGTGCAAAAATCCCCAGTTTGTCTAATTTGCGCAGGGTGATATCATATTAAGAAATGGCTATCGTTATAGGTATCGCTAATCAAAAAGGCGGTGTGGGCAAGACGGCAACGGCGGTGAATCTTTCCGCTTATCTTGCCGCGCTTGGCAAAAAGGTGCTTTTGGTTGACTTGGATCCGCAGGCCAACGCAACTTCCGGAGTCGGCATCGATCCGCGCAAAATAGACTTGAACGTTTATCATGCCATCAGTGAGAAAGTTTCTCCGGTTGATATAGTGAAAAGCACCGATCTTTTCGGGTTTTATCTTTTGCCTGCCTCGTTTGATCTTGCCGGAGCGACAGTTGAACTTGTCAATATGAAAAACCGCGAATTCAGACTGGATGACGCCCTTACAAAATTGCGGCACGATTATGATTTTATTGTTATTGATTGTCCGCCAAGTTTGGGACTACTTACTTTGAATGGCCTCGTTGCTTCCGACGATCTAATCATACCAGTGCAATGCGAATATTATGCCTTGGAGGGACTGGCGCAGCTTTTGGAAAGTGTTGATATGATACGAACTAATTTGTCAAAAGATATAAACATTCTCGGCGCAGTCTTAACGATGTATGATAAGAGAAATAAACTAGATAGGGAAGTTGCCAAAGAAGTGCGGCGCAATTTCCCCGGATATGTCTTTGACGCGGTCATTCCAAGAAACGTGGAGATCGCGGAAGCGCCAGGACATGGGAAGACGATTTTGCAATTTAATTCTTCTTCTTACGGCGCGCGCGCCTATAGGCAGCTTGCCGAAGAAGTAATAAAACGATGCGAGGTTTAGAATCTTTAATTCCACAGCACAGGGACAGAGGAAAAGACGATCGCGTTTCGCCTGCAGAAAGCGTTTTTATGATTGAAGTTGAAAAGATTAAACCAAACCCCCTTCAGCCGCGCAAAGAGTTTGACGAAAAAGAGCTGCATGACCTTACGGAATCAATTAAGCAAGTCGGGATTCTCCAGCCGTTAATTGTGACTAAAATAGAAAAGGACACGCCAACCGGCCGCGATGTTGAGTACGAACTTATTGCTGGAGAGAGAAGACTGCGCGCGGCGCAGGCGGCGAACCTGCCGAGGGTTCCGGTCGTGATTAGGCGAAGAACTACTACTCCCGAAAAGCTGGCACTATCAGTAATAGAAAATATCCAGCGGCAGAACTTAAATCCCGTGGAAGAAGCGCGGGCGTATGAGCGGCTAAACAAAGAGTTTAAAATGAGCTCTTATGAAATGGCTAAGCATGTGGGCAGGAGTCACCCGGTGATTATTAATGCAATTAGGATGCTAAGACTGCCTGATGATATGCTCAAGGCAATACAAGAAGGCACAGTCGTTATGGCTAACTCGCGCTATCTTTTGATGCTCGAAAAACACCCCGAAAAACAGCGCAGTCTTTTTCAGGAGATGGTCAGCCGGCATATATCTTCGGGTGTAGCAAGCTTGCGGGCAAAAGAGCTTCTTTCGGAAAAGTCTGGACTAAAAGCCGCCGGAGCGATTGTGCATAAAGACGCGGAGCTTACGGATCTTGCCGAAAGAATAAAAGACGCTGTTGGCACGCACTATGTTCAGCTCTCCCGCGTAGGCCGGCGCACAAAACTCTCTGTAGAGTTCCCGAGCAAGGGGCAGATGCTGGATTGGATAAATAAAGTTATACTCTCTTAACTTCCCGTAAGCCTTTTATCTTCTCGAGATTATTCATCAGGAGACGAAGCTGGTCAATGTCAAATACTTCTAGAGCCAGAGAAATTTTAGCAGAGCCATTTTCCTGATCGGCGGAGATGTTGAGCATGTTAATTCCCATATTTGATATCGCAGAGCTTACTTCCTGAAGAAGGCCCACGCGGTCATATGCCGCGATTTTTATTTTCACAAACCGCGCTCCTTTCATCGCCCGCCACGAAGCTTGAATTAGGCGGCCCGGATTTTTAGCGGTAAGCCGTCTAAAGTTTAAACAGATATCTTTATGTATAGCGGCATAAGCGCTTTTGGTTATGTATGCTTGAATTTTTTCGCCTGGAAGAGGGGAGCAGCATGAAGCAATGCGCGTACTCATGCCAGATAAACCGGCAAGGTTTACGCCCGAATACCCCGTCTCTTTTTTAGTGGTTTGGGCGACCTGCGGAATGGCGCGCTGGGCAAGTATTTCTTTTTCGCTGACCGCATATCTTATAACTCTATATGCGGAAACATCTCCTTCGCCAACAGCCGCAAGCAAGGTTTGCTCATTTCGATAGGGCAGATTATGCAGAACCTTTTGGTGGCTTTCTTCACTAATTGCGCGCCATAAGGGCTGACCAAGGCGTTCAAGTTCTTTGTTGATTAAATCTTCGCCTTCTTTTATTTTTTCTTCGCGCCTTGTCTGCTTGAGATATGCTCGAATATGCGAACGGGCCGTGCTTGCTTTGACAAAATTAAGCCAGTCGCGGGAAGGATGCTTATGCTCGTCTTTTATTATTTCAACCATATCACCGTTTTTAAGATGGCAGTTTAAGGCAACAATATCTCCATTTACTTTAGACTGCGCGCATTTATCGCCGAGGGAGCTATGAATGGCGTAAGCAAAATCCACCGGCGTTGCTCCTTCCGGCAGATCTATCACGTCTCCTTTTGGGGTGAAGACGAATATCCTATCAGAAAAAACATCTATTTTTAAGGTTTCAAGAAAGTCGGTGGAGTCTTTGATTTCTTTTTGCCATGCGCGGATTTGTTTTATCCAGTCAAATTTTTTTGTATCTTTTTTTATGTGCTGTTTTGGCTTGCCTTGTTCCATGTATAGCCAGTGCGCGGCAATACCGTTTTCTGCCGCCTCGTGCATTTCTTGGGTACGAATTTGAAATTCAGTAATGTTTCCTCCTCGGCAAAAAACCGTGGTGTGCAGGCTCTGATAGCCGTTTGGTTTGGGCAGAGCGACATAGTCCTTTATTCTTCCGGGCAGAGGTTTCCAAAGTTTGTGAATTATTCCAAGGGTCCCGTAGCATTGTTCAATGTTTTTGACGATGATGCGCATCGCCACAAGATCATGGATTGCGCCCCAGTTCATATTATATTTTTTTAACTTTTCATAGAGCGACCAATAGTGCTTCGCTCGCGTTTGAATCTCAAGCGGTTTTATGCCTTCTTTCAGCAGTTGTGATCGGATATACGGCTTTAAGGATTCCAGGAATTTCTCGCGTTCTGGATAGCGGCGTTCGACGTTTTCAAGAATTGTATTGTATTCTTGGGGATAGCAGTACTTAAAGGCAAGGTCCTCTATTTTTTTAGACAGTTCGCTTACGCCAAAGCGAAAAGCGAGCGGGGCGTATATCTCAAGACTTTCAAGAGCGATCCTTTTTTGCTTGGCGGGAGGCAGGGCATCAAGAGTTTGGAGATTGTGATATCTGTCAGCCAGCTTGATTAAGACAACTCTAAAATCCTTTGCCATGGCAAGAAGCATTTTTCGTAAATTTTCGGCGTGACGTTCCACTCCGCGGTATTTTACTTTGCCAAGCTTAGAAACTCCTTCGACGAGAAATCCGATCTCTTTACCAAATTTTTGTTCGAGTTCATCTTGTGTAATGGGGGTGTCATCAATTACATCATGCAGAAGTGCCGCAGCAACGGTTTTTGCATCAACACGCATTTGAGCAAGGGTTAGTGCGGTATTGAGAGGATGGACTATGTAATCTTCTCCTGATGTCCGCTTTTGTCCTGCGTGGGCATTTTGCGCGAATTCAAAAGCGTCGGCAATCAGTTTTTTGTCAGAGATTTTACTTGTGCCGAGTCTAGTCGAGGCATACGGATTCTGGATGCGCAGGAGTAAGTTCCGGTGTAACGTTGACATATTGATCTATTTACAATGTACGAAAAAAAGAACATGTACGCAAGGAGGAGTAATAAAATTCCGGGTTTTTACTTAATTAACAATATGATGCTCTGCGACTTCCACGCATTTAGAGATTGTTTATATCTTTTTTTAACTCATCAATCTCACTTGTTATAGCTATCTTGAATAAGTCTTCTTGAGTGTAAAAGTTGGCGAAAGGGGGTGCGGCATAATAATCATCGCAGAAGATTTAGTTTGCTTGTTGGCGGTTCGTTTTTTTTCCTCCGTGCGGGCATGTAAATTTTATCACTTAGCGCGTCTCTTGAACGATTAGCGATTAAGGCAAAGGGATTATATTCAGAATAGGCGCGCACGGCACTTGACAGAAAAATAAAAGCTGCGACACCCATGCATGCTTTTGAAAGTTTAACACGGGACACACAGCTTTTAACGAGACCATTTATTTTTCTATTTCGCGAGCGAAAACGAGATTGTTATCAAACGAATTTTTTTTAGTCCGTCGTTCACATTCTTACGATATTCATCACCAAACATCTTGAGCAGGGGCGCAAGATGTTTTTTCTACTGGGCCAAAAATTGTATAAATCAGAGTTAGAGTACGCCGAAGTTATACTCTCAAACAAACAAAAGTCAATGCAGATATCGTTAGAGGATATCGCGTGTATTGCGACCGCCAGACTCTATGCGGCGGATAAAGTGCTCAATATCTGAACGGCGATAAACTCGATAATTATTTATCGGGTTTCTTTTCGCTTTGAGTTTTCCTGATTTATCCCAGTTTCGCAAGGTTGGAGGTGTTACAGCAAGAAGATACGCAACTTCACTCACTGTAAAATAGGTTTTGTTAGCAAGTTTAGTAATGTTTTTAGAATACTTCATAGTAATGTTTGTATATCTTTAGTATATTTATAATGCTAAATCTCAGGTCTGCTCCTTAATTTCAAAACTCAAATTTCGCAAAGCTACAGCTTAAAACTAAGAAACTATGCAACACGACGCCGCGCAATGTGAACGTAGAAGTTTTGAGGTTTGAGTTAACATTCACTACACAAAATACACTCTTAGCTTTGAATTTTCCAATATCAATACAATTATAACATCGAGTTTAGTACTGCCAAGTGGAAAACTTTTGCTTTTGTAAACTAACACAATCTCGGGAGTCCGAGATATGCTGTGAAGATGTTTCGGAAATTATTTCGACTGCGAATCGCGTATATTCCGATATCTTGAGCAAATTTTGTTGGTTGAGACCCGCCAAATAAATGCCGAGATTTGGCTTAATTACAATAAAATGATGGTGCCGGCGTGACAGGGTGAGTAGGAATTTACTCAAGATGCTAAATCTGGAATACGTTTAACTCAAATTTCAAAACTCAAAGCAGGCGTAACTACCAAGAACTATAGATATATGGGGCGAGGCAAGTATGCCAATTTGGTCGATTTTTTATGCGCGCCGTTATCTCAAAAGTCAAATCTCCCGCCTTCGCAAGACTTTCGCCTTCGCTGTCGCTTCGGCGGACATGTCGGCGGGCAGCGTGCCAGTCAAAATCACAACTCAAATCCTTAAAACCTTGCGATATATCACATTGCTTGAAAGCGTTTTGCAGGATTTTTAGTTTTACGCGGTGGTTTTAAGTTTTGAGATTTGACTTTTGGGTTTACTTTACTCTAGCGTGCCTTTCCGAGATTTGTTGTAATTTCATTAAGAATTATCCACATTTGACACCTGTTTCCAGAATTTAAAATATGGTATAATTTTAGATATAACAATACTCAAAATTTCATCTCGGATTGCCGAGATTGTAAGTATTAAAGGGGAGCCAAGAGATGTTGGGAGGGATAATTTCACACATAGTTAAAAATAATAATTACTACGTAAATCTACGGGAGGCGTCGCGTCTTTCGGGTTACGCGCAGGATTATCTGGGACAGTTAATTCGTTTGGGCAAGCTAAATGGCACACGGACTGGCCGCGACTGGTTCATAAAACTATCGGAACTTGAAAATTATCTTGGCGCGCGTGGAAGAAAACTGCGTCGCGACGACGAACCTAAACTCAAGTTAAGTATAAATTTTCTCTCGTTACGCGAGATCTGGCGTAGTCAGACAGAGATAAAGTTTCCGGACTTAAAGTTTAAATTTCCGGCAATAAAACTTCCCCAGCTAAAAATTCCCGAAGTAAAAGTAGTTCTTCCGAAGTTTAACGTCAACGTTAAGAAGCCGCACGTTCCGAATTTTGCTCCTCCAAAGTTTCCGAAATTTAATTTTCGCCCGCGTGCGGTAGCTAAACTTCTGCGATTCGCGCGCCCCGCTTTGGCCTCCCTCGGCGCGTTAGCTCTTGGCATAACCGCGAGCTCCGCCATGATTCGTATCAAAGATACCCTAACCGCTTCTGTCATTGAAACCACTAACGCGACGGGCCTGCTTGCCGGTCAGGCGGGCCATGCCTACAGGCAGGCAGGCGCGATGATAGACCTTGTTCCTGAAAAATTCACAGGAGTGACTAAATGGTACGGGGCGCAGGACCAAAAAGTTAGCGGCTTTTTGGGCGATCGCTACATCGCGATCGTGCAAAAGGTTGTGCCGGGGTATTCGCCATACAAAGAAGTTGGTCTTACCGCGGAAGAAGCGAATAAACTATTAAGCGATCTGCGTGCTCAAAGAAAGGCCGTTGAAGAATTAGCGACCCTTCAGCAAGCTAAGGGCAAGGAAAAACCGGGAAAAATAACGCAGATTGTCGCGCCAGTTGTTGGCGCGACAAGAGAAGGACCCCAGCGCATCGTGCGCATTATTCCAATCAAGGAGATAGAAAAAGAAGTTGAAAAAGAAATTGAAAAAATAGCTGACTCCGACGTTTTAACTATTCAGGGGGACATTTCAGCTCTTAAAAAAGATATAGTCAGTTTGCGTTCGGGGCTCACCTACGAGCAGGGGCAAAGCAGTGATATAATCAATTATGTTACCAATAACATTGTCAACGGCAATGTTTCTTTGCCGCGCGATATGCTGGCGGCAACTCTTGAACTGCGCACGAACGTCGGCAAAATCGGCCTGATTGTGGATCAGCAGAGCGTGAATGACATTGTCCGTTTTCAGGATAATGGCAGGACCGTTTTTTCTATTGCCGATGGAGGAAACGTTGGAATTGGCGCCACGTCGCCGTCTGTCTCTTTGGACATAAGAGGCACCGACGCAATTTTGATTCCTGCCGGAACAAACGCCCAGCGGCCAACAGGAGCTGCAGGTATGTTCCGTTTTAATACCGCCGCGAGTAGTTTCGAGGGATATAACGGTTCAACCTGGGGAGATATTGGTGGAGGAGCAGCAGGATTATTTACTGATGGGGGAGATTTTACATATCTTACTGCAATTGCCGATGATCTTGCGCTCGGCGCTTCAACCGTTGCCGGCGCCCCATTTAATTTCGATGTTTCCGCCAGCGCTTTTTCTATAAACATTGGAGATGGTGATCCTATTATAAATTTTCAAACCGCTACGACAACGCGCTGGGGTCTGGGTGTTGACGATTCTGATTTGGATAAATTTCGCATAGCACAAGGCGGCGCATTCAACTCCACAAGCTCCGGCATTACTCTTGATGCCTCCGGAAACACCGGAATCGGCGTTACCGGTCCTTCCGGCCGCCTTTCTATCGGCAACTCCAATACTGAAGATTATATTTTTCAAGTTCTTGCCGGCGGAACGACTATATTTAATGAACAGGGCCGCGATATAGATTTTCGGCTTGAATCCGCAGGCCGCCAGTACATGCTTTTTGTTGACGCGGGAAATAATCGCATCGGCATCAATACTCCCGATGCCGCGCCAGCGTCTATTTTTGAAATTCAAGACAATGACACTGGCCTTGGAGTCGCCGGGCAGGATGTGGTGCTTACGATCAACAACGCTTCAACGACGAGCTTTGATCCGTACATCGCCTTTGCGACAGCAAGCACAACGAGGTGGCGCGTTGGAGTTGATCATTCTGACAGCAATATATTTCGCATCGCCGATGGAGGATTTAACGCGACGACATCCGGCATAACAATTAGGGGTTCAAGCGGAAATATTGGCTTGGGCACGACTAATCCACAGGGCCGTCTGCATGTTATTGGGGGGATCTCATATTTTGGCGATGATGTTACGAATGCCTCGACTACCCAAATGATCGGCGATGGAGACGTGTATATAGAAAGAAATCTTGAAGTGGACGGCACTATTTACGGCAATCTTATCGGTACGATTACCCAGTCGCCGTTTGTACAGGGATCTGTGATTTTTGCCGGCGCTGGCGGAGGGCAGACCGAAGATAACGATCAGCTTTTTTGGGACAACGATACCGCTGATAAGTTGCTGGGCATCGGCACGCTTACGCCGTCGAGCCGTCTTGAAATTCAGGATAACGCGACTGGCAACAGCGTTGTCGGTGCTGGCCGCGATGTTATCCTCACGATCAATAATGCTTCAACCACGGCGTTTGATCCGTATATTCGATTGCAGTCGGCATCAACAGACCGCTGGCGGCTTGGTTTTGACGACTCCGATCGCGATATTTTTAGGATCACTCCTCTTGGCGGTGCGTTTAACGCGACAACAAGCGGGATCACGCTTGATAGTTCAGGTAACTTAGGAATAGGAGTTACCAATCCTGACGCTTCAATTAGCCAGAATCATTCTATTGTTATAAACAATAACGCGATAATCGGGGCGGCAACTTCCATTACTGAAACTCTTGCTAACGCCGGTTTCGCCATAAACGGTGATGATCTTTTTGTCGCTGGAACGGTTGGAGTGGAGGGCAGTATATATACTGATGGTTCCTTTATTGCCGGATCAACGCTTACTGTTTCCGACGGTTCTATTGTTCAATCCAGCGGCAATTTAACGATTGCCGCGGCTGCGGGGAGCAATATAGTTGCTACAACTACTCTTGCGATGAACAACACCGCCGGCGGCGATCCGAACATTCTTTTTCAGGATAGCGGCACAACGCGTTGGGTGATCGGATTAGATAATCCCTCGGGTGATTCCTCTGATTTCTTGCGTATCACGCAAAGCACGAATTTTGCGGCAACGACCACGGGAATAACCCTTGTTCCTCCCAAAAACGACAACGCCTTTGTTGGCATCGGCACGACCAACCCTCTTTCCATGCTTGAACTTGCCGATCATGGCGGTCGCGCGCTGGACGGCACTTACGATCATCATTTTGGCTGGACAGCTCTGACTATTTCAAACGCGCATAACATGGTTACTGGTCCGGGATCGCATAGTATGGGAACGGGAATTTGGTTTAAGGGCTTTCCGGACGCGGCGGCCTTGGGCACCGATCCGCAAGAAGTCTATCTTATCGGCACGGATGTGAACGCGTCTGCGGCAAGTACGGTTGCCAAGAACAACTTCTTTATGCGCGATATGTACGCGACAGGAGATCCTGTCAGAATGTTCGTAAGCAGTACGGGGCAAGTCGGCATTGGCACAACTGGTCCCGCCGGGCGCTTTGAGCTAAATCACAACCGCGCGGGCTACGACGCCGGCGCGGGCGCGGATGTTGTGCTTACTATTAATAATGCTTCAACTACTAGCTTTGATCCGTACGTTGATTTTCAGACTAACTCTGTCTCCGCCTGGCGCCTCGGCGTCGACGACTCTGACTCTGATAAATTCCGTATTGCCCAAGGAGGTTCCTTCTCGGCAACTTCCTCGGGCTTAACCATTGGCGTCAATGGTTTTGTCGGTATTGGGACGACGAATCCCAGCACTGCTCTGCATGTCAACGCCACAACCACTATTGATGATGGCCTCGTCGTTGGCGCAAGCGATCTCTATGTCTCAAGTAATGGCCTCGTCGGCATCGGTGATTCCTCTCCATCTGCACAATTAGAAATTGGCAACGGTACCGATTCTATTCAGTTTTCCTCTGTCGGCGACATCACCTTTGTTGATGCCGATGGAGCTGCCAGTATCACTGGCCCAGCTGGAGGAGCATTGACAGTTGCAGGCGGAGCTTCACAGGCACTAACCTTAACCGGCAATGCGGCAAGCACCTGGTCATTGAGTGCGGGAACCTTAACTCTCTCCGTCATCTCCACCGAGCAAATTACCGCATCCTCTACTTTAGCTATCAACAATACCAGCGGCAATGATCCGTACATCATCTTTGAAGACATTGGCACTGACCGATGGTACCTTGGCTTTGACAATTCCGATGGAGACAAACTCAGAATCACTCCCTTAGCTGGTTCCTTCTCGGCGACATCGAGCGGCTTGACCATTGGCGTAGATGGCTTTGTAGGAATTGGGGTGACCAATCCTGCCGGAAGACTTGAACTTGGCGACGGCACCGATGCGATTCGTTTCTCCACTGTCGGCGACATCACCTTTGTTGATGCCGATGGAGCTGCCAGTATCACTGGCCCAGCTGGAGGAGCATTGACAGTTGCAGGCGGAGCTTCACAGGCACTAACCTTAACCGGCAATGCGGCAAGCACCTGGTCATTGAGTGCGGGAACCTTAACTCTCTCCGTCATCTCCACCGAGCAAATTACCGCATCCTCTACTTTAGCTATCAACAATACCAGCGGCAATGATCCTTATATTATTTTTGAAGACATTGGCACTGACCGCTGGTACCTTGGTTTTGATAATTCCGACTCCGACAAGTTGAGGATCACACCAGCTGGCTCCTTCACGGCCACATCAAGCGGCCTCACCATTGGCGTCAATGGTTTTGTTGGAATTGGGACGACGAATCCCAGCAGCGCCCTGCATGTCAATGCCACAACCACTATTGACGATGGCCTCGTCGTCGGCACCAGTGATCTCTATGTCTCAAGCAACGGCCTCGTCGGCATAGGTGATTCCTCTCCATCGGCACAATTAGAAATCGGCAACGGCACCGATTCTATTCAGTTCTCATCAGTAGGCGACATAACCTTTGTTGATGCCGATGGAGCTGCCAGTATCACTGGCCCAGCTGGAGGAGCATTGACAGTTGCAGGCGGAGCTTCACAGGCACTAACCTTAACCGGCAATGCGGCAAGCACCTGGTCATTGAGTGCGGGAACCTTAACTCTCTCCGTCATCTCCACCGAGCAAATTACCGCATCCTCTACTTTAGCTATCAACAATACCAGCGGCAATGATCCTTATATTATTTTTGAAGACATTGGCACCGATAAATGGTATCTCGGTTTTGACAATTCCGATGCCGACAAGTTCAGAATCACACCAGCCGGCTCCTTCACCGCAACATCTTCCGGTATTACTATCCTGCCATCAGGCTTTGTGGGAATAGGGACGACGGCGCCGGGGAATATTGTGCACGTACAAACAGATGCTGGTAGGCAGGTAGCAATAGAGAGTACTGTCGCGGGACAGGGTGCAGGTTTTAATGTTCTGGGGCCTGCAAACGCAGATTGGGTTATGCTTACCGATAGAGTTGACCTAATTGGGGCAGCCGACAATTTAGGGTTTTATAAACAAGCTGGAACCACAGGTACTAAGATGGTACTTACTGACGCTGGCAACGTTGGTATCGGGGACACCACGCCACAACATCTCCTCACCATCAGCTCCGGAAGTTCCGCAAGCACAACTTTAGTGATAAATAACAATGACGTAGGAGACGCAATGATTCAACTTCAACTTTCCGAAGTTACGACATGGAAATTTGGGTTAGACAATTCTGATGCCGACAAATTTAGAATCACGCCTCTAGCTGGTTCCTTCTCGGCGACATCTTCGGGCTTAACCATTGGCGTGGATGGCTTTGTGGGAATTGGGACGACCAATCCAACGAGCATGCTTAGCATTAATGCAACGGGTATCTTTGCCTATGGCGATTTTAACACCAATCTCGTAGCTGACTTTGAAGGAGTAGTAACAGACTGGGTTTCTAATGCAACAAACACTGTAGTCTCCGCGGCCACTTCCACAGATTCAGGCAGGAGACCAAAAGTGGGCACTCAAGCTCTGAAAATAGATACTACAGAAGGCGAGTCAGCTTCTTCCACTGGCTCAAAAGCTCAATATGACCATGTCCGCAAAACACCTGCGTCAACTCAAGACTGGTCATCGTACGAAAGGTTATCTTTCTGGATTCTTTCTACCCAAACCTCAACCACAACAGATCAAATTATTAACTTTAACCTGCACGATTCAGGCAGCGGCACGACCACCCACAATATCACCATCAAAGAAATCAATAAGTGGCAATACGAAGAAGTTAATCTTGCAGCTACCTCTACCACTGGCTTAGATGCCATTGACTACATTCAATTCCAGATTAGACAGGATACCGACTCCCCAAACTTTTTCATTGACCACATGCGTGTCTATGATGACGATGAACGAGCCCAAGACCTTTTTGTTGATGCCGATGGCAACGTTGTGTTAACTGGTCGGGGAGGAGTTGAGCTGGTGGGGCCGACTGTTAGTTCCGGCCAGTTGCCAGGGGTAAAAGTGGGAGCCGCTACTGTGGAGATAGGCAAGCCGCTCGCTGTTAATGTTGGAGGAGATGTCGGTTTTGATTACGATATTCAATTCCTCAACACAGGAACTTCATATATTACGAGCGAGGGACCGTTAAAAATTCTTGCGGGAGACGCAAATCATGTTGAAGACCTTACCCTTGGCACGCAAGGAACGGGCGGGGTGATAGTAGATATTCAAGGCGCAAGCACTACATATAACGGGTTTAAAGTTCTCGGAGATAGGGGAACCGTCTTTACGGTAACAGCGAACGGCAATGTTGGCATAGGCACCGGCGAGTGGGGCACGAGCGCCACCGCAACCTCCACCAATGTGCTTGCTATTAAGCATACTGATAACCCGCCCACCGCCTCTATTACCGACGGAATTCTTTTATACGCCACCAGCACCAGCAATAACGCGGAGTTAGTTGTTCGTGACGAGGTCGGGAACCAAACTGTTCTCTCTCCGCACAGGAACTCGTTGTTTACTCCTGATCCTAGTTATAAAAATCCGTTTTCTTTTTGGAGCAGGAACGAGAAGGTGGGCCGAGAAATCAATGTTGATATGTACGGAGCCATCCGTCAGGTGGAACTTCTCACCGGCCAGCGGTTTATCTACACGCGAGATTTAGATACAGGCAGTATAGAAGCATTTGAGACGAGCGGGCAGACAATTATTACAAATGCTTCCACAGGCATTCCCTCCGCGGCTTCATTCACAAAAGGATCACTGGGACTTAATGATCTTTCCGTAACAGGACCATGCTCTTGCTCCGCGAGCACAAGTTTTGCGCTTGAAATTGACGGCACAAATCCAGACACCGCCCGTGTTTCTCACGACGGAGGATCTTCCTGGATAGCAGCAAAGCGAGAAATTACCGGCGCGATGCAGAATATAGGCATTGGCCTTCAGGCGAGCGCGGCTACAACAGGGCATATTTATGGCGACAGGTGGAATTTCAGCGCGAGCAGTACTGTTATAAGCAGTATAACCTATACTGCCGGCCCCGGTCTTAACGATTTTACTTCCGGTGGTATTTATTCCGGCACAGCAAGTTTGGATTACCTGATACAGATTGACGGCAACTCCGGAGATGTTGATACCGTCAGGGTATCGCAAGACGGCGGCGTAGCATGGATCGCTACTGGCGTGGCGATTAAGGAATCAGGAGTTACTGCAAGCAACGGAGTAACATTTAAGTTTGATAATCGCAATGGTCATGCCGTGGGCGATTATTGGTACTTCACTGCAACTCCATCTTCATCTAATTTGTTTACTATCCAAACAAGAGACGGCCAAAAGGTAGTTATTGTGGAAGCAACGGGGAATGTTGGCATCGTGAGAAAAGCGCTTGCAGTGTGCAATACAGCCGTGCAGTGCGCAAACGCATCACGGACTGCTGGAAACATTTACGCTACATCGCGCACCGGCGGAGCAATTGACATAGCGGAATGGATAAAAGTTGTTGATTCGCAGATTGGCAAGATAGAGCCGGGCGAGTTAATCGCTCCAAGTAATGCAACCTCCACAAGAGTAGAAAAGAGCTCTAGGGCGTATCAGAAAAACATTATCGGCGTTGTTTCCACAGCGCCGCACCTTACGATGGGCGCAGAGTACGAGGGAGAAGACGCGGTGCGCATGGCCATTGCCGGCCGCGTGCCGGTTAAAGTGAGCGGAGAAAACGGCCCCATAGATATTGGCGATCGTCTTACTTCCGCTAGCTCAACGCCAGGTTACGCAATGAAAGCAACAAAGGACGGGCATACTATTGGCGTAGCACTTGAGCCATTTTCCATTTCAAGCGCAACTGCTACAAGCAGTATATTGGTATTTCTGGATCTGGGATATGCGGATATTAGTCCGGAAACAGAGGTTTCTCCCGGCTTTACATTTAAGCTGGATGAATCAACCGGCAATCAAGTGCTCAAACTGGCGAACACAACCGGCGATACCCTTTTGAGCATTGATACAAGAGGAAATATCGGTATAGGCCGGATAGCGGAACCAGCCCAACCTGTCGCAATTGCCCAAGGAATGGGAAGCGCTATTGCCGATGGCTGGGATGTTTACTCGCTAGAAGAGTACAAAACGAATATAGAATACTTTGATGAGGAGGATTACGAGAGCGTTTTGGAGAAAATAAAGGCCATGCCGATAGCTCGGTATAACTACAAGAGCGATGTGTTAAATAACGGAGCCGTACAGTATTCAGATTCCCAAAATACGGATCCGGTCTATGATCCTTCAGCCACAAAACAGGATAAGCGCCTCGGCTTTATCGTAGAAAAGTCCCCCAAAGAGATTATAGCCAAGACAAAACAAGGCATTTCGCTGTATGACTTGGCGGCATTTACTCTTGCGGGCGTTAAAGAATTGGCGAATCAATATGATTCGCTGGAGACGAGGGTTGCCGCGTTGGAGATTCGCCTTGACGAGATGGGAGGTATTGCCTCTGCCACGAGCACAGACACTGCTGGAGAGCTCCTCCCTCCCGTAGGTGGTCAGGACGCGAGCGGTTTCCTGGCAAGTTTGAAAGATTCGTTTATTTCGCTTGGGGCGAAAATCAGCGATGGATTTGCGCGTTTTACAGAACTTGTAACCGGAAGATTAGTGATTGAGCGAGGCGATCCGCTAGGTTCAGCGATTTCGACTTTAGCGCAAGACACTATCGGCGAAGGCGTTATTCTAGCGGGAGCGACTTCAACCGAAGTAACGGCGCCAATACTTGGCATATATGATAAAGTGTTTATAACCCCGGAAAAACCGGTTACTTTGGGAGTTGTTGGGCGCAGAGTGGGCGAAGGGCTTGCGATCGGCATGGCGGCCTCATGAACAGAAGATATATTCTTTGATTGGTGGATAGTGGGGGTGAAAGTCAATGCCACAACGCCGCAAGACAACAATGCCACAAGCACCACAGAGTCCAATGCTACAACGACGGAAGTATCTAGTATTGAGCTAGTATCTAGTACGACGACGGACTCGGGTGTGAATAGCACGACTACGGATCCGATCGCAGAAATTAACGCCACGAGCACCGAGCCCGTAATAGAAAACAACGCGACATCTACGGAGCCGGTTATAGAAGAGAGCCCTCCTTCCCTCCTTCGCTCTGCTGAGCTACGAGAGGGCACAGCGCCAGAGGCTACGGAAGGGCAAAGCGCGACGAGCACAGCGAACTAATTTTGCAGAATTAACCCAATGTTAAAAAAATTAATCATCCTCATCCTGATCGCCCTTGTCGTTTTCTTCGGCCAGCAGATCGTCCAAGCCCTGAACGGATATTTCACCTCCGGCGGAGGCACAGAAGGCAAAATAACTTCATCCAACCTCAACCGCGGCCTTGTTGCTTACTGGAACTTTGAGGAAGGAGTAGGCCAGTACACCAACGACTCTTCTGACTCCAACAACGACGGGACACGAGGCGCCAACTCTGATTCTGCGAGCGATGATCCTGCCTGGACTTACGCCACTAACGCGACAGGCACTGCTTCAGGCGCGCTGGATTTTGATGGGACGGATGACTTGATAAACGTGGCAGACAATACAATCTTGGATTTTGGCGATTTAAGTGATTTTACTATCGCAGGATGGTTTAACAGAGATACAGCAACTTCAGACGATGTAGTCTTGGCTAAACGAAACAGCCTTTCCACAAACACCGACGCGGGGTACATTGTGTATCTTGATGCCACAAACGACAATGTCATTTTCGAAGTATCAGACGGCACCGATGAATACTCGCTTACTTCAACAAGCGCCTTTACTTCTACTAGTTGGAACCACTTCGTGGTGGTCTGGGATCAAGATTCTGAGGCAAACAGCGAGATCTATATCAACGGCAAAGGAGATTCTGCCACAGACACAGGAACAATTGGAAGCATTGGTGATTTATCCAATGCCGTTGCGCTACGCATTGCCTCTGAATCTGATGGCGGAAGCTACTTTGACGGCCAAATCGACGATGTCCGCGTCTACAACCGTGCCCTCTCTGCGGCCGAAATCCGCTATCTCTACAACCGCGGAGGACCAGTCGCTCACTACAAGATGGATGAAGGTTCAGGAAGCACAGCCTACGACGCTACCAATATCTCCAATGACGGCACCATCACAGGAGCAACAACCACAATAGGCCAGTACGGCACAGCTCTTAACTTTGACGGCACAGACGATGTCATCACCGTAACCAA
>CAZDDE010000003.1:44359-87135 GCA_964504205.1 uncultured Candidatus Saccharibacteria bacterium
GTAACCAACACCAACCCCATTGACTTTGATATAGGGTTACAAGACGCAGTAACCTTCTCTGCCTGGATCAACGCAGACAACGCCGGAGAGGGCAGTCAGGGCCAAATCGTCTGGAAAGGCAACAACAGATATATTAAAGTAGCCAACCTCTCCAACGGCTATCTGGACATCGCCGCCTCACTAGACCTTGCCACCACAGATGCCTCCGCCACGACCACATCAGCCATCCAAACAAACATCTGGCATCATATCTCCGTAACCTACGAAGACGACGCTGACGACGAACTTACTATTTATATAGACGGCATCCAAAAAGCAGTTTCCACCAACGGAGTAGGAGCTCCAGCAGGAACAGACACCAGCAATCTGCTTATTGCTGGCACCACCACGAATAACTTTGACGGCAAGATAGATGACTTCAGGGTGTATCAATATGCGCGCACCCCTGAACAAATACTACAGGATTATAATGCAGGCCTAAGCATACGTTTCAGATAGATATCGTCAGTTCTGCGAATATTATCAACATTTACATAAATAGATATCACCTGTTATAATAGAATTTACCAATAATAAAAATCACAAAAACCATATGGCCAACACAATTTGGGGCAAAGTCGGGAAGATATGCATATATCTTCTCTTTGGGCTCATCCCAGTATTTTTCTTGCCGTTAACCGCTTTTCCGGTGGCGGAGAACAAGACTACACTCGCTGTGGGGCTGGTTTTCGTCGCTTTCGGCGCCTTGCTTGCAGAAACGCTAAACACCGGAAGGCTATCTTTGCCAAAAGGCAGATTTTGGCTTGCGGGCATAGCGTTCTTGATTATTTCCGGCATATCAAGCGCGTTATCCGGCGCGCCGCAGCTGTCGTGGTGGGGCAATCTCACTTCGCCCGACAGTTTTTTGAATTTCTTAATTTACGGCTTGGCATTTTTGCTTGTGCCGGTATTTCTGCGCGAGATTGGCGATCTAATTAAGGCGCTTTTATTCTTCAGCATCTCGCTATTTTTGCTGTCCGTATATTCTCTTCTGCAATTTTTTGGCATATTCATTCTGCCGTTTGATTTCACCAAAGCCGTAAGTTTCAACCCAATCGGCACGGTGCAGAGTTTGGCGATATTCTTGGCTTCTGGATTGGTGATGATTGTGGCGCTTTTAACAAGTTTTAAGCTTTCAGGAGTTCTGAAAGGAGTCTTTTCCTTCTGCGCGGCAGTCCTTTCTCTAATTTTAATCTTGGTGAATTTTAATTATGTCTGGCTAGGTATTCTGTTCGCTTCGGCGCTGGTGGTGGCGTGGCAGGTGATGCATTCGCGACGGACTACCACCCCTCCGCCCCTCCTTCGTAAGGAGGGGAACGAGAACCCCTCCCTCCTTGCGAAGGAGGGAGGTTGGGAGGGTGGTAGAGAGGAAGCGCAGGGCGCAATGTTGGCTCCGAAATTCGGTCTCCCCTTGGTCCTCATGGTCATTGTGGCGATTCTTTTCTTTGTCCATCCGCCGATTTCCCAGATTGTCCAACTGCCGGCGGAAGTGCGGCCAAGTTTTGGCGCAACCCTTGATATTGCCAGAGGAACTTTGAGTTCGGGGGTAACCAGCGGCCTTTTTGGTTCGGGCCCGGCAACCTTTCTCTATGAGTATCTTATACATCGTTCCATTGATTTGAATAACACAGCTTTCTGGGGCGTGCGTTTCGCGCAAGGTTTCTCGACGATGCCAAGCTTGCTCGTGACGATTGGGGGGCTAGGTATGGGAAGTTTGCTTGTGTACCTTGGGATGTTTATCTGGGCCGGATTTAAGGGCGTAGCAACACTAGCGAGACCAAAGGGAAACGAAGGGACTCAAGGGGAGAGTTCTCCCTCTAGTGCGTCCTCGTATCAAGTCGGGTCTTCCGGGGCCGAAAAAATTGCACTCATTTCCTTCGTGAGTTTTCTGTTTCTACTAGCATCTTGGTTTTATTATCCGGTTAATTTTTCTATTTTGCTCTTTACTTTTCTTTTCGCCGGGCTTGTTCTTGCCGCTTTGCGGATTGGGGGAGTGGTTAAAGACTTCGAATTTTCGCTTCTACAGACCCCGCAGAGAACCTTTGCTTTGTCGCTAGCGATTATTGTACTTATAGTAATTGTCGTTGTCGGAGTATATTGGCAGGGCCAGCGCTATATTGCTTCAGTCTATCATGCTTTTGGCGTGCAGGCTTATGATAAGGGGCAGAACATAGACGAAGCAATGAGCAAGGTGGGGCTCGCAGTAAATCTTGATAACTCACAGGATAAATACTGGCGTACATTTGCGCAGCTTTTGACTTTGCGCGCGCAGGAAGTTCTGAATAGTCAGGACATTGATACCGCGCAATTACAGCAGAGATATCAGGTTATCTTGCAGAGCCAGATTCAGGCCGGCCAGCAGGCAGTAAAGGTAAACCCGTCCGATCCTTTGAACTGGCGCCAGCTTGCGGCTGTATATGAAGACAATGTGGCGATAGTAGGCGGAGCCGATAGATTCGCGATAGACAATTACAAAAAGGCGTCTGAACTTAACCCCAAAAATCCGGCGGAGTTTCTAAGCATTGCCCGCGCTTATGTGCGTTCGGCGGATCGCACCCAAGCGCAAATAGCTCGTTTAACTCAAGCCGACGCCAAGGCCAATCAAGATGAAATCGGAAAATTGCAGGGCGAACGCGCCGATGCTCTTAACAAGGCATTGGAAGCCCTGCAGAAATCTATTGCCCTGAAAGGCGATTATTCGCCTGCGCACTTTTTGGCCTCGCAGGTATATGAACGGCAAGGCAATCGCACGCTTGCCATTGAAAAAACGCTTGAAACGCGCAATCTCAATCCTCTTGATACCGGAGTTGGCTATCAGCTTGGCTTGCTTTATTATCTTGATAGTCAAACAGATAAAGCCCGCGAGGAATTGGAGCGCGTGGTTAGCTTAAGCGAAACTTTCTCCAACGCTCGTTATTTCCTGGGTCTTTCTTATGATAAACTTGGCAATGGCGACAAAGCGATTAAGCAGTTCGAGCGGATTTACGAGCTGAATCCAGATAACGAAGAGGTGAAGAGCATTCTTAAAAATCTCCGCGCCGGCAAAGAGGCGTTAGCCGAGATAGTGCCGCCGGCGCAGCCGCCGCAAGAGCGTATTGAGCAGCCGCTCGAGCAGAGAGGCGGGGAAGAAGAGGAAAAGCTTGAGCCGACTCCTTCGTCAACTGCGGAGCCGCAAGAAGAATAAAATCTATCTGCGGCGGATTAATCGCTACAGCCCCTTCGCCAACTGGCGGATGGACTGGTGGGCAAGGTCATTACAGGGCTTGACACTTTTTTGGCTTTCGCGTAAGATAGCTTTATATTTGCTTAAACACTAAACCCTGTGAAAAGCGGGTATTGCGTGTAAATTGAATATTTTTATGAAAACCTCATAATATCGTAAGGTGATGAGGCGTGTATTGTTTTTATGCGCACTAAAAATTTTACAAAACACTCATATCGAACACTTGACTTTCCCAACTTTTTGGCTATTCAGCGCGAAAGTTACCAATGGTTTTGGGAGAAGGGCCTACGCGAACTTTTTGACGAAATCTCTCCAACCAAAGACTACAACGAAAAGGAATTTGAGTTGCGTTTTCTTGATTACAAGCTTGATGAGCCCAAATACACTGAAATAACCGCGCGCGACCGCAATGCTTCGTATGAAGCTGCTTTGCGCGTGAAAATCGCTCTGCTCAATAAGCGCACCGGCGAGATAAAAGAGCAGGAAGTCTATTTAGGCGATTTTCCGATGATGACTGTGCGCGGCACTTTTATTGTGAACGGGGTTGAGCGCATTGTTATCTCTCAACTCATTCGTTCGCCGGGGGCCTTTTTCACTTCCATCTGGTACGGCGGAAAGCAGTTTTTTGGGGCAAAAGTCATTCCGAATCGCGGCGCATGGCTTGAGTTTGACACAGATAACTCCGGAGTTATCGGTGTGAAGATAGACAGAAAGCGGAGAGTTCCAGCTACAACACTCATCCGCGCTTTTGGCGTGGAGAAAGATGAAGAGATCCGTAAGCTTTTTAAGGATGTAGATAAAGACGCGAACATTTCATATATTGAAGAAACACTTAAACGCGACCAGGCAAAAAACCGCAACGAAGCGCTGATCGAAGTATACCGGAGGATTCGTCCGGGGGATCTTGCGACCGTAGACAACGCAAAGCAGCTGATTGAGAATATGTTTTTTAATTTTGAACGTTATGATCTTTCAAGGGTAGGCAGATGGAAGATGGACCAGAGACTGGATACGACCTCCCACGGGGGCCAGCTTCGCCGAAGCGAAGGCGAGGCGAGTGGGGGTGGGAGGGATCAAGGAGATAGTTATTCCAAAACCGATCGCGTCCTCCATGTCGAAGATGTAATCGGCGTAATGCGCGAAATCATCCGCATGAATAACGACCCCGAAGCTCATCCCGATGACATTGATCATTTGGGGAATAGGCGCGTTAGGGCTGCCGGCGAGTTGCTCCAAAATCGTTTACGCGTGGGTTTAACCCGCACAGAAAGAATTATCCGTGACAAAATGTCAACCCTAGATCCTGCAACGTTGACACCTTCACAGTTGATCAATGCCCGTCCGGTGATGGCGATTGTGCGGGAATTTTTCACAACCGGACAGCTTTCGCAGTTTATGGACAATACTAATCCATTGTCTGAACTGGAGCATAAGCGCCGTCTTTCAGCAATCGGGCCGGGAGGACTTACGCGCGAGCGCGCCGGTTTTGAAGTGCGCGATGTTCAGCCATCGCACTATGGCAGGATTTGCCCGATTCAGACACCCGAGGGTCCTAACATAGGCCTTATCGGATATTTGTCTTCGTATGCCCGTCTTAACGACTACGGCTTTTTAGAGGCGCCATACTTTAAGGTGAAAGACGGCATAATAACTGAAGAAATAAAATACTTAAACGCGCATCAGGAAGAGCGCGTGAATATCGCTTCAGCCGAAGTGAAAACCGATCGCAGCAGCAAAATTTTAGGCCGTCAAATACGCGCGCGCATCCGCGGCACACCCGGCTTTATTGAAAAGAGCAAAGTTCAGTATGTGGATGTTTCAGAACAAGAGGCCATATCTTTGGCAACGGCGCTTATCCCATTCCTTGAGCATAACGATGCAAACCGGGCGCTCATGGGTTCCAATATGCAGAGGCAGGCCGTGCCGGTCATCCGTCCGCAGGCGCCGTATGTGCGCACTGGTCTTGAGGAGAGAGTGGCGCAGGATTCGGGATTGGTTGTGGTGGCGGAAGAGGAGGGGGAGGTGATAAATGCCGATGCTGAACACATCGTCATAAGCACCAAATCCCAACCAACAAGCTCCAAACAAAAAGGGACAAGAAAAATTGACTATCCTTTAACTAACTTCAAGCGATCTAATCAGTACACGATTATTCATCAAAAATGCCTTGTTAAGCCGGGGGACAAAGTTAAAGCCGGCGATGTGATTGCTGACGGGTCATCGGTGGATAAGGGCGTGTTAGCTCTTGGACGCAATGTGCTGACCGCCTTTCTTTCGTGGCGCGGGCATAATTTTGAAGATGCCGTCGTTGTTTCAGAAAAGGTTGTCCGCGAAGACGCTTTCTCCTCTATTCATATAGAAGATTTCACGCTTGATGTGCGCGAGACCAAATTAGGGCCAGAGGTTACAACTTGCGATATCCCAAATGTTTCCGAAGAAAAACTACGCAATCTTGATGAAGAAGGAATTATTAGGATAGGGGCGTATGTTAAGGCGGGAGACATACTTGCTGGCAAAATTTCTCCAAAGGGCGAAAGCGATCTTACTTCCGAAGAACGGCTTTTACGCGCGATATTTGGCGAAAAAGCGCGGGACATTAAAGATACCTCTCTCACCTTGCCTCACGGCAAGAGAGGAAGGGTGGTGGATGTAAAAATTTTTGAACGTGATAGGGGCGACAGACTTCCCCCAGGCATTATTAAAAGTATCCAGATTGAGGTTGCGCAAGTCCGCAAAATCGGCGCCGGTGATAAAATCGCCGGGCGTCATGGCAACAAAGGAGTTATCGCAAGGGTGTTGCCGGAAGAAGATATGCCGTATCTGCCAGACGGCACGCCGGTTGATTTGGTGATGGATCCGCTCGGTGTGCCTTCACGTATGAATATCGGTCAGATTCTGGAGACGCATCTTGGCTGGGCCGCGCACGTGCTTGGATACCAAGCGCTTACCCCTGCTCTTTCCGGCGCGAGCGAAGAAG
This sequence comes from uncultured Candidatus Saccharibacteria bacterium, assembly GCA_964504205.1. Lineage (GTDB taxonomy): Bacteria > Patescibacteriota > Minisyncoccia > Spechtbacterales > HO2-43-30 > CAZDDE01. The sequence goes on from CAZDDE010000003.1 coordinate 50,599, forward strand.
AAATCAGAGGCGAACTTAAAACCGCGAATCTCCCGGAGGATGGCCGCATCACTCTATACGACGGTTTTACCGGCAAGCCCTTTCGGAATAACGTAACAGTTGGATATATGTATGTGATGAAATTGATTCATATGGTGGAGGATAAAATCCATATGCGGGCAATTGGGCCGTACTCGCTTATTACCCAGCAGCCGCTTTCCGGAAAAGCGCAATTTGGCGGCCAGAGATTTGGCGAGATGGAAGTATGGGCGCTGGAGGGTTATGGCGCAGCGCACTCACTTCAGGAAATGCTGACGATTAAGTCTGATGATGTGATGGGCCGCGCCGCGGCTTATGAAAGCATTATTAAAGGCGAATTTATTAAAAAGCCCAATGTGCCGGAGTCGTTTAATGTTCTGGTTAGCGAATTAAAGTCATTGGGATTAAACGTAGAAGTTAAGGAGCAAAGACATGTCCAAAGTCAGTGATTTCACATCAATAAAACTAAAACTTGCCTCGCCCGAGGACATTTTGAGCTGGTCGCATGGCGAGGTTACTAAGCCCGAAACTATCAATTACAGGACACAGAAGTCGGAAAAAGACGGTTTATTTTGCGAAAAGATATTTGGTCCGGAAAAAGACTATGAATGTTATTGCGGAAAATATCGGAGGATCCGGTACAAGGGCATAATTTGCGATAAATGCGGGGTAGAAGTAACGCGATCCATCGTCCGCCGCGAGCGGATGGCGCATATCAAACTTGCCGTGCCTGTGGCGCATATCTGGTTTCTGCGCGGCGTGCCTTCGCAAATCAGTCTTATTATGGATATTCCGGTGCAGCAGCTGGAACGCGTGGTTTATTATGCGTCGTACATAATTACCGAAGTGCGCAAAGAAGCGAAGAAAAGCGCTGAAAAACAGCTGCTTGAAGAATTTAAGCGCAAGAGCAAGGCCGATCCCCAGCATCGCAAGAATCTTGAAGCTCAAAAGAACGCGGAGCTTGATAAAATCAACGGAATTAAATTTATGCGCGTGTTTTCAGAAGTAGAGTATTCTGATTTAAGTCTAAAATACGGAGAATGTTTTAATGCTGGTACTGGTTCGGAGACGCTCGTTAAGATTTTGAGCGCGATGGATCTGAAAAAAGTCCGTACGGCCCTTGAGGATGAAGCGGCAAAAGCGCAGGGCATGCGTAAGCAGAGAATTTTGAGAAGGCTGCGCGCGGTGCGCGGTTTTATCGAAAATAACATGCGGCCGGAGTGGATGTTTGTGACAGTCCTGCCGGTTTTGCCGCCGGAACTTCGGCCGATGGTCCAGCTTGACGGCGGCCGCTACGCTACAAGCGACCTTAACGATCTATATCGAAGGGTTATTAATCGAAACAACAGGTTAAAACGACTCCTCGAACTTAAAGCCCCGGAAGTTATCTGCCGCAATGAAAAAAGAATGCTGCAGGAAGCGGTTGACGCATTGATTGATAATTCCGCCCGCAAGACCCAGACTGTTGCCGCCACAACCGGCGGAAAGCGTCTACTCAAGTCTCTGGCTGATATGCTCAAGGGTAAGCAGGGAAGATTTCGCCAGAATCTTTTGGGCAAGCGGGTTGATTATTCCGGCCGTTCAGTTATCGTTGTTGGTCCGGACTTGGAACTTCATCAATGCGGATTGCCGAAAAAGATGGCGCTGGAGCTTTTTCGGCCTTTTGTTATCCGAAAAATTATTGAAAACGAGCTCGCTTACAACATTCGCGCCGCCGGCCGACTAATTGAAGAGGCTCCTCCGGAGGTTTGGGCGATTCTGGAAGAAGTGATCGCCGGAAGATATGTGCTGCTTAACCGCGCGCCAACCCTTCATCGGTTAGGCATTCAGGCATTTCAGCCAGTGCTTATTGAGGGTGAGGCGATCCGTATTCACCCGCTTGTGTGCTCGGCTTTTAACGCGGACTTCGATGGCGACCAGATGGCAGTGCACGTGCCTTTGTCCGAGGAAGCGCAACGGGAAGCAAAAAACCTCATGCTTGCTTCGATGAATCTTCTTAAGCCAGCAACCGGCACTCCCATTGCGACACCGAGCAAAGACATAGTGCTCGGGTGCTACTGGATGAGCCGGATGGAGCAAAGCGCCATGCCTACCGGCAGGCAGGCAAAGCCCGAATCATCAAGCATTAGCGATAAGCTGAAAACATTTGTCTCATTTGATGAGGCTCTGTTTGTCTATGAGATGGAAGCGGTTAGTCTTAAAGAACCCATAAAAGTTCGCGGGTTGGAGGAACCCACTTGTATTGGCCGGATTCTTTTTAACAAAGCGCTGCCGGAAGATTTTCCGTTTGTGAATGTCGAGCTTAACGCGAAGGCCCTCCGCGATATCACTTCACAAGTTTTCGCCCGGTACGAGCGCAAAGCAACCAGTGCGGTGCTTGATAAAATTAAAAAGTTGGGCTTTCTCTACGCGACACTCTCCGGACTTTCTTGGGCGATGGATGATTTGGTAGTTCCTAAGGAAAAGAAAGGAATTTTAGATAAAGCAAGGCAAGATGTGGAGATGATCCGTTCGCAATTCAGCGAAGGACTTTTGAGTGTTGAAGAGCGCCGCTACAAGGTTATCGAAGTGTGGCAGAAGGCGCGGCAGGAGATTACTAAACTTGTCCCAAATTATCTTCGTGAAAACGGGTCAGTCTCTATCTTTACAAATTCAGGCGCGCGAGGTTCGTGGTCGCAGATTCATCAAATGACGGCAATGAAAGGTCTTGCCGTAAACCCGGCGGGACAGACAATGGAATTGCCCGTGGAAGCAAGTTTTAAGGAAGGGCTTACGCCGCTTGAATACTTCATTTCAACCCACGGAGCGCGCAAAGGCACTGCTGATACAGCTCTGCGCACAGCAACGGCCGGATATTTGACTCGGCGTTTGGTTGATGTTGGTCAAAATGTGGTTGTCCAAGAAAAGGATTGCGGGGACAAGAAGAGTTTTGAAATAACGCGTGAGGATGCCAAGGCAACAGGCCAGACGTTCGCGGAAAAAATTGTGGGAAGAGCGCTTCTAGCCCCCCTGACTTCCCCTAACTTTCTGTTGCGTCCCGTTGAAGAAAAGGGAGGCAAAGGGAAGCCAGGGGAGGGTTTTATTGATTTTGATCTTGCCGAGAAAATTGACAAGGACGAAAGCATTCAGGGCATCGTTGTGCGCTCGCCTTTAACCTGCAAGAGCATTGTCGGCGTTTGCGCGAAGTGTTACGGCTGGGACATGGGGCATAATACGCCAGTGAAAATTGGCGAAGCAATAGGTATTGTGGCCGCGCAAGCTATTGGCGAGCCGGGCACACAGCTCACGATGCGCACTTTCCATACTGGAGGCGTTGCCGGTTCAAGCGATATTACACAGGGCTTGCCGCGCGTGGAGGAAATTTTCGAAGCCCGCTCACCAAAGGGCAAAACGATTGTGTGTGAGGTCGAGGGGGTTGTTGATTCTGTGAGTGATAGGGACAAGGAACGGATTATAAAGATACTAGTTACGGGCAAATCCGAAACAAAAGTTAAAAAATTTAGATTCAAAAAATCCAAGGACGAGGGCGTTATAGAATATAAAACGCCCAAGAATGTTGCCGTTTGGGTGCAGAAGGGGGATCTGGTCGGAGTTGGCCAGCAATTATCCGAGGGAAGCGTTGATCTACAGGAACTTTATGCGACAACGGATCGGCGCAGTACTGAAAAATATATAATTCAATCAATTCAGAAAATATACACTTCACAAGGCGCTTCTATCCACGACAAGCACATTGAAATAATTGTGCGACAGATGTTTTCGAAAATACGGATAAGCAATGTGGGCGATTCCAATTTTGTGCCGGGTGAAGTTGTTAGTCTCTCAACAGTTGAGGAAGTAAATGCGGAGATTAAGGAGAAAAAGGGCAAACCAGCTCAATACGAAAATGTTCTCCTTGGTGTTACCAAAGCCGCGCTGGCAAGTTCAAGTTTCCTCGCAGCTGCTTCGTTTCAGGAAACATCACGCGTGCTTATTGACGCTGCGATTATGGGCCGAGAAGATCATTTGAAGGGTCTCAAGGAGAATGTTATAATAGGGAAGCTGATACCAGCAGGTACCGGCTATAATGCCTAAGAAGTCTCTCAAAAAAAAAGAAAAGAAGCAGGATAAGGCGAGGCCTAAGTTCGATGTCCACAGCGACGCTATTAAAGCCATTTGGGGCGTGGCGCTAATTGTTCTATTTCTTTTAAGCACACTCGCCTTTGCCGGATTCGCAGGGGCAGGAGGAAGATTTTTCGCGCAGGCAAGCGGAGCTTTTCTTGGTTTTGGAAAGTTTGTCATCCCCTTCGCTCTTCTTGGGGCAAGCTATATTTTTTTTACATCGTACAAGCGTAATACTTATCTCCCGATAATCTTTGGAGGGTTTTTATTTTTTAGCGGAGTCTTGGGGATTTTCCATATCTTATCGCCCGCGGGTGAGCGTCTTGGCGGATATTGGGGGTATTTTGCCGCGAGGCCCGTGGAAGGAATGTTTGGCAAGACCGCAGCTATTTTTGTATTTTCAGGACTAATTGTTGTATCGGCAATAGTTGTTTTTAATATTAAAATCGGGTATATGATAGCTCGGCGCAGGGAAAAATTGGCTGACGCGAGACAAGCGGAGCAAAAAAATGTAAATGTAAAAGTAAAGACATGGCAGGAAGAAACAGAAACTCAAGACTCAAGACTCAAAAGTCAAAACCACCCCGAAGCAGAGCAAGCTCGCTACGGGGGAAGCAACTCAAAAGCCAAAATTGGCGAAGAAGAGGAGTATTCTCGCGAATCTTTAAATTCCGCTAGTCCACGACCACACTCTCCGGATAAGAGCTTTGCGGTTCAAGAGACATTGCGACCCCCTGGCGATTTTCGGCTTCCACCGATTGAACTTCTTGAAAAGGAAACTGGCAAGCCGTCAAGCGGCGATATTATCGCGAACGTGAATATTATTAAACGCACTTTGCAAAATTTCGGCATTGAAGTTGAGATGGGGGAAGTCAATGTCGGGCCAACTGTTACCCAGTTTACACTTAAGCCGGCAGAAGGGGTGAAGCTTTCGCGCATCATGGCGCTGAACAACGACTTATCGCTTGCTCTTGCCGCGCACCCTATCAGGATTGAAGCGCCAATTCCTGGCAGATCGCTTGTCGGAGTGGAGATACCAAATAAAGGCATATCAATCGTGCGGCTCAAAAATTTGCTTGAAAGTGAAAGTTTCCAGAAACGTTCCGGCAACCTATTTCTTGCGATTGGCCGTGATGTTTCCGGTGCTGTGGTTGTTGCTAACCTTGCCAAAATGCCCCATCTTTTAATTGCCGGCTCGACCGGTTCCGGCAAAACTATTGCCTTGAATGCTATGATTTTGAATCTGCTTTATCAGAATCCGCCAAACTTACTGAAGTTCATCTTAATTGATCCGAAGCGCGTGGAGTTTCAGGTGTACTCCGACATCCCGCATCTTTTGGCACCGGTGGTTGTTGACACGCAAAAGACAGTCAACGCTCTGAAATGGGCGGTTGCGGAAATGGAACGGCGCTTTGAAACCTTAGCCGCGGCTCGCGCCAGAGATATTCTAAGTTTTAACTCCAACAAAAAAGCAATCGTACAGCATGGCCCTCTGCCTTACATAGTTGTTGTGATTGATGAGCTCGCCGATTTGATGGCTGCGCGCGGAAAAGAGATAGAAGCGCTGATTGTGCGTCTTGCGCAGATGGCAAGGGCCGTCGGGATTCACCTCGTTCTTGCGACCCAGCGACCAAGCGTGGAAGTAATAACCGGCTTAATCAAAGCAAACATAACCACGCGCGTTGCTTTTCAAGTGGCTTCGCAGATTGACTCACGCACGGTTTTGGATATGTCTGGCGCAGAAAAACTGCTTGGCAACGGAGACATGCTTTATCTTGCCGGCGATGCGCAAAAGCCGAAGCGTGTGCAAGGATCGTATATCAGCGAAAAGGAAGTGCGGCGTGTGGCTGATTATTTGCGCGAGGAGGGGGAGCGGATGAAAACAAGCGAAGAGACCGGAATCGAGATTAAATCTCAATCAATACCGGCTTCGTTTTCCCCTAGTTCCCCCCTGAATCCGTTTGCTTCCCCTGCATCCGCAATGATGAATCAGGAATCATTCGACTTTGAAAATTTCTCCGGTGGTTCCGATGACGAACTGTACGAAGAGGCCAAAAAACTAGTCATTCAAACCCAAAAAGCGTCGGCCTCGCTTCTGCAGCGGCGACTCAAAGTTGGCTACGCCCGCGCGGCGCGGATGATTGATATACTGGAAGAAAACGGCATTGTCGGCCCCGGCGATGGCGCGAAGCCGCGGGAAGTGTATATGGGGCAAGATGAAGAGGCATGATTTATTTTATCACCGGCAACAAGCCGGCACCCAATGTTTCTCCTGCCAAAGACTCAAGGCGTCGTTTTGCTCGAAAGACAAAATTAGTTAATAATACTTACGAGCATGCCGCCCCCGATTCATTTGGCGTTCTTTTGCGTATGCTCCGCGAAAGCGCCGGATTGAGTTTGGATAAATTGAGCGAGCTTGCAAAAATCAACAAGCACTATATTGAGTATTTAGAGAATGAGGAATTTGGGAAGCTGCCGCCGCCGGTTTATATCCGCGGCTTTATCGCGCGCTGCGGAAAGCTTCTGGGGGAGCATAAGACCTCTTCCCTTTTACGGCTGTATGCCGCGCGGACAAATCAAAAGCTTGAAACCCAGACTGCAATAAGGGAAAACAAAGCCGCAAAAATCAGTTTTGTCTTGAGGCCGGAGCACCTTGCGTTTATTCTGGCCAGCTTTTTTTTATTGACAATAATAGTGTTTCTTGCGGCGCGCTTCACCCCTTTTTTGTTTGAGCCGAATGTAGAAGTTTTTAAACCACTTTCCGAAAACACAATCATAAATTTTCCAGTTTTAGACATTGAAGGACGCGCGCATCTTTCTTCTGTATTGACACTCAACGGCGATGCGCTATATATTGGGGAGAAAGGATTATTTTCTAAAACACTGGAATTAGAGGAGGGAGTTAATAGGATTGTTTTTACGGCAAAAAATATATTTGGAAGAAAAATAGAAGTGGTGAAGAGAGTAGTCTATATTAAAAATAATTAGAATAATTCTGAAGTCGTGCCTAAAAAACCTCCCCAACAATCAAATGATCTTGAAATAACCCTAAGCGACATTCGCAAGCGTTTTGGCGATGGTGCAATCATGCGTCTGGGCGAGGCAAAAAATTTTAATGTTCCGGTCATACCAACCGGCTCTATTTCGCTTGATGTCGCCCTCACCTGCGGCGGAGTGCCGCGGGGAAGGATTATTGAAATTTTTGGTCCGGAAAGCTCCGGAAAAACAACTTTGGCTTTGCATATAGCAGCTGAAGCGCAAAAATGCGGTGGTATTGCCGCATTTGTTGATGCCGAACACGCGCTTGATCCGGAATATGCCGGTCGCATAGGTCTCAATGTTAAGGACCTGCTGGTTTCCCAGCCGGACACCGGCGAACAGGCGCTTGATATTGTGGAGGCGCTGGTACGTTCCGGAAAAGTTGCTGTTATTGTCATTGATTCTGTCGCTGCGCTTACTCCGCGCGCAGAAATAGAAGGCGAAATGGGCGATTTTCATCTCGGCGCGCAAGCGCGGCTGATGTCGCAGGCATTACGCAAACTCACGGCAATTAGCTATAAGGCAAACACCGCTATTCTTTTTCTTAATCAAATCCGCATGCAAATCGGTATTATGTTCGGCAATCCCGAGACCACGCCAGGCGGGAAGGCGCTGAAATTTTATTCTTCAGTGCGCCTTGATTTGCGGCGCATCGCCCAAATTAAGTCCGGAGATCAGATAGTAGGCAATAGGGTGCGGGCTAAGGTGGTAAAAAACAAAGTCGGTGCGCCATTCCGCACAGCAGAGTTTGATATTATGTATAATGAAGGGATCTCTTATTTAGGGGATTTGCTCAATTGCGGCTTAAAATATGGTGTCTGCTCGCGCGCTGGTTCATGGTTTAATTACGGCGATATGAAGCTTGGACAGGGCATGGACGCGTCAAGGAAGTTTCTAAAAGAAAACCCCAAGGTGGTTGGGGAGATGGAGAAGTTGATCAGAACAAAGGCGAAGGAGGTGCAGGCGTGATAGATTCTATCGTATCGTAAACGGCATTAGCCCCATTATTCTGGCGCGTTTAATAGCTTGCGACACTCGCCGCTGATGCTTCGCGCAGAGACTGGTTTTTTTGCGAGGTAAAATTTTTGCCTGTTCCGAAAGAAAATTACGCAGCAATTCTGCGTCTTTCCAGTTCACTGTTTTTTGATTTTTGCAGATATTACAGTTCATCAAAATGGTATATTCTTCACATTAATTTCCCCTTCCTCTGATACTTCTTCTTCGTCGGAAGAAGAAGTCGGCTCGTCGCTTTCAATCGTTGGAATTTCTTCTACGCGTGGTGCAGGGTTAGTTTGCGGTGTTGCGGCGTTGCGGCTGACACTCTGCGGGCTTGTCCCTGCTGTGGCGGGGCGAGGCCCTCCTTCGCCATAGGCTACGGAAGGGCGAGGCCCAAGTTGCATATTCTCCGCGATAATTTCCGTGCGGTAGCGCCTATTGCCGGATTGATCGTCCCACGAACGCGTTTCTATACGGCCTTCTATCATGACTAGACTGCCTCGGGTAAGATATTGATTAGCGATTTCGGCGAGGCGTGCCCAGGTGACCACGTTATGAAATTCTGTTTTCTCCTGCCGTTCGCGTGTAGTCTGATTATGCCAATATCTATTTGTGGCAACTGAAAAGTTGCAAACAGGCTGGCCTGAAGGCGTGGTTCGCAGTTGCGGGTCTTGAGTTACGCGGCCAATGATTATGGCACGGTTTAAGTTCATTTAAAAGCTTATATATTCTTTATTATCTCATCCAATTTCTTATCTAGTTCTTCCACGCTCATTTTTTCTGTGGGCAGGTCTGATTTAACGGGTGGAACTTCTATTTTACTTTGAATCTGCGATCTTGACTTGCGCCTGAACATATTTTTTTCTGCTGGGCGTTTTGCTTCTATCGTATAGCGTAAAATAGACCGTTCAAGGCGCAAATTTTCGTACAGCCCTTGCACACATCCCGGCTCCAATTGAAAAACAATTTCACAGAAATAGCCGTGATCTGCCTTCTTGATTGGATAAGCAAGCCGCCGCGCATTGTCTTGGCACACGGAAGCGTCAACTTTACCGCCTGCGGCTTCCACTTTCAAGTTGATTGCCGTTCTTTGTCCGTGCAATTCTTCATCGCTTGCAAGGTCTGGCTTAAGGATATAATGAAGAATGTATTGCTTTTTAACTGCATCTGTATCTTGCATATCCATTAAAGTTAGCATATCTTAACAATATATGCAAGTCAACCCAAGCATTTTTCGCCTTTACGACATTCGCGGCATTGCCGGCAGGAAATTCAGCCAAGATGAAATAGCCAAGTACGAGCTATGGTATGGGAAATTTCCGGGCATAACTCTTACCCCAAAGGCCGCTTTTAACATCGGCAGGGGGTATGGCACTATGATCAGGCGCGCCCTTCGACAAGCTCAGGGCAAGCTGGCGAGGGTTGTCATCGGCTATGAAATAAGGCCTTTTGGCAAAGTGTTAAAAGATTCCTTCACCAAAGGAGTCTTGTCTTCCGGCTGTAATGTTTTGGATGCCGGAGTTTCACTTACGCCAATCGTCTACTTCGCAACGGCGTTTTTAGGACTTGATGGCGGAGTAAACATTACCGGCAGCCACAATGTCTATTTCTATAATGGTTTTAAGATGATGAAAAGAGGGGTTTGGCCGCTTTATGGAGAGGAACTGCAAAAAATGCGCAAAATGATAGAAAAGGGCGATTTTCTAAACGCAGAGAACGGGGAAGGGAAGCTTGAAGCAGTTAATGTAAACAAGATTTATAGCGATTATGTTTTGAAAAACATCAGATTGAAAAGAAGCTTGCGGGTGGTAATGGATACAGGCAATGGAAGCGCCGGGCTTTTTGCGCCCAAGCTCTTCAGGCAGCTTGGCTGTAAGGTTATCGGACTTTATACAAAGCCAGACGCGACTTTTCCCAATCATACCCCCGATCCGGAAGCACCGCAGAATATGGAGGATCTAGGCAGAAAAGTGGTAAAAAGCGGGGCGGATTTGGGCATAGGTTTTGATGCCGATGGAGACAGAATGGGCGTTGTGGATGAAAGGGGCAAGTTTGTCAGCGCAGATCTCTTACTCTTGCTTTTTGCAAAAGATGCGCTTTCGCGTAATCCGGGCAGAAAAGTTCTTTTTGATGTGAAGTGTTCAAAACTGCTGGAAGAACTAGTCCCAAAGTTTGGCGGGGTGCCGCTGATGCATCAAACGGGACATGCGCCGATTAAAGAGACACTGCGCAGGGACAGCGATATTATTCTTGGCGGCGAAGTCTCGGGGCATTTTTATTTTGTTGAAAACTATTTCAAGATTGACGATGGGCTTTACAGCGCCGCGCGGCTTCTTGAAATTTTTTCGCGCCGCAAAGACACATTTTCATCTCTGTTTAAAGAATTTCCCGAGCGCGTGCGCACACCGGAAATAAAACTCCCATGCTCCGATGAGGCGAAGTTTGAGGTTGCCGGAAAAATCAAGGCTGCTTTGGCAAAAAAGTTTTCGATTATAGATATTGACGGGGCGAGGATTAATTTTTCCAAGACCGGATGGGGCCTTGTCCGCGCCTCCAATACTTCACCATATTTAACCATAAGAGTTGAAGGCATTGATGATGAGGAGGTGCTTAAAGTAAAAAATATTTTGGCAGACGAGCTTGAAAAGTTTGAGGAAGTGGGCGATAAGCTCAATCGTTTCAAGACAGCAGTGCTGGAGGGTAAATTGGGATGGGTATAGCAATAAACAATAAATTACAAAAATTGAATAATCTCCTGCAAGAATTGCGTCCGGATTCTCCGCCAGTTTCTTTTGCGCGCTGGCAGAAAATTTTGGCGCAGAAAGATGTTAAGATTTTTACATCCAGTGAAAAAGGCAAAGTTATTGGCATGGCAATTTTGCGCTGGCATGATTTGCCGGTTGGCAAAGTTGGCGCAGTGGAAGATGTCGTTGTGGTTCAAGAACACCGCGGCAAGGGGCATGGCGCGCATCTGATGGAACTGGTTATTTTGTTTGCCAAAAAGAAAAAGATGACCTATATTGATTTGACAAGCCGGCCGGAGCGCATTGCGGCGAACAAGCTTTATCAAAAAATGGGTTGGAAGAAACGCGCAACAAATATTTATAGACTTATCTTATGATTTCGGCTTTAACTTTTGATACAAAACTGGATGGCTGGGAGAGATCGCGCGGCTTTTTTAAGCGGCGCATCCCTATGCCCACGCTCAACGAACGAAAAGATCCGCGCGACGCGGTCTCTGTTTTAATCGAAGTAAAATATGCTGGAGTTTGCGGTACGGATCGGGGCATCTGGGCAAGAGAGGTTTTTCACGATCTTATTTGTAATTCGCTCGCAAAAGAAGCGAAAAGCCAAAGAATAATTGGGCATGAGTTTGTGGGTAAGATAGTTGGGGCGGGATCGCAAGTAGAAAGTTTATACGGAATAAAGGATGGAGATAATGTTTCCGGCGACTCGCATATAACTTGCGGCCGATGTTTCCAGTGCAGGATCGGCGAAGAGGAAGTTTGTCAGGATCAAAAAATATTAGGCGTAACATGCGATGGGGTCTTTGCAAATTACATCAAAATTCCGGCCAAAAATCTTTGGCAGGTTGATTTTTCAAGAGTAGGGCCGGAGATAGCCGCTGTGCTTGATCCATTCGGGAATGCGGTGCACGCGTGCTCAAAAGTAGATTTGCGCGGGAAGCGAGTGGCAGTGCTTGGCTGCGGGCCGATCGGCATGTTCACGATTCTTCTCTCCAGAGTTTTTGGCGCAGCAAAAGTAATTGCCGTGGATATCAACAAAAAAAATCTTGCTATGGCCAAGCGCCTTGGGGCGCATGAGAATATTTTGGCGTCCAAGGACAATATACTGCAAAAGTTTATTGCGAAGATTACTTACGGCAAAGGGGTGGATGTTGCTTTTGAAATGGCCGGTCCGAATGCCTCGGTAGTCAACGCGCTTGAGATCACCCGAAGCGGCGGAGAAGTGGTGCTATTTGGATTAAAGGACGGAGATTTTGTTTTGCCGGGTTTTAACAAGATTATTGTCAAAGGCCTGACAATACACTGCGTCATTGGCCGTCAGATTTTTAAAACTTGGCAGACTAGTCAGAGGATATTATCCGATAGAAAAAATGGAGTTCAGGACAAAATTTGGAAAATTATTCTTCGCGAAGGCCAAGGTACGATCATCCCTTTTTCAGAATATAGTCCAGAGAAGTTTGAATATAAGATGAAACAACATCCCAAGATATTGATCAAGATGTAAAATTAAGTCCAATGTATTCTTCTCTCAAACCAATTCTAAAAGCGGAACTCAAAAAAATTCACGATTCCGGTCTGCACAAAGAAGAGCGCGTTATCTCTTCAAAGCAGGGCCGTTTTATTACTGTCGGGGGCAAAAAATATCTTAATTTTTGCGCAAACAACTACCTTGGCCTGGCCGGTTCAAAAGCGCTTATCAATGCGGCCAAAGATGCGCTTGATCAGTACGGCTTTGGGCTTTCTTCCGTGCGCTTTATCTGCGGGACGCAGGATATTCACAAGACTCTTGAAAAAAAGACCGCTCAATTTATTGGGAAAGACGACGCGATTCTCTATTCATCGTGCATGTCCGCGAATATAGGTTTTTTCGCGAGCTTCCTCGGCGAAGAAGACGTCATTCTTTCCGACACTTTAAATCACGCGAGTATTATAGACGGTATCCGCTCCTCTAAAGCCGAGCGCTATATTTTTAAGCATCTTGATATGCAGGACCTGGAAAACGGCTTAAAACAAAACCAGAATAAGCGCGTGCGCTGTATTGTTACAGACGGAGTATTTAGTATGGACGGCGATATCGCGCCGCTTGGAGCAATGTGCGATCTCGCGGATAAATACGATGCCCTTGTTACAGTGGACGACTCGCATGCCACTGGCTTTATGGGTAAAAATGGCCGCGGAACGCATGAACATTGCGGAGTATTGAAGCGCGTGGATGTCATAACATCGACATACGGCAAGGCGCTTGGCGGAGCGAGCGGCGGATTTGTCGCTGGGCCAAAAGAATTAATCGCGCTTTTGCGTGAACGTTCGCGCACTTATCTCTTTTCAAACTCTCTGCCGCCGGTGGTAGCCGCGACAGCTCTTTTTGCATTAAAGTATCTTATCAGCCATTCTAATATGCGCAAAAAACTGTGGGACAATACCCGCTATTTCAGGACAAAGATGATCAAGGCGGGATTTACCGTGCCCGCTTCAGAACATCCTATCGTGCCGGTGATCGTCGGAGAGGCAAAAAAAACAAAAGAGATCGCTGGGCAAATGTTCAGGCAGGGAATCTATGTTATCGCCTTTAGCTATCCGGTAGTGCCCGAAGGGTCCGCGCGGATCCGCGTACAAATATCAAGCGAGCATACAAACAAGGATATCGACAAACTCGTGGAGGAGTTTGTAAAAAATGCGCAAGGCTGATTTTTTATTCAATGCGGCCTTAGTTCCGGTTGATTTCTTGATGCTCGTTACGGCGGGGGTCGCCGCGTATTTTTTGCGCTTGAGCCCTTTCGTCGTAGAACTGCGGCCGGTGCTTTTTGATTTGCAATTTTTATATTATTTATCGCTGACGGTTGTGCTTGCGGTGTTTTTTGTAATCGTCTTGGGAGTTTCCGGGCTTTACAATTCAAGGATAAAACGCAGCTCTCTGGAGGAATTTTTTAAGGTGGCGGTTTCAGTGTCTGCCGGAATGATGGGGGTAATTATTTTTATGTTTTTTCGTCATGACTGGTTTGATTCGCGTTTCATTATGCTTGCCGCGTGGCTGCTCGGTATTATTTTTGTGACAATAACCCGTTTTTTCGCCGCAAGGTTGCGCAGGCACTTAATGCGCAAAAGCAAATTTGGAGTGGAGCGCGTTTTGCTTATCGGCGAAGGGGAACAGGCGCGGCTGATCAAAGACGAGATAGAGCGAAATCCGTATATCGGTTATGAAATTTTAGGGCACATTGCCTCGATAGACTTGTCGGTTATTCGGGCTATTGTCAAGAATCCAGGCGCGCAAAAAATAATCCTTGCCAATCCCAACTTTGCGCGCAATGAAATTATAGATTTAGTAAATTTTTGCGAAGATTTAAGGATAGATTTAAAATTTGTCCCGGATCTTTTCGGCTGCATATCGGCGAATGTTGACATAGATATTTTAAACGGCAATCCGCTGATAGAGCTCAAACGGACAAATCTTGAAGGTTGGGGTTTGATTGTCAAGAAAATAACAGATATCGTGGGATGCCTTCTACTTCTGCTTTTTTTACTACCCGTATTTTTTATCATAGCGATGTTGATAAAATGGGACAGCCGAGGCCCTGTTTTTGTGAGGCTAAAAAGAATAAGTCAAGGCAAAGAGATTGATTTAATAAAGTTTCGTTCAATGGTTGATGGCGCCGAAGCATATCGTCCATATTTTGCTTTTGGCAATGAACGTCGCGACGGACCTTTGTTTAAGATGAAAGACGACCCGCGAGTAACTAAAATAGGAAAAATGATCCGTTCCAAGCGCGTCGACGAACTGCCGCAAATTTTTAATGTATTGAAAGGGGATTTAAGCTTGGTAGGTCCCCGACCCCATGAACCGCAGGAAATCGCGCGGTACGAACGCCATCACAAAAAAGTCCTCGCTATCAAGTCGGGTGTTACCGGCCTCGCCCAAATCTCCGGCGCCGAGCAGCTGCCCTTTGAAGAAGAAGTAAAATTAGACCGCTACTACATCGAAAATTGGTCGTTGAAGAGGGACATCGTGATCCTACTAAAGACAATGGGAGTACTGATTTTTGGAAAGACAGAATACTAGCGAAAATTTTTAATTTCCAATATGAAAGTTGCCTTAGTCCACGATTATCTCAATCAATACGGCGGGGCTGAGAGAGTGCTTCAGGCGTTTTGCGAAATTTTTCCGGATGCGCCGATTTATACGTTAGTTTACGATGCTAAATTAACCGGCTACGCATTTTACGGGAGAAATGTAAAGACATCGTTTTTGCAAAAAGTGCCGTTGGCCGCATCGCAGCACAGATATTTCCCCATTTTTATGCCGTATGCGATCGAGCAGTTTGATTTGTCCGACTACGATCTGGTTATTTCTGATTCGGGGAGTTACGCTAAAGGCGTTATTACTAAGCCGAGCGCTTTACATATAAGTTATTGTCACACGCCGCATCGCTATGTGTGGGATAACAGCCATCGGCTCATCGAAGAGTTTGGCTATCCAGGATTTGTAAAAATTTTCGGGCCGATGTTCACGACATATGTCCGTCTGTGGGACGAACAGGCCGCGGGGCGGGTTGACGCGTTTATTGCCAATTCAGAGTTTGTTCAAAGAAGGATAAAGAAGTATTACCATAGAGACTCTCAAGTTATTTATCCGCCGGTGGACTGCGATAAATTCTATGTGGCCGACCAGCCCAAGGCTGGTCGGCCTCGGGCCGATTATTTCCTGATGGTTGGGCGTCTCGTGCCCTACAAAAAGTTTGGCCTGGCGGTGCGGGCATTTAACAAAATTGGTCTTAAACTGAAAATTATCGGCGATGGTCCTGAACGGAAAAATTTGCAAAAGATAGCCCATTCGACAAGCTCAGGGCGAGCAAACATAGAATTTTTAGACTTGATATCGGAGCAACGCCTGCCGGAGTATTACGCCGATGCTCAAGCGCTTATTTTTCCGCAGGAAGAAGACTTTGGGGTAGTTGCCGTGGAAAGCATGGCCTCCGGTAGTCCGGTTATCGCCTATCGCGCTGGCGGCGCGCTGGAGATTATCAAGGAAGGAGAAGATGGGATATTTTTTAATGAGCAGACGGAAGAATCGCTCATCGCCGCAGTTCAAAAATTTCAGACTATGGAATTTGATCCTCAGTTAATTCGCGAACACGCCAAGAGATTTGATGAGGGGAGATTCAAGGTGGAGATTAAAAACTTTGTTGCGCAAAACTATGACCCTCGGCATTGATATTCGTTCTCTTTCCGGCGGCGCATATACAGGCGTTGGCGAATATACGCGCAATTTGCTGAAGCATATGTTGCCGCTTGACAGCAGCATTCAATTTAAGCTGTTTTTTAATGCGCAGAGTTACGCGGCTGATATAAATTTTTTAGATGCGCGGGCAAATATTCAGCCATATTTTTTTCGCTATCCTAATAAATATTTCAGTGCGACAACGCGATTTCTCAATGCCCCTAAAATAGATAAAATGGTCGGCGGCTGTGATGTGTTTTTTAGTCCGCATTTTATTGTCGCGCCAACTACACAGAGCTGTAAAAAGGTTATAACTTTTCATGACTTGTCTTTTGAGCGCTACCCGGAATTCTTTGACCTTCAGCGCAAGTTTTGGCATTTTTCAAATAGGCCAAAGCGCCAAGCCCTTGCGGCGGATAAAATAATCGCAGTTTCCGAATCAACCGCATATGATCTTACGGATATTTACGGGACTGATTCTCGAAAGATTTCTGTAATTTATTCCGGAATTAACAACAGTTTTAGAGAGGAAGTAACTCGCGAGGATTTGCGGAGCGTTAAAGTGAAGTATAACTTGCCGGATAAATTTATTCTTTCACTTTCTACTATTGAGCCGAGAAAAAATGTTTATGGAATAATTAAGGCGTTTGAGCTGCTGAAAAATTATTATGGAGGCCTCTATACAGAAGTAAGACGATCGTCTTACTTCTGTATAGAGGCTATTAAGCTTGTCATTGCCGGTAAGCCCGGCTGGCTGTATGGAGATGTTTTTCGGGCAATCAAAGAATCTAATTGCAGAAAAGATATTCAATACGTTGGTTTCGTTGATGACAGAGACAAGCCGGCGCTGTATAAACTATCCAGTTTGTTTGTCTATCCCAGTATCTACGAGGGTTTTGGTTTCCCGGTACTTGAAGCAATGGCGGCCGGAACTCCAGTCGTAACCTCGGCTTGTTCAGCTTTGCCTGAAATTGCCGAAGATGCCGCTTTGCTTGTTGACCCGTTTAAGGCAAGCGATATAGCTTGGATGATGCAAGAAGTTCTCTGCGATGCAAAACTTGCTTCATTTTTAACAAAAAAAGGCCTTCTTCAGGCCCAGAAATTCTCCTGGCAAAAATGCGCGGAGGAGACGCTAGAAGTGCTAGTATCCTAATCGTTTTGCAGATATTGCGCAGGTGGATTTTTTATCCCCAAGATTATTGAAATTTCAATGTGTTATAATTTAGGTAATGAGAATAGGGATAAGAAGGAGGGAACGCTCCAAGAATTTTGTTATAGGGAAACCCAATCCCTCGACTAAGTTCGGGATAAAATCTCCTCATGTTTTGGATTTGCGCGAATTTGTGATTCCGGAAAATCCTCTGCCCCGTCGAAGTCCAGGCGGAGGAATAAAGTTGCGCCGCAGAAAAAGTTCTTCTAAAAAAACCGAACAAAATTTTATACCCGAAGGATTTGTTTTTGATTCACCGCGCGGGAAAGAAAGAGAAGAATTTGACGATGCGCTTTTGCAAGAAAATGTTTTGCGGGAGCTTGCCGGCATTGAAAGCCGCGATGTGGAGCTTGCCGCAAGTTTGATCAGGCAAAATCAGCAAGTTAGAGGGGAGTTTGAGCAAAAGCGGGATTTCAGGCCAAACCTTATTCCAATTGCGGCGAGCGACGAATCTTCCGTAAGTTTAACCCGCGGCTTGCTGAATGATGATTTAGCAATCGAAAACAATAATCTTGTTTCCAGGTTTTTACAAAACAATAGAGCGGCACAAAAAGACAAAGATGAAGCAAGGTTTAGGCAAGGTGAGCTTCAGATTGATGACATTAAAGAAGAAAGTATTGCCTTTTATTTCAGGAAGAGCCGGATTTTTATCATCATCGCCGCGGCCACTGCTGGATTTTTATTTGGCGGATTTTTTGTGAATAGAGGCATAGCGCTCAAGGAAGAGAGCTTGCATAAAGGCGTTCTTGCTTACAAAAATTTTGCTTCAGCTAAAGACGCTCTAAAAGATTTTAATTTTAAAGACGCGAATAAAAATTTCGCGCAAGCATACGAAGGGTTGGTTTCTGCCGAAGAAGCGCTGAATAAAATTGGCGGTGCGACCCTTGCCATTGTAAAGAATTTGCCGTTTGAATCACGGGCAGATTCAAGTATTGCGCTCCTCACCGCCGCAAAACACACGGCAAAGGCCGGAGAAATTTTAAGTTCGGCGTTTGCATTTTTGCCGCTGGAAAACGCTGTTTCAGCCGGAGCTTTCCTCAAGGTTCTTGACGGCGGCGATGCAGGAAGCCAGGCAGGCTACCTTATCAATACTTTCGCAGCATTTGCGGAGAAGCTAACTTACGCCGAAGCAGAACTTTTAAGCGCAGAGCAGGCCATGCAAAAAGTGCGGCGGGACGATTTTCCTGAAGGGTTCAGAAGCCAGATTGCCGAAATGAACGAACGTATACCGGCTTTGCTTGGACTCATCAAAATCGCCAAAGATTACTCGGCAATTTCCTCGCTTTTATTGGGCAAAGATGGTCCCAAAAGATACTTAGTTCTTTTGCAGAATTCAAGCGAGCTTCGGCCGACCGGCGGCTTTATCGGGACTTATGCCTTGGTTGAATTTGAAAACGGCGGGCTTAAAAATATGGCGGTGGAAGGCATTTATGATGCGGATGGGCAATTGGTAGTTAATGTGATCCCGCCAAAACCTTTCCAGCACATAGCCACTGGCTGGTCCACGCACGACGCCAATTGGTTTCTGGATTTCCCTGCTTCCGCGCAAAAAGCGGCATGGTTCTTTGAGCGGACTGGCAACGGGAAAGTGGACGGAGTAATCGCGCTGAATATCGAAGTCATAGAGCGCCTTCTTGAATTGACCGGTGCAATCGAAATAAAAGAGTATGGTTTATCATTGAGCCAGTCTAACTTTCGCGATGAAATCCAATATGAAGTAGAAGCCGCTTATGATAAAAAACTTAATAAGCCTAAAAAAATCCTCGCTGATTTTACGCCATTATTTCTGGAAAGACTCCTCGCAATTTCTAAAGAAAAAAATAAAGAAATTGTTTCGTCTTTGATCAATGCTCTGGAGGAAAAATATATAATGCTGTATTCCACGGATGAGCGCGTGCAGGAGTTTCTCGCAGGCCAAGAATGGGCAGGGACAGTCAATTGCCAATTGCCAATTGCCAACTGCCAATCGTCCGATTATCTTGCAGTTGTCCATTCCAATATCGGCGGCTACAAGACAGACAAATACATTGAAAATAGCGTTGATTATGATATTGCGATAAAAGACGACGGTTCCGCGCTTGGCAATTTAGCAATTAGAAAAAAACATAATGGCGGAAAGTCAAAATACTGGTGGTATAATCGCAAAAATATAGATTATGTGAAGGTTTATGTCCCCAAGGGCGCCGAGATTGCTTCATCCTCTGGAGGATTGCGCCGTATGCCGGAAGCGATGGACTACAAGGCGCTTGGGTTTACTGAAGATAAAGATATTGCGCTTATGGAAAAGAGCGCAAAGACATTTGGGCCGATTGATATCTTTGAAGAAAGCGGCAAGACTGTTTTTGGCGCTTGGATTGTAACTAATGCTGGAGATTCAAGTGAGTTAAAAATAAGCTATAGACTGCCCTTCAAGACTGAATTTAAGAACAACACCGGGAAATTTAATCTTTATTGGCAAAAACAGCCGGGGACTAGAGTGAGCGCTAACTTTTCAATGAGTATCCCCAAGTCGTGGGCGGTGGCATGGGATACCTCCGAGGCAAGAAACCTTCAGCAATCTTTTGCGTTGGACAAGGATAAGGTTATCGGCTATATTTTCAGTAAATGAATTTCATTCACGGCTCGTCTAAGACGATAGCTTCCGCAGCGTTTTTACTGGCTTGCGCCGCTCTGGCGAGCCGCGTTTTAGGTTTATTGCGCGATAGAATTTTAGCCGGGAAATTCGGCGCGAGCGATGAGCTTGATATTTATTTTGCCGCGTTTCGCGTACCAGATCTTTTGTACAATATAGTGATTGCCGGAGCAATTTCAGCCGCTTTTGTGCCGGTTTTTATTTCGCTTTATGCGCAGAGTAAACAAGAAGCGTGGCGTGTCGCGAGTAATTTTCTAAATATCTCTATTATCGCTCTCGTTGTTGTGGGAGCCGTGCTGGTTGTTGCCGCGCCTCTACTCGTCCATATCATTGCGCCTGGGTTTGACGACGCGAAAATGGCGGCGACAGTGCTTGCGACAAGGATTATGTTTTTAAGTCCTCTTCTCCTTGGCGCGAGCGCGATTTTTGGGGGAATCCTGCATTCATTCAAACGTTTTCTCGCCTATGCCTTTGCCCCGTTGTTTTATAACATCGGGATTATTTTCGGCGCTATATTTTTAACCGGTCCGTTCGGAGTTTATGGGCTGGCGCTGGGAGTTGTTGTAGGATCGCTTCTGCACTTTATGATTCAGGTGCCGTCGGTGTTCTTCTCCGGATTTTCATGGCAAAGCATCGTAAGTTTGCGCGATAAGCACTTCAGAAAAATTTTTTTTCTGATGGTTCCGCGATCCTTCGGCCTTGCCATTTTTCAGTTGAATCTATGGGTGATTACGGCCATTGCCTCTTTGCTTCCTGTGGGGTCGATTGCAATCTTTAATTTCGCCAACCACCTTCAGTTTATGGTAGTCGGTATCATCGGCTACTCTTTTTCAACCGCGGCGATGCCTTCTTTTGCCGAATACGTATCGCGCGCGAATACAAAAAAATTTGCGCGACAGTTTTTAAAAACCGTGCGCACAGTTTTATTTTTTGTTGTTCCACTAAGTGTCTTGATGTTTATCTTGCGCGCGCATGTTGTGCGTTTGGTTTTAGGATCCGGCGAGTTCAGCTGGGACGATACGCGCCTAACTGCCGCGGCGCTGGGCATTTTTTGTTTTGGAATTTTTGCGCATAGCTTGATTCCCACTTTTTCTAAAGCGTTCTACGCGATGCAGAACACCAAAACGCCTGTTTTTGTAAACAGCGTCGGATTTTTTATCAACATAGGGCTAAGCCTTTTTTTTGTTTTCGTGCTGTTTAAAGATCCGCAGGCGTCCGGATTTGTTCCAAGACTGCTCGACATGGAGGGAATAGAGAACATCGCGCTTCTCGGCTTGCCTCTGGCGTTTACGATTTCAGGAATTGTAAATCTTAAGATGCTTGTGTTTGCATTGAGCCGCAGGATGAAGGGGTTCGGGATGTTTTCTATTTGGTTTGAAGGATTAAAGATTGTGTTAGCCAGTGTAATTTCCGGCCTTATATCTTACGGCGTTTTGTATTTAGCGGAGCCGTTTTTTGACACGCAAACCGTCTTGGGTTTATTTTTTCAAACCGTAGTCGCCGGTATTTCGGGCACTGTGGCATACATTGTTCTAATGTTTGCCCTGCGTTCGCCGGAACTTTTCTCGCTTACGCGGTTTTTCAAGCGCAAACTCTTAGTCCATCCCTACGAGCATCACCCCAACGGGCGTAAGGGAGGTTTGGGGTATTGACAAAAGTTTTACTTTGATTTATAATAAAAGTATTCAGAATTGAAAGGAGGAGTTCATGGAAGATATGGCAAAAGTAGGCAGACTTGCCGCGCGGAAGGCAGCGTGGGTTGTTGTGGGGGTGGTTATAGCTATTGCCGCTATAGCGGCTGTGGCCTACGCCCAAGGCGTAGGCGGCGGAGGAGGGTCTGATCCGCAACCAGCTTTCTCCGACTTGGACTTAGGGTCGTTCAGGAGGATGGATTTGGCTATGACCATTTATCCCTCGGTGAGGGCTGATGGCATACTGGCTTATCGCTGGGTCGGCGCGTCCACTCACAAAGTTTTCTCTTCCGGCGATTTCGTTTTCGAAGTTACGCCAGAGAACAGGTTGGTGATGGGCGATAATGGAACAGCCGAGGGCGTTTTTTATGAAGTAAAAGATATCCTCGGATACGTCTTTGACGCCGGTAACCAGTTTTTTTACGGTGTTCAAGCCCTGCATCACATAGACCATACGGTTAGTGGAGGGTACGACAGAGGCGGAGTGAGGATTGATTTTTCGCCGACTGTAAACGTGGATAAGGATGCCGGCGAGAGTCGGGCCGCAAAGGCCCTGGCCAAGGGCACGGTTGTGCTGGGATACGAGCTGGAGATCCGCATGCGTAGCGATTTCCAGGGTAGGATGGTCGCTTTCTTGCGCTTCTACTCGAATGTTCCGCTTTGCAGCGGGATATACGAGGCAGGCATTTACGAGTGCTACTCGGATTCTATTGATCATATCCTGGAAGCCCGAGAGGCGGTCGAGGCCATGGAGGGGAGGTTGCTTAGATACGCTATTGAGGAAATGGCTCGCGTCGGAACCCTGGAGAAGGGCATTGGCAGGGCGAGTCTTGGTATCAAAAGTTTTATTCCCGAAAACATGCCCGCGAACTGCAAGCTCGCGGACTTTGGTCCGGAGTTTATATGTGAGACGCCTCCCCTGGTGGAGATTGGGAAGATTTCCGTATCGGTAAGCCCCCATACGCCTAAGTCGGCGCTTGTCGCGGTGGGCAGTATGGGCATGGAGAACGTTCTGACACTTGCGGTTGATGTGACGGCCGCGATAGAGGATGCCATCCTTAACACGATCCCCATCACGATTGAGGCGGATACGGTAAATGGAATTGACAACATTGCCGCACTTCGTCTTTATGATGGGGAAACACAGATTGGTCATACCGTCTTCCCGACTGGATCAAACAAAGGGTCGTCCATTACCGTTCTGTTCCAAGTTGGGGGGATAGAAGTTCAAAAGGGCGCAACAAAGACTTTCTTGCTGCGCGTTGATACGACGGGAATTAGCAATGGGGCAGACTCGGGCGAGACACTTCGCTTCTACCTTGCCGATGTAACTGGCTCGGCAAACGGAGTTGATGCAGGGCTTGTTGCCATAGGACGTGATAGCGCGTCGTACCTGATGAGTTCTCCGGGCTCTGTAAATCCTGAAAATCCGGAGAATTTCGGTGAGTTTAGCATCGTACAAAGCAGGCCGGTGTTTGCACTTTGTACGACGAGCAACTGCTCAAAGGCATCGCCATCAGGTTTGTTGGTACCCGGCGTTGTTGAAGTCCTGCGTTTCCGGATCGCGGCCGAAGGGGAGGAAGTTATCTTCGGCGGTGACAACAGTTTGGACTTCAGAATTCTACAGCAAGGCGGCACCGATGAGGCGCGAAGGGTCGCATGGTACGAAGAGGGCAATCTTGTCCCGATTCGTGATTCAGCTGGTAATCTGACTGCGCCAGGCTTCGGCTTCGTGGTCCTGGATATCACCATTCCCAAGGGTACATATAAAGAGTACTACATGGTGGTGGATCTGCAGGATTACACGACTACGGGTGAATTTTTCCGTCTTGATGTGGGTGGTGGGCAACATGAGGAAGGGTGGATTTCCTGGAGCGATGGAGTCCAAAAGTCCATCCGGAGCGGCAGTTTAACCCCCGGGCTACCCGTTATCGGGGGAACTCTCGCAAAGTAAAATAGAAGAACCAATAGGCGTTCTGCGCAAATTTCAAGCGCGCAGAACGCCTCTTTAATTTTGCGATCCTGGTCTTTGTGATATGATTGGAGTATGCATAATTGGGATTACAACTTAAGGGAGGGTTGGAAACCTGAAACCGAAAAGCAGTGGCTTTGGTATTTGGAAAGAAAAATTAACTATGACGACTGGCAGGGACTTAAGAAAGAATGGATTAGAAAATATTTTCCCATACTTAAGAATCGCCTTGATCCAGGCAAAAGAGAGATGCTGGAAGTTTACTTGAAAGATGAACGAACTTACTCCGTTACAAAAAGAAACCCTTGATTTTTTCGCAAGATCCGCGCTAAAAGGCAAATTTTATTGGACCGGCGGCACTCTTTTGGCAGTGGTTTATTTACAACATCGCCGATCCCAAGATATCGATCTTTTTAGCGACGTCTCATTTTCTCACGAAGAAATTATCGGTTTTGTTAACGACCTCAAGAAACACTTGAAACTTGAGGTGATTGAGGAGAAAAAAATCTATGAACGTTGGGAATTTTTCCTGCATAATGGCGGCGAGATGCGCCTTGAGTTTGTGCATTACGATCATCCCAGCCTCAAACCGCGTAAAGAGTGGAGTGGAATAAGCGTGGATTCACTCGACGATATTGCCGCGAACAAGCTCATGGCAATGTTTGATCGCAACGAGCCAAAGGACGTATTTGATATCTATTTTCTTCTTACGAAAGTGGGCTATTCACCCCAAAGATTATTAGAGCTTGTTGCGAAAAAGTTTGGAGTTCATTTAGACGAGAGCTCTATTTGGAGCGAATCTTTTAAAGGCGCAAAAGACTTAGAAAATTTGCGCCCGCTGATGCTCGAAGATGAAAGCGAACAGGCAAAGCTTTTAGCGGATATTAAAGCATACTTCATCAATCACTCTAAGAAATTTCTCAACAGGGTCCTCGAATAGAACGCCTCTTTAATTTTGCGAAATTATGGAGTAGTATGGCTGTGTATGGCGCAGGATTACATCCGTAATTTCGCGATTATCGCGCATATAGATCACGGTAAGTCCACTTTGGCTGACCGTTTTTTGGAATTAACCGGGACGATAGAAAAGCGTAAGATGCGCGAGCAGGTTTTGGATTCAATGGACTTGGAGCGCGAACGCGGCATCACGATAAAAATGCAGCCGGTCCGCATGAGGTATCAAGTATCAGGTATTAGGTATCAAGTAAATCTAATTGATACGCCGGGGCACGTGGACTTCTCTTACGAGGTTTCAAGAGCGCTTGCCGCCGTAGAAGGCGCGATTTTGCTTGTGGACGCCACGCAAGGCGTGCAGGCGCAGACGCTCGCGCATAGTAAAATAGCGCTAGAGCAGAGACTGACTATAATTCCGGCGATAAATAAAATAGATTTACAGCAGGCGCGCATAGAAGAGACCGAACGCGAGATAGAGGATCTGCTGCTGTCTTTTAATTATGCGCCGGATAAGATCTACCGAGTTTCTGGAAAGACGGGGGAGGGAGTGGAGGAGTTGTTGCGCGCTGTCATTGAGAAGATTCCTGGACCCGCGCGAGCCGCCGAGGGTGAGGCGGGGAGGCCCCTGCGCGCTTTGATTTTCGATTCTGTCTACGATTCTTATAAGGGCGTTATTGCCCATGTGCGTATCAAAGACGGGCGAGTTGCCAAGCACGACAAACTGCTTTTTGTGGCTACCGGTCTTGAAGCGGGCATAAAGGAGCTTGGCTATTTCAAGCCGGACCTCGTGCCGACAAATTCACTTGAGGAAGGAGAAATAGGGTATATTGCAACTGGCCTGAAAGATGCAGAGCACGTCAAGATTGGAGATACCATTACGAAATCTCCAATTCTGCAATTTCCAATTACTCCTCTACCCGGCTACAAAGAACCGCAGCCACTGGTGTTCGCAAGTATTTTTCCCGAGGAGGGCAGTGAGTACGATGCGCTGAAAGAAGCAGTTTTTCAACTGAAACTAAACGACGCTTCATTGTATTTTGAAGCGGATTATTCCGAAGCGCTTGGCCGCGGCATCAAGTGCGGATTCCTGGGCATGCTTCATATGGAAATTACACTTGAACGTATTAAACGTGAATTTGGGATAAAAACAGTCGTCACCGCACCGTCAGTCGCTTACAAAGTCTTAAAGAAAAATGGCGAAGAAGCGGAAGTTTATACTCCGGCAAAGTTTCCCGATGCCGGTTCAATCGCGAGAACCTTTGAGCCGTATGTTTTGCTGGAGGTGCTAACACCAACGCAATATCTTTCAGGAGTCATGTCTTTACTTAAGGATATACGCGGCGAATACAAAGAAACTGAAAATTTAGGCAAAGACCTTTTGCGCGTGAAATACGAAGCTCCTTTGGCCGAAATAATCACTGATTTTTACGATAATCTAAAAAGCGTTTCGTCCGGTTTTGCTTCACTCGCGTACGAACAAATTGGCATGCGCGAGGCCGATGTCGTGAAGATGGATATACTGCTCGCAGGCGAACTTGTGGAATCGCTTGCGCGCGTTGTGCCAAGGGCTCGTGCGCTTGAACAAGGGCGCAAAATAGTTGAAAAAATAAAGGAAGTTTTGCCGGCGGAGCAGTTTGCCGTGGCGATCCAAGCGGCCATCGGCGGCAAAATCATCGCCCGCGAAACGCGCGGTTCAATGCGCAAAGACGTAACAGGTTATTTATATGGCGGCGATTACACCCGTAAGCGCAAGCTTTTAGAAAAGCAGAAAAAAGGCAAAAAACGCCTGCGCGAAAGCGGGAAGGTGCATTTGGATTCGGAGACATTTATGAAATTGTTTAAGTAGTCTTTCTGTGCTAAACTATAAGAAAGGCACGGCAAGAAACGCGACTAGCGAAAAGGCGATTAAAAATATCGTGATAGTCCAGACGATTTTTGCGATCTTTTTGAACTGTTTATTGTTCATATTTTTTTAATCTTACCATATGGCAGCAAGTAAAACCAGACAAATTGTAGATCTATTAGCATCACGGATTTCTCTTTTAATCCTTGGTGCTGTAACTGTGTGGCTCGGCGTGTCGGTGGCGAAAGAGACATATCGCAAACATCAGATTCAGCAGGAGATTGCCGAGCTTAAAGCCGAGATTACAGCCCTTGAAGATAAAAATAGCAGTCTTGCTTCATTGATAGATTCATTTAATGACCCCTCAACCATTGAAGCAGAAGCAAAGAAGCGGCTCAACCTAAAAAAGCCGGGCGAAGAAGTTGCCGTGATTTTGCGCGATAAGAACGACGCGGCGCAAAATATAGTTAAAGGAAAAAATGAGATTTCTGCGCCAAATGGCTCGGATGACTCCGCCTCGAGTAGTTTGTTTGATAACCCAGTCAAATGGTGGCAGTATATTACGGATAAATAGGCGGGCCTTGCCGGTAGGCGGGTATCGTATAGCGGCTATTATGTGACCTTCCCAAGGTTAAGAGAGGGGTCCGACTCCCCTTACCCGCTCCAAAATGCTACATATTGCGCAAAAAGACATTGTTTCGCCACCTTAGCTCAGTTGGCAGAGCAGCATCTTCGTAAGATGATGGTCCCCGGTTCGAATCCGGGAGGTGGCTCCAAACTTATCCACACCTTGCAAGAATTTATTTATGCTATAATTAATGCAAATGATTAAACTAAAGAGTTTGGGACTACTCATTTGTATAGTTGTTAGCGCAATTCTGATCGCCATAATTTTGTTGTATCTTATAAATTTTAGTATACCCGAAGAAGAAGTTCCTGGGCCAAAGAAAATTCAGGCGCCGGTCGAAACGATGATTCCGCCGACTACTCCTCCGCCAGGGGTAAGCGAAACGAGCGCGGCGGCTCTTAAGATAACTATAGAGGGTGATGAATTCAGTTTTTCTCCGGCTAGTTTTAAGGTAAACCGAGGAGCGAAAGTAGAACTCACTTTTAAGAATATCGGCAGCATATCGCATAATTTTGTAGTGGACGAGCTGGGATTAAAGACTAAAACAATAGGGGGCGGGCAGACGGATGTAATATCGTTCACAGCGCCGAAAGTTGCAAGTATGATTAGCTATGCTTCCTACTGTTCTGTTCCAGGGCATAAAGAAGCAGGGATGAAGGGAATGATTACTATCGAGTAATTACGTAATTACCGCAACTTCCTGTTGTATACAGGTTTTTTTATTTATGCTAAGATATAACTGTGGAAAACTTAGCACAACAAATTGACAGCTTAAAACAGCGGGTCCGCCATTTGGCGGACCGTCTTTGACGTACCCAATAAAAAAGCTAGAATAAAAGAAATAGAGAATGCTATGCGGGCGTCGGAGTTTTGGCAGGATAGGGAGGAATCTGCCCGGGCCAGCGAAGAGTTAGCTCACCTCAAAGAAGAAATCAGGACTATTGAGGATATTTCGAAGCTAATCCGAGAGAACGAAGAGTTTGTTGAATACGTAGAAAAAGACAACGACTTGGCTCGGGAGGTGGAAAAAAATGTTTCTGATTTAGAAAAAAGCATCGCTGAAGAGGAAGTAAAACTATATTTCTTCGGACCGTACGACCAAAATAGCGCGATTATCACGCTGTATTCTGGAGCAGGAGGCCTGGATGCTCAGGATTGGGCAGGTATGCTATTGCGGATGTACGAACGCTATTCTAAAGCTCATGGCTATAGAACCAGTGTAATTTCAAAAAGTTTTGGCGAAGAAAAGGGCATTAAAGAAGCAGTGCTTGAAGTTAACGGCAGATATGCTTATGGATATTTAAAAAACGAAAATGGCGTGCACCGATTGGTGCGCATTTCGCCTTTTTCTGCGCAGAAACTGCGCCACACGTCATTCGTGCTCGTCGAAGTTTTGCCGCAATTACAAGCGGGATTTCCGGATGAAATTATCATAAGGCCGGAAGATATTGAAGTACAGACTTTTCGCTCTTCAGGCCCTGGAGGACAGTATGTTAACAAAACTGAAAGCGCAGTCAGAATTAAGCATCTTGCAACTGGAATAGTTGTTGCGTGCCAAAGCGAACGCCTGCAGGGCGAAAACAAGGCGAAAGCTCTACGCCTGCTTTCCGCAAAACTTTTCGCGCGCAGAATGAAAGACAAGAAAGAAAAATTGGAGGCTCTGAAGGGCGGATTTATAGCGGCAGAATGGGGCAGCCAAATCCGTTCTTACGTATTAAATCCCTATAAAATGGTGAAGGATCACAGGACCGGCGTAGAGACGTCTGATGCGGATGGAGTGCTTGATGGAAAACTTGAAGGATTCATTGAAGCCGAGGTCAGGGTATAAATTGTTTGATTGCTATTCGCGCCAGTTACAGCAATTGAACAATAGAGCAATAGAACAATGATTACTTTTCAGTCTGTTTCTAAAATCTACGACGATTACCGCGCACTTGAAGATATCTCCCTTCGCATAGAAGATAAAGAGTTTGTTTCTATTGTTGGTCGGTCTGGCGCGGGAAAGTCCACAGTAATTAAACTGGTTCTGAAGGAAGAAGAACCAAGCCGCGGCAAAATTAATTTTAAAGGCATAGATATTTCAAGTCTCAAAGGTAAAGGAGTTACGATGTATCGGCGGCGCATCGGTACGATTTTTCAGGATTTTCGTCTGCTTAATTCAAAAAATGTTTACGAGAATGTCGCTTTTGCTATGGAAGCAGCCGGTAGAAAAGAAGAAGAGATCAAAACTGATGTTCCGCAAGTCCTGGAAATAGTTGGTCTTAAGGATAGGATGAATTATTTTGTTTCGCAGCTTTCAGGAGGGGAAAAGCAGAGAGTTGCTTTGGCTCGCGCGCTGGTTCAGCGGCCAGAAGTAATCTTAGCTGATGAACCTACAGGAAATTTGGATCCTGTGCACACATGGGAAATTGTTAAGCTTTTACTGCGCATCAACGAGTTTGGGACGGCTGTAGTGCTTGCTACGCATGATAAGGATATCGTTGATTTTCTGAAGAGGCGAGTGATAACTTTAGACAAGGGGAGAATTATAAGGGATGAGCAAAGCGGAACATATCGTTTGTAGTTAATGAATAATTTTTCGCGAATATTTAAATATGGCTGGTTTGGGTTTGTGAGGAACCTATGGGTTTCTTTTGCAACCGTTGGCATTATGATCCTTGCCCTTTCCGTGGTCTCCTCGTTGCTTATCATTGGCAGTATAACCGATGGTTTTGTTAAAGATCTGCAGGGTAAAGTGGATGTAAGTGTTTATTTCCGGCAAAAGCTTGAAGAGTCAAAAATAGTGGAATTGCAGAGTGCTCTTGGGGCGCGCTCGGATGTTCGGGAAGTGGAGTATATTTCAAGCGAAAAAGCCCTCGATTTATTTAAAGAGCGGCACAAAGATAACGAACTTTTAATGGCTTCTCTCGCCGAGCTTTCAAGCAATCCGTTTCAAGCTTCGCTCAATATCAAAGCTAACGAAACTTCGCAGTTTACGGCGATCGTTTCGTTTATTGAAACATCTCCGATTAAAGACCTTATTGAAAAAATCAACTATAAGCAAAACGAAAAGATGATCGAGCGCCTTACGAGTATTACTTCCTCTATTGAGAATTTCGGCATTTTTTTTACTTTTGCCCTTTCTTTTGTGGCAGTGGTTATAACCTTTAATACGATTCGGCTGGTTATCTATAACTCTAAAGATGAGATTACGGTTATGAAGCTGGTGGGCGCGAGCGACTGGTTTATTCGCGGGCCGTTTGTGATCGCAGGGATTTTGTACGGAATATTTTCAGCAATTTTTACATGGCTCGCCTTTTCTTTGATCGTTTGGCTGCTTTCCGAAAAAGCGATTATAGTTTTTCCCGGCGCGGATATTCTTGGATATTGGTCAAGCAGTGCCTTTGGCATAATAGCTTTACTGCTCGGATTTGGTATAAGTCTAGGAGCCGTGTCGTCTTTTATAGCAATAAGCAGGTATCTCAAAGTATAAGAAGTGCTACGGCACTTCTTGAAATTCCGTCACTCGCCCCAGATGTCCCGCATGGCGGGACGCCTGTGGGCTCGCTAGGAATTATAAAAACCCCGCCACTGCGGGGTTAGTTTCTTTTTAAGATTTTTTTAACAAAGCCTTTCAATATACTACGCTTGCCTATTTCCTGCATGTTGTCGGGATCGACGCCAAGGTTTTGCAGGGATTGAACTACCGTTGGAAAATCCACCGGATTAGTAAGTTGAGCAACAAGGCAATCCTTTATTCTTTTGGGATTAGTTTCTATTTGTGCGGTAGCGTTCATAAGCAATTTTTTTCGCGGCTGGCGGAACGGAATTGTATCAAGAAATCTTCGGAATACAGGCTGTTGGGATCTAAAATGCCGTGAATGGAACGGACAGCCAGTTTCTAATAGTTTTGCTTTTAGCCCCTCTTCTTCAATCTTTGCGCACAATTCTTCTATGGCTGGGCGTTCTCCAGAGACAACAATTTGTTCGGGCGAATTTATATTGGCAATCTCTACATCATAGTTTAGGCATAGCTGTTCGATGTATCGTATATCAAACTGACCGCTTATTGCCGCCATAAGGCCTGGGTGCTTCAAATTTACTTCAAAGGCGAGTTGGCCGCGGAATTGCGCAATACGAAAGCCGTCTTCGGGGCTGACCGCGCCACTCGCACATACAGCGGCATACTCGCCAAAACTGTGTCCTAAAAATATGGGCTTACCAATTTTCTCCAACTCCCATAATCGCGCTAAGCTCACAGCAAAAATAATTGGCTGTTCATATTTTGTTTTTTCGTTGGCGGGATAATTTTGTTCTAGGCAAGCCTGCATAATATCAATGTTGCATATGCCCCGTTTTTGCCAAATGTTTTGCAGGTGCTGAATGGTGTCTTGCACATATGGCGATTCCGCGAAAATCGTGCGGAAATCCATTGTTACACCCTGAAAAAGCACAGCAGTTCTCTCGTTGGGGATAGTCATCTCTCCTCCTCGTTGTTAAAAAACCGATAATGTTTTGTGCTTGCAGCAATTATACAGTAACGGAAATAAGTAATCAAGTTTTACGCCTGGTTCTTCTAACTCAGAGAACCACACTAGCCCCTTGACTTTTTTGTATTTTTTTGTATGATATTGGAAGCACTTTCACATTAAGCACTGGAGTATGGAGGAGAATTACGGTGGCACAAAACACAGAGTTTAAGCTTGTTTTGGGGCTTGGTGTTACAATATTTGCGCTTGGAGTGGGCAGTCTTATCGGCGGCGGTCCTTTTGGTTTAACCGGATTTGCCGTCGGATACAGCGGGCCGTCTTTTTTACTGGTCGTTATTCTGCTCGCCCTCTTAAATTTTCCGACGGTTATGGCCTACGCGGAACTTGCCTTGGCGATTCCCGATGCCGGGGGAGGTTATGCGTGGATTAAAATGGCGTTTAGCCATTATTGGGGGCATCATGCCGGATGGACTTCTTGGGGAGCCCATATGGTGGCGTGCGCCGTCTACGCGTTGAATATCGGATATTACGCTGTAGCGATCCTTACGCAATACATTTTTCCGGATACTGCTTTTTGGGGCGGCAACCAGTTCTGGATTATCGGCATAGCGGTAGCATTTGTTATTTTTTGGAGCATCGTCAATATTCTTGGAACTAGTCAGAGCGGTCGCTTCGGAATGTATCTGGTACTCTGTTTGATTGGAGTTCTTACGTTCTACGTGGTCTTGGGCATCGCGACAATATTGCTTAATCCCGCCGCGTCAAAGGGCAATTTTACGGAGCTGATGCCTAAAGGCGCCTGGGGTTTTATTACCGCGACTGGTATGTTCTGTCTGGCTTTCCAGGGTTCGGAGATTGTTGCGCAAGCGATCAAAGAACTTAAGGATGCCAAGAAGGATTTGAAACGAGCGCTCTTCTACTCCTATGGAATCATCGTCGTCATCTACCTTGCGGTGTTTTTTATTGCTCTCGCCGCTGTGCACGATGACGCAAAAAGCTGGGTCATCCTGGCTGGGGCGCGCGAAGGAGCTTTGGTCGAAAGCGCTTCTTACTTTGTCTTGGGAAGTACTCTCGTTCTCTTTATGCTTGGCGCGGGATTTGTTGCGTCGCTTGCCGCTTTAAATTCCACAATTTTTTCGGCAAGCCATACCGCCAAAGCCCTTGGGGACGCCAAAAGCTTGCCTCGCCCGTTTAGTATCTTATTGACGAAGCGCAAGTCCCCGGTGTTTGCGATTATGGTCTCGGCCGGTCTGATGATTTTTATGGTTATTGCTTTGCCGGTTGAGGGCGTTGCCGCCGTGGCCAATCTATTGTTCATTCTACTGTTTATTTCCCTAAATGCGGCCCTCATCAAATTAAGAGTTGATCGTCCGGAAATTGTGCGGCCGTATAAAGTTCCTTTCTTCCCGCTTTTAAACTTGGCGGCAATTGTTGGATACATCGTTGTCGCCATACCGCTTTTATCGGTAAGCGCCTGGGGGGTAACTATTTTTGTCACATGGTTTTTAATAGGAGCGCTTGTCTGGTTTCTGTTCGCCAAAAAAAATGTTGAAGAAGAGATTGATAGCGCTCTGGTGCGCGAAGGATACTTCCCATTTGGCCGTCAGACTTACGCAAAAGTTGTTTGTCCGATCACGACATCGACAAATTGGAAGGCGTTACTGCCGATAGTTCATGCGATTGCAAAGAAACGCGATACCGCTTTCTATTTATGTCTGCTCCTTGCATTACCAAAAGGCATTACTTCTTTTAAGGAATTTATGGAGAATGATCCGCAAAAATCAGCAATGATGGAACGCGCGGCGGAATTTCACGACAGTCTTGTAAACGAATATCAGACATTCCCCGATAAAGTAAGCCTTCGTTTTGCTGCTGTGGCGGTATCCGATATTCCGCCATCATTTGAGCAAATCGAGAGGTTTGATGAGGTGCAAATTATCAGGCGCATTGTGGAGAAACTGGACGCCGATGTGCTGGTCCTTCCGTTTGAGCAGTTTGAGTCGTTGAGGCGCGGGTTCGGCTGGGCCATTCTTACGCGGCTATTGCGCCAGACTCGCTGTAACCTTATGGTGGCGAAAGTAGGGTCGGGAGCAGTAAAGAGCATCCGTAGCTGTTTGGTTCCATATGCGAGCAGTCCCCATAAGGGGTTGTTGTTTGAAACGATTGGAGCTGTCAAGGAATACATTGGACCATCATTCCATATGCAATTTCTCCACGTTAAGAAAGCCGGGCATGGCGAAAGAGAAATCGCTAAAGTTAAAGAAGAGCTTCAAAAAGGCGGATTTCCGAACGATCTTCTTGATGCGATCGAACATTCTGGCGACAAATCGGAAAAGATCGTGGAGAGCGCAAAAGAACATGATCTGGTTTTAATGGCGTCGTCTAAAGATCGGTGGTTTGAGGAAATGGAATTTGGGCATATTGCCGAAGATGCGTTAAGAAACTCGCGCACAACGACAATTGTTGTGCATCGTCATCAGGAGTTCTGGCACGTTTTTCTTGTTCCATTGGCGCGGCTGTACGAAAAATTTTATCGTGTTGAGAGTGATCAGTAGCTTCCCCTAGACAGGGAAGCCTTTTTGTTATAGGGTAAAAATTAAAGTTCTTTGAGAAGGTAAATTAGAAAGGAGGGGCTCATGGGTGGTGATGGTCGTTTAAGTATAGCTGACTTTCAAAATGTCACCAAAAGGTGGGTTCCTCAAGCGATAGTTGCGGATCTGCTTATGCATGCCGGCGCAATTTTTGCTGTATACTTGCTAGTTGCTGGGGGGTTCCATATACCAGATTTGTTTACACCGTTAAGCTTTGGGCTGACTATCTTAGGGTTTGTGGCAATGTTTCTTGTGGGGTTTGCTATTCTTAGTACAATTTTCCCAAGGCATTATATTAAACGCGAGAAATTAAAGTATAGATGGGTGTTTACTGGCTTGGCCTTATCTTTCGTGGGGGCCACGGGCGCGTTTACGGTCTTAGTATCTGCGTTAACAGCTTTTTCAATGGGGATGTGGGCGTTGGCTTATGCGCTGTACTGGATAAGAGTTTTGGGAATAACAATCGGCTATCATCGTCTGCCAACGCATCAGGCTTTTAGGGCGGGAAAGGTGTTTAAGAGGTTTATATTCTACTGCGGCGCAGCTGCTCGTCAGCAGACAGTAAGATGGTGGGGAGGAGAGCACCTAATCCATCATGATCAAACTGAAATAGAATCACGCGATCCACACACGCCGCGGCAAAAGCCCCTAAAGTTTCTCCACGCGCATTTCGAATGGGTATGGTATCAGTTCGTCTATCCCGATTCAATCTGGTATGCGAAGCAGTATTCTAAAGGACTTGAAGATGATCCACTAGTGAAGGAACAGAAGAAATATTATTGGCCAGTAATGGTGCTTGGATTTATACTGCCGTTAATGATATTTTGGCCGCTGGGCGGTTTCTGGCATGGTTTTGTTGCGTTTAATCTATGCCTATTATCCTTTATCGCAAGTCACAACGTTACCATGACCGTTAATTCGTGGTCACATACCTGGGGGCCGCAGTACTATAAAGGCAAAAAGACGGGTGATAGTACAGATCCCTGGTATCTGGCTCTTTTCTCTGCCGGTGAGAACCTGCAGAATATCCACCATCTAATGGATTTTCTTGCCTGCTACTGGATTGATATCAAGCATCCTGATTACTCGGGCGCTATAATCGTCGCCTTGGAAAAAATAGGGCGCTTGCGCTGGATGAAGTGGGTGGGATTGCCATATGACTTGAATACTTTAGCGGATAAACCTATTCGTCTAAAATTTCTACTCGAACATCAAATAAGTGAAGAGGTGGGTAATAGGTGAACGAAGAGTATGCTGTAAAAAAGTTAGCTCATTTGGCCGGGATAGAAGTAAACGGCCGCAATCCTTGGGATCCACAAGTGTATGACAGTCGTTTTTATCAAAGAGTGTTAAGTAGCGGTTCGCTGGGCCTTGGCGAAGCGTATATGGATGGCTGGTGGGATTGCGCGCAGCTTGACGAGTTTATCTATCATATGCTCAACGCTAGGTTAGGAGAAAAACTCGTCAATCCATTATTCATTTTCACGCATCCATTGGCGATGCAGCAGTCCTTGCTATTACTTCGGCGATATCTGAAAGCGACGATTTCCAATCGACAAAACAAGGAAAGATCTGGTCAGGTGGCGAAAGAGCATTATAATTTGGGAAACGATCTTTACCAAGTTATGCTCGATAGAAATATGGCGTATTCTTCCGCGTACTGGAAGGATGCGCATACCATTGACGAGGCGCAAGAAGCAAAATTCGATCTTGTTGCGAGAAAAATCGGGTTGAAATCCGGCATGCGTGTACTTGAGCTTGGATGCGGCTGGGGTGGTTTTATGAGATATGTGTCGGGGAAGTATGGGGTAAGTTGCGTTGGCATGAATCGTCCCGAAGCAAAGGGGCAAATAGAGTTTGCGACGACAATAAACAAAGATTTTCCTGTAAAAATAGTCGCGAAAGATTACAGGGAAGCGCAGGGAGTATACGACCGCACTCTTTCCATTGGTATACTTGAGCACGTTGGCTATAAGAACTACCGCGCATATTTCGAAGTTGTGCATCGCTGTTTATCGGATGATCCTTATGCCGTGTCGCTGATGCATTGTATTGGTGGAAGAGGAAAGACAAGTTCTTTGGGCGATCCATGGCTTGAAAAATACATTTTCAAAGAAGGCATGCTGCCTTCAAAGGAGCATATCAAAAAGGCAATCCAAGGTCTGTTTGTCATCGAAGATTGGCATGTTTTTGAACCTTTCCACTATGCTAATACTCTGTCGGCATGGTGGGAGAGGTTTGAAAAAGGATGGCAGGAGAATCAAAATGCGATAAGGACAAAATACGGACATCTTATGGATGGTAAATTCTACAGGATGTGGAAGTACTATCTTTTATGCTGTAAGGGCGTATTCCTTTCGGGAGATGCAGAGCTCTCGCAGATCGTTCTTTCCAAACGCGGATATCCGGGAACATACACGCCCGTTAGGTG
>CAZDDE010000004.1:0-57487 GCA_964504205.1 uncultured Candidatus Saccharibacteria bacterium
GCCTTTGGTGTTCCCCACGATATCAACGGATTTCACCCCTACACCGTGAGTTCCACTAGCCTCTCACATCCTCTAGACTTGCCGTATCTCCCGCATTTCCGGAGTTGAGCTCCGGTCTTTAACAAGAGACTAACAAGCCCGCCTACACGCGCTTTACGCCCAATAATTCCGGATAACGCTCGGGGCTCTCGTATTACCGCTGCTGCTGGCACGAGATTAGCAGCCCCTTATTCTGCTGGTACCGTCAGTCGCCTTGCGGCGACTTCTTCCCAGCCAAAAGCAGTTTACAACCCGAAGGCCTTCATCCTGCACGCGGCGTCGCTCCATCACGCTTTCGCGCATTGTGGAAGATTCTCGACTGCAGCCACCCGTAGGTGTTTGGACAGTGTCGCAGTTCCAATGTTGGGGATCATGCTCTCACATCCCCTACCCGTCATAGCCTTGGTGAGCCATTACCTCGCCAACTAGCTGATAGGACGCAGGCCATTCATTGACCGGAGTACATTGCTGTACTTCTTTACTCTTGCGAGACTATTGGGAATTAATCCACCTTTCGGTGGGCTATACCCAAGTCAATGGTATGTTCCTACGTGTTATTAACCCGTTTGCCGCTAACACAACTCTTGATGTAGTCGCAAGCTGTATTCGCTCGACTTGCATGCCAGTATCCACGCCGCCAGCGTTCATCCTGAGCCAGGATCAAACTCTCAAAAAATTTTGCCCTCCTCCGCTAAAGCTTCGGAGGGCGCTGTGTTTTCTTACTGCTCGTCCGCCAAAGGCGGACTCACACAGAAAACACACGGTATGCACCGTATAAAGCACAAGTATAGACTATATTAATCTGTCAACGAACTCACTAAACATCCTACCGCAAAACATCTATTTGAGTCAAGAGTCTGTACTTGTACTAGCTAACTTTGGCTTAAAATAAACTAAAATCGCCAAAAATAATCCCGGTATTACGATGTGCCGGCATAGCCCTATTGCAACTTTTCTAAAACTTTAGACAGCCCTGCGTCTTTTTGCTATTCTGGCAATAGGTTCTTTGACAAAACAAAACTACTGAAAAGGAGAAACGGCAATGAAGAACTACGTTGTTTTGGCCGATATAAAACTAGCGCGTATCGCAAAAATCTTCGTTAGCGACCATGCGGAAGATGAACGGCTGGGCGAAGTCTTTCAAGAATGGCAAGAAAGCTATCGCGACGAGATAAATTCTAGACAATATGATCTTATCGTTGCGCGAACAGCAGACTTTAGCGATCTCAAATCCAAACTTTTTGCTTACGACAACTGGGATGCGGCCGAATGGTACGGACCGGGAATAGAGCAAGAATATCAAGACGATGAAAAAAAAGTTTTTGTTCTTCTTGTTAACGAAAGTAAAATGAGGATTATCCAGATTTGGACCAGTGAAGTTCTCACTGATGAAAATCTTGTAGAGATCTCAAAAAAGGCCGGGGAGAAGTTCGGTTCCCTTCCGAGGGAGCACGGATGCGGTTTTGACACCATAATGCTCCGTGCTAAAAATATGGAAGCGGCCAAGCTCCAGCTATCCTTTGGCAACGGAAACCCCTATCATACCGGATGGTACACTGCCGAACGGAGTTGCTTATAGACGGAGGCAACGTGATGAACAGACAAAAATTTTTACAAACAGTTCGCGATAGGGCGATAATGAATGATTGCGAACTTAAAAACATGCTTAATTCTATGATAGATAAATTCCAACCCCCTTAAACTAAAGGGGGATTTTTATTGCGCCATCTTTACTCCCTTGCTCTGCCGGCTTGCGCGATTGTTCTCGCCATTCTTCTATCTTCTTATGGTGCCCGGAGACTAAAACTTCCGGTACGCGCCATTCTACGCCTTTTTTAGGAGAAAAGACTTCCGGGCGGGTGTAGACACCATGTTCATATTTCGCACCTTTTGAAAATGATTCGCCCTCTTTTGATTTAGAATCTCCGATGACACCCTTGACCATGCGCGAAACTGCGTCAACCACTATCATTGCCGGCAATTCTCCGCCGGTTATCACATACTCACCTACTGATAGTTCCTCATCGGCAATATGTTCGGCCACGCGTTCGTCTACGCCTTTATAATGTCCAGCAATTAAAATAATCTGATCGTATTTTGCAAGTGTGCGTACATGGGCCTGTGTCAAAACCTTGCCCTTGGCAGAAAATAAAACAACTCGTGATTTGACTTTTGACTTTTGACTTTTGACTTTCCGCAGTGCCTGCACTGCGGAATATATTGGCCCTACCTTCATCACCATGCCTGAAATTCCGCCGTAAGCTAGATCATCTGTGGTCTTATGTTTGTCGGTCGCGTAATCCCGAATGTTATGTACGCGAATTTTAATAAGTTTATTTTTCTGCGCCCGCGCAAGCATGCTGCTCGCAAAGTAGCAGTCAAACATTTCAGGAAAGATTGTTAGGATATCAAATGTTATTTTCATAAAATCAAAAACCGCACCACTTATCGCAGCACGGTTTTTGGAAAATTACAGATTAAGATCGCCTACTGCTTCCTCAACGCTTGTTGCGCGAGGCGCAGGACGTACGTGCGTACTACCTTCCGGTTCCTCGATCTTGAGGTTCACTCTGGCGTTGTTCTTCAAACCGACAATGCGGAGCAAAGAACGAATCGCCCGAGCAGTATTGCCGCGCTGGCCGATTATTTGGCCCATGTCTTCCGCGTGCACAGAAAGTGTAATCAGCACACCCATTTCGTCGATCTTGCGCTCTGTTTTGACAGATTCAGGATGATCCACGAGAGCTTTGATAACATACTCCAGAAAATCCTGATCGCTTGCTTTAGTAGCCATAACAGGTTTTTTGTGATTAATTGTATTCAGTAATAACTCAACAATAAGCGACCTTTTCACCCCTTACTTTTGGGGTAACTAACCATTATATCAAAATCAAGCTTGGCTGTCAACCGCCTGAATTCCTCCCTTGTCGGCAGACGCGGCAGAGGTTGCGGGGGGTTCTTTCTTTTTTGATTTCTTATGCACCGCAACTTTTTTTCCTTCTACTATGCCAGCAGAAATCAGCATATTGCGCACCGTACTTGATGCCTGCGCGCCCTTGGATAACCAGTACAAAATCCGCTCCTTATTGAAGTTGCGCACATGCTTTACGGGATTGTAAAAACCCAGCATTTCTAAAAATTTGCCGGTTTTTGGCGGAGTGCGCTGCGGCAGTACCACCAGCCGAAACTTGGGGTCGTTCTTTCTTCCGAC
Source organism: uncultured Candidatus Saccharibacteria bacterium (assembly GCA_964504205.1). GTDB lineage: Bacteria > Patescibacteriota > Minisyncoccia > Spechtbacterales > HO2-43-30 > CAZDDE01. The sequence goes on from CAZDDE010000004.1 coordinate 3,251, forward strand.
ACGAATCAAACGAATTCTAAGCATATAGCAACATTATTATCAAAAACCGTAAAATTGTAAAGCCCCCGCGTTAAGCGGGGGTTTCGGGGGCTCTAGGAGGCAAAATACCTTCAAGCAGTTCGCCTTCTAGAGTTTCCTGGTCTAGAAGAATTTTTACTATCGTTTTGATGCGTTCTTTTTCTGCGCTGATCGCCTCTTCAGCCTTCTTCTTCGCTCCAGAAATAAGGCGGAGCACTTCTTCATCTATGGCCTTGGCGGTATCTTCCGAGTAATCACGCCGCTCGTGGATTTCGCGTCCAAGAAAAACCAATTCTTCCCTTTGGCCGAACGTCCGCAGGCCAAGCTTGCTCATTGCAAATCTTGTTATGATGTCGCGAGCAAGCTGTGTGGCTTTCGCGATGTCATCACTTGCGCCAGTCGTAACGTGTTCCTCGCCATACTGCACTGCCTCGGAAACTCTGCCTCCCAGCATTATTGCCAGATTATCGAGAAGATAAGCATTGTCCACCAGGCCGCGATCTTCCTCCGGCAGCATTCTAGTGTAGCCGCCCATACCACCCCGCTGCACGATAGATATTTTGTGCACAGGATCGGCGTACTTCATTTTCCATGCCACCACGGCATGGCCGGCTTCATGATAGGCAGCTATTTCTTTTTCTCTTTTGCTGACTTTTCTGCTCTTTCTCGCCGGACCGGCGACGACGCGATCAACCGTTTCTGCGAAATCCTTAAAAGTAATGACTTTTCTATTCTGGCGCGTTGCCAGAATCGCTGCTTCATTGACAAGATTCGCGAGATCAGCTCCGCTAAAGGCATAAGTCAGTTGTGCTATTTTCTTTATATCAACGTCTGGAGCTACGGGCTTGCCGCGCATATGAACTTTCAGGATATCCGCTCTTCCTTCGGCATCAGGAAGATCCACAGTCACTCGTCTATCAAATCTTCCGGGACGAAGTAATGCCGGGTCAAGAATATCCGGACGGTTTGTAGCGGCAAGGACAATAACATTGGTTCTTGTGTCAAAGCCGTCCATCTCAACCAAGATCTGGTTTAAAGTCTGCTCACGCTCATCATGCCCGCTGCCAAGGCCGGCTCCGCGATGTCTACCGACGGCATCTATCTCGTCAATAAATATAATACAAGGCGCGTTGCCCTTGGCTTGGTCAAAAAGATCGCGCACACGCGCCGCACCCATCCCAACGAACATCTCCACGAACGCACTGCCGCTTATATGGAAAAAAGGCACACCTGCCTCTCCGGCAATGGCCCGCGCAAGTAAAGTTTTCCCGGTACCCGGCGCTCCGACTAAAAGAACGCCTTTGGGGATTCGCGCGCCCATGGCAAGAAATCTTTCCGGTAATTTCAGAAACTCCACCACTTCCTGCACCTCCTGCTTCGCTTCCTCAACCCCGGCGACATCATTAAAGGTTACCGCGGGACGCTCTGCCACGAGCTTAGCTTTACTCCTGATCATTGCGTTGACGCCACCCTGCGGCTGAACGCGGCTCATCATGAATAAAAAGAAACCGATAATAACTATTACTGGCAACAAACCCAGCAAGACTTTCCAGAAATTAAACCCTTCGCCTGTTCCTGTTACTTTTATCTTTATGCCATCTTTGCCAGTTTTTATCCCGAGCTCTTCAAATAACTCCAGGATGCTCGTGCCCGGTTCTTTGCGTGACTTAAAAACTTTTCCGACCGTACTAGTAATAGTTAGATTATCACCCTTAACCTCGATAGTTCTAATCTGCCCGTCTTCAGCCATGGCTACAACTTGACTTATCTCAATTTCTTCTTTCCGTTCTGAAGAACTAGGCGCAAGAACAGTCAATAACCACACAACTCCCAGAATGATAGCGATTATCGCGATTCCCTTCCAAACGCTCATACGCCCTCGCGGCCCCTGCGGCTTATTATTCATCACAAGCTCCTTTCGCCTTCTTTCAAAGTCTTTTGTTCAGACTATACTATGTACCTACCACCCTTTCATGTCAAGGGCTTTTCCTGCCGCTTTTTCCTGCGCTTCCTGTTTGCTCGAACCCTCGCCCTTGCTAACCAGCTCTTTTTCCAGAAACACGCCAACAGAAAAATTCTTGGCGTGATCTGGCCCCTTTTCACTCAAAACTTCGTAGGTTGGGGTAATCCCAACCCTTTCCTGCGCTTCTTCCTGAAAGCGGCTTTTCGGGTCTCTATACAGCTCTTTTTCCAAAATTTCGGGCAGATGCGACAAGATATGCGTTCCAACAAATTTACTCGCCGTATCGTACCCGCTGTCCAGATACACAGCGCCTATAGTCGCCTCCATAGCATTCGCCAAAATGTATTCGCGCGCACGACCGGTATCTTTTGCTTCGCCCTTCGACAATAGTAAGAAATCATTCATTCCAACCTCTTGCGAAATTTTTGCAAGCATCCTGCTGTTGACAAGCGCGGCACGCCAAGAAGTGAGGTCGCCTTCAGGATTTTTATAGTTATTATATAAGTATTCTGTGACCACCAATTCCAAAACGGCATCCCCTAGAAACTCAAGGCGCTCATTGTGGTCTAAATAAAAATTTGGGGTTTCGTTGAGATAAGAACGATGGGTAAGAGCCTGACGAAGCAAGTCCTCGTTTTTAAAATTCACTCCAAGCAATTGCTGAAGAGGAGAAAGATCGGTCACTTTCTAATTTCTAATTCCTAAGTTCTAATTTCTAATCAAGTCCCAAATCCCAATGTCTAATTTCTAAAATTTTAGAAATTAGACATTTTGAATTAGAAATTTTATTAGAAATTAGTAATTAGAAATTAGGCATTTAATTACTCTGCTCTTGCTTTTTTTCTTCTACTAAAGGAGTTTCTTGTTCCTTGGCCTGTTCATCTTTCTTCTTGGACGTCTCGTCCTTCCCGGGTTCCCCAATCTCTCGATAGATCGTCCCCAAAACGCCGTTGATAAACCGCCCCGAGCTTTCACCGCCGAAATTTTTAGCAAGTTCAATCGCTTCGTTGATTGCCACCTTGGGCGGCACTTCATCGCGCTTGCCCCAGAGCAGCTCATAAATCCCCACACGCAGAACATTTCTATCGACTAAAGTAATTTGCGCCAACGGCCACTCCGGAGCGCACTTTACTATAATTTCATTTATTTTTTCCAAGTGCTCCATTACACCATTGATCAATTGCCAGATAAAACCGGTGTCCTCAAGCCCAGGCCCAAATTCTTTGATATTTTTGTTGACAATGCTCTCCAATTTAGAATTATCCCCACCCCAAAAATCCCACTCATAGAGCGATTGCATAGCGATTGACCTTGATAAATGACGAGAGGCCATTACTTCTTCGAAAGTTCTTCTAAATTACCTGTAGCCGCTTTTTCTTGGGCATGCTCCTGATCGTGCGCTTTTTGCTCTTTTTCCCTGCGCTTGCGCTCTTTCTTATCAAGTTTGGCAAAAACATTGACAATTTCACGGCCACGATATGTTCCGCAATTGTCACACATTATATGCGGCAAAACCTCTTTGCCGCATTTTTGGCAATGCGAAAAAACGATCGCTTTCAACGCGTGATGCGATCGCCGCTTGCCCTGATGTCCCTTTGTGTTTCGTTTCTTTGGTACGCCCATGTAAATTTTTGCAGGGGCAAAAATTTACCCCTAACTACTAATTACTCACACTAATTACAATTTACAGTAGCTTTATAGCATATAAAATAATTTCAGGCAAATTTATGCAAGAAGCGCGCTATTCCGTAACCATGCGGCTGAGCGCACCTTTCTTTCTGGCAGACATGTCCTACAAAACTTCTTCGCGGGCTTTAGTGATATCTTTGCCGAAGATTCTAATCTCTCCTCCGCTTGGGGAAAGCAGAGAAAGAATCATATGGATAATTGTTGTTTTCCCCGCCCCGTTGGGGCCGACAAGCCCCACCACCTCGCCCTCGCCAATCTCAAAAGAAACATGATCCACGGCAAGTTTTTCTTTATACTTTTTTGCAAGATTTTTAACTTCAAGAATCGGCCGCATATTTTTATTTTACTTTTTTTAGAGACTTTTGACAAAAAAGTAAGGCCCCCCGACTTAGGCCGAGGGGCCACAACTAGAGAAAGGGCTTACTCAAGTATTCTCCGACGGACAGTAGGGTCCGGTTTCTCGAGAACCACCTCCGGATCCTCCAGTCGGAGAACCTCGTGGCCCTCCCACCCGTGCTTGGGAGGGTAGGCTACGAGAAAGACCTCCAGGCACCTCGCCCGAATGCGCTCCCATGTTTCTTCCGTGGTCGCAACAATCTGGGAAGTATAGCCTTTTACGTCCTCCTCTCCCCACGACAAGATTATGAAGGCAAGTACGCCCAGGTACCCCCCCAGACCGGCTACTCCCAACCAGCGATACATGCCAAGTGGCCCGTAGGCAATAAGGAGCATCACGCCGCCAAAGATGATTATTCTAGGCAACTTTGGGACTATTTTCCTCCCGAAATCGACTGTTCCTTCAGACGCCTTCATCCAGAGGGCCAGTGCCCCCAAGATCATCGTCCCGAACGTCTTCTCTATTTTCTTTTCTCTCCACCATATTATGACTCGCGTAAATCGAGAAATAAAACCGGAAGAACGTATCACCCACGAGAAAACTAGCAGTATGATGGTTGCCCCAAAGAGAAAGGCCAATCCTTTCCCAATGATGGACAATACGTAAGGCAGTCTGGTGATTTCGATACCAATCAGGGGGTGGAAGAAACTCGTAAAAACCCCAATTACCAATGCGAGCGCAACGAAGTACTCGCATACCTCGTACAACTCTTTAAAACGTTTTTTCCACATACACTTTCCTTCCCGCCAAGTTTAAATTTTTCTGCCTCTTTAGCAGAATGCTTGGCAGTTTGTTTGATAAAGGAACCTTTCAACCCTGAACGCCAGTTGAAGGGCTGAAAGGTTCCGGCGATCCGAGCGGAGTTGGTCCAACTCGGATCGCCTTTATCATGCTATCCGCAATCCTCCTTCTTCTCGATTATGACCTGGGTGGGTCCTTTCTCGCTCGGCGCGACTAAAGACTCACCTTGATATGGAATAAAAATCTTTTCGTCACCGTCGTAGCGAACGCCCACTTTCACCCCGTCTGGACATACAGTATCGGTGGTTACATCAATAATATACCCCCGACCACCGGGCGCGAGTACATATAGACTCGCATAGCCGTTGCTCAACATGGACTTGACGTACATGTTTGGGCCAAACTTTACCCTTACCGTGCTCGCCACGGGATTAACCAGCAAGTACGGCTGGATCTCTTCAACGGCCAGCTCAGGCACCGGGGCTTCTTCCCTGGAACTTTCACCCACGATAACCACCAGCACCACCATAACCACAACCAACGCGAGTACAATCGCCACCCCACACCACTCCTTTTTCATGCCTCCTCCTTCTCTCCTCTTATGCGGAATATTTAAATTTTTTATTTTCCGCGAGGAGAAGAATATCCTAAAAATTGTTTGAGAACATTCTTCTCCTCGCTTAAATTTTTCCGCCTTGCGACCTAATACAGACTAGAGGCTCTTTTGGAGAGCCTCTAGTCTGTATTAAGTTGTAAAGCAGTGGTTTTTGATGCCACTGATGGTGAGATAAAGAAGCATGTAGCCCCTCACCTCACCATCAGTAGCCTGCTTTGCAACTTGAGCTCTCCTCCTTTTGGCTTATATACCTGGCAAAGAGCCATTTTCATTCTATGCCACCATTATAGCATACTATACATATTTTGTCAAGGTAAAATGCCCTTTTCGGACTTATTTAAGCCAATCTGAAACTTCGCCTGTGTATCGCGCATGGGCCATATTTGGCAAGTAAAGCATAGTGCAAACGCGTGCCATAACCCTTGTGCAGGTCAAAGCGATATTGAGGATATTTCTTATGATAGCGCAACATGGTACGGTCGCGCGTAACTTTGGCGATGATAGAAGCAATGGCAATCAGGGCAACTTTCTCGTCACCTTTTATAATTGCGCGCTGCTCTCTTTGCATCTCCAACACTGATTTACCGTCTAAAAGCAAAAGATCAGCTGCACCTCCCATCGCTCTTTCCAGTTTAATCACCGCATTTTTTGCAGCGCGCCGTCTTGCCTCATATATATTTATGCAATCAATGACTCTAGGCGAAACCCTGGAAACCGCCCAATGGATATTTGGATCCCGGACGAAAATCTCAAAAAATTCCCCCCTTTGCTTTGGAGTTAACATCTTTGAATCCCGAAGGTTTAAAAATTTAAAATGAGAAATCAAAAATTTGGCAGGCCCAGTTACCGCGCAGGCCGTCACCGGCCCGGCCAACGGGCCCACGCCGACTTCATCCACGCCAACAACCATCAGATACCCTTTACTCCTTAATCTTTTTTCGTAAGAAAAATCTAAAAACATTCTTCAGCTATGCTAAACCCCTAATTAAACCTAACTAAAATTGCATTATCACTATAAAACGGATACAATAGAATTTGAGTATGTTTAGATCACCACTTACTTGGAAAATATTTTTTGTTACATTATTTTTACTCATAATCTCGCTGCTTCTGCCGCTTATCTTTGCCGTTCACGGTTTTGAAAAACTCATCATTAATTATGCTCAATATGAAACGCAATTGGAAGTGCTGTACTCGGAACTTGAGGCGCTTAAATCTCAAATTACTTTAATTACACTTACCGTGTTGATAGTCACAATACTGGGAAGTTTTGTACTGTTTGAATTAATTATTTCTCCCCTTCTTAAGATTGTAAAAGGCACCGAAGAAATCCTGCGCGGCAATTCAAAAAAACAATTAGATATTACTTCGGGCGATGAGCTGCAGATCCTTGCGGGTAATCTTAATAAGATGAATAAAAAATTTTCCGACGTTCTCGAACGCGAAAAAACAATTTCGCAAATGAAATCGGATTTCGTTTCTCTAGCAGCTCACCAGATGCGTACTCCTATTTCTGCGATTAAATGGGCGCTGCATAGTATGCTTCACGATGAGGTTGGCCCGATATCCGAAGAACAACGCGCGCTATTAAGGCGTACGGCTGAAAAAAGCGAAGTGATGATTAATGTGATTAAAGACTTGATGGATGTCATGCGTCTTGAAGAAGGAAAATACCCGTACGAACCAAGGGAAGAAAGACTCGAACCTTTAATCCAACAAGTATTTCAGGAAAAAATTTCTCGCGCTAAATTGAACGATGTAATTTTTGATCTGAAGAGACCAAGTAGCCTGCTTCCTCTTCTGTTAATTGATGCGCAAAGCATCAAGACGGCATTGGATAATGTTATCGACAACGCGCTAGACTATACTCCGCCCAAGGGAAAAGTAACGATTGATTTAATGCAAGAACAAAATAATGTTATAATAACCGTAAGTGATAATGGCATAGGCATGCCACAGAATGAAATCCCGCGGATCTTTGATAAATTCTTCCGCGGCACCCTAGCTATCCGTATGCAAACTGAAGGCAATGGCATGGGTCTATACATAGCAAAAAATATTATTGAACGTCATGGCGGCAAGATAACAGTCCGATCAAAAACTGACCAGGGCTCAACATTCTATATTACCTTGCCGATACCCGAAAAATTTCTGCAGCCAAAGCAGTATAAAAAGTTTATTGAAGAACTTTGATTAAATGAATTAAAGGTCGCTCTAAATAGATTAGTAAACATCTATTCCTATAATCAAACAATGAAAAAGATTTGGCTAATTTTTATCGCGATGGCCGCGGTTCTTGCCGGCGGCTGGCTAACCTACAACACTAAAAACGGGCCGGGTATTCCATTTGATTTCCTTACGCACGGACTGATGTCGCTGATTGCTTTGTATGTGTATGGCAAAATTAAAGAGACCTACGCGGCAAGCAAAAATATTGCGCATAAATACCTTGCTCATTTTATGCTTGGCTGGATAATCGCTGGTTTTTCTGTGGCCATCGGCAATTCCTACTTTTTTGACAACCCCTTTGTCTTTGGCCTCGGCTTTATCATCGCTCTTGTAGCTTTATTTCCGGCCTCCGCGTACCTTGTGCGCATACCGTTCATCGTTAAGGGCGCCCCTGGCCTTGAGAAACTTGCCTTTCGTCTTATTCTCCTTGTGGGTGTGCTAATTATTCTACTGAATGTCTTATATTGGCCGAACTCTTATGTCAACGAAGCCGGCTTTACCGTATACAACAGTGGGCTTACTGTGCCTTTTTTTGGCTTTCTGCCTTTTACAGCTTATGGTGCTGTTGCCGCACTTCTAGCGCTCTTCTTTTTTTACGGATTTCTTACAGAAAAAAATCGAGTTGCCAAGATACGTTCTCTGTTCTTTGCTATTGGCACATTCCTTTCAATAGGGCTTGGACTTCATCTTGCCGGAGCAGGAGCGCTGTCTTCATGGGGAGAATTTACAGTGGCGCTTGGATTCTTATTTGTGTTGCTTGGCGTATTATACAAAGACTAAACTTCCCACAACAAAAAACCGCGTAAATTTGCGGTTTTTTGTTTGGGTGATATAATTTCTAAAACATGGATAAAAAATTTACGCATTTACATGTCCACTCGCATTACTCATTACTTGATGGCCTTTCAAAGATTCCTAATCTTTTAGATTATACAAAGGAACTCGGCATGGACGCCATCGCGCTCACCGACCATGGCGTGCAGTATGGCAATATAGAATTTTATAAAGAAGCAAAAAAGCGGAGTATCAAACCGATTTTCGGACTAGAGACTTATGTCGCCAATCACACCCGTTTTGACCGCCGGCCTGGCGTAGATGATGTGCGCTACCATTTAACGCTTCTTTGCGAAAACAAAACTGGTTATAAAAATCTCATTGCGCTTTCCACAAAAGCGCATTTAGAAGGTTTTTACTACAAACCAAGAGTTGATAAAGAACTTCTGCGCGAGTATCGCTCTGGACTAATTGCGCTCTCGGGATGTTTAAACGGAGAAATCGCCAAGGCCATTCTTGCAAATAACAAAGGTGAAGCCGAGCGGCTTATCGGCGAATACGCTGATATCTTCGGCAAAGACAACTTTTATTTGGAGCTGCAGCATCATCCCCATATACCCGAACAGATCAAAGTTAACAAAGCGCTTATTGAGATTGGCAAAAAGTTCTCTGCGCGACTAGTTGCGACGCAAGACTCGCATTATCTCCGCCCCGAAGATGCCGAAGCACAGGATATTCTACTCGCTATTCAGACGGGCGACAAGACCAGCGATGAAAAACGCGGTTTAACCATGAAAGACGAGGATTATTCACTTACTTCTCCCGAGCAAATGCATGAATTTTTCAAAGATTTGCCGGAAGCTATAACAAACACGCAGGAAATTGCCGAACGCTGTAATGTGGAACTGGAACTTGGAAAGAACCAGCTGCCATACTTCCCTCTGCCCGAAAGTGATGACGAGAACTTGTATTTGAAAAAACTGTGCCAAGAGGGGATTGAAAAACGTTATGGAATCACGAATCCCTCCTTCGCCAAGGCTACGGCGGGCAGGCAAGAATTAAGAATTAAGGAACGACTCGACTACGAACTTTCTGTCATCAAGAAAACTGGCTTCGCTTCTTATTTCCTCATCGTCGCGGATTTTGTGAACTGGGCAAAAAAAAATGGCGTGATCGTGGGCCCGGGGCGCGGTTCTGCCGCAGGATCAATCGTTTCGTATCTTCTAAACATTACCAATGTAGATCCTCTCAAATATGGTTTAATTTTTGAAAGATTTCTGCAGGCCGAGCGCAACGAACTGCCGGATATTGATATTGACTTTGCCGACACCCGCCGCGACGAAGTGCTCGAATATGTTGCGCAAAAATATGGCCGGGAAAATGTCGCGCAAATCATCACGTTCGGCACCATGGCCGCGCGCGTGTCTGTGCGCGATGTCGGCCGGGCCCTCGATTATCCCTACGAATTCTGCGACAAACTGGCCAAAGCGATTCCGATGATGATGAACCTTGAAGAGGCCCTGCGCGAAAGCCAAGAATTTGCCATGCTCTATCAGGGCGACAGGGACGCCCGCCGCATTGTTGACGCCGCGAAGAAACTTGAAGGTGTGGCGCGGCACGCTTCAACCCACGCTTGCGGCGTCGTGATTACCAAACAGCCGCTCGCAGAAACCGTCCCCTTGCAGCGTTCTTCGCAGAACGAAACCGTCATCACAACACAGTATGAAATGCACGCGATTGAAGGATTGGGACTGTTAAAAATGGATTTTTTGGGCCTCAAAAATCTCACCATTATTGAAAATACGCGTGAGCAAATCAAAAAAAACTACGGCGAAGAAATTGATATCGAAAAAATTCCTTTAGATGATCCAAAAACTTTCGAACTTTTTCAGCAAGCCAATACGACCGGTGTGTTTCAGCTGGAAAGTGCGGGAATGAAACGCTACCTTAAAGAATTAAAGCCCACGCGTTTTGACGATATAGTCGCCATGGTCGCGCTGTATCGCCCGGGCCCGATGGAGTTTATACCGGATTTCATAGATAGAAAACACGGCCGCAAGGAAATCAATTATCTCCATCCGGAACTCGAGCCGATTCTTAAAGATACCTACGGCATTGCTGTCTTTCAAGAACAGGTTTTGCAGATAGCGCGCGATCTTGCCGGATTCACCTATTCCGAAGCTGATGTTTTGCGCAAGGCCATCGGAAAAAAAATCAAAGAGCTTCTTGACGAACAGAAAGAAAAATTTGTGCAAGGCATGATGAAAAACGGCATTCAGAAGGCCACCGCCGAACAGATCTTTCGTTTTGTGGAGCCGTTCGCCAGATACGGCTTCAATAAAGCGCACAGTGTTTGTTATGCAACTGTGGGTTTTGAGACGGCCTATCTCAAAACCCACTATCCCCGCGAATTTATGGCCGCGCTTTTAAACGCCGAACAAAAAAATATTGATCGCCTTTCTTTCCTCATAGATGAATGCCGCGCCATGGACATCAAAGTTCTTTCTCCGGATATAAATGAAAGTGATGAGAAATTCTCTGTCGCTAAAGACGGGATCCGTTTTGGTCTTGCGGCAGTAAAAAATGTCGGCGCGCATATTGTTGAAGAAATAATCAAAGAACGCAACGCCCACGGGCCATATTTAAGCATCGAAAATCTTCTGGACCGCGTACAGGATAAGAACCTCAACAAAAAATCTATAGAAAGCTTAATAAAATGCGGGTCTTTCGACAAACTTAGCGAAAGAAATAAGCTCCTCGCGAATATAGACGCTCTGCTCAAGTACTCACGCGACCAAAAAAGCATCGCCAACTCCAACCAAATGAGTCTTTTTGCTGAACAGCCGATGTTTGTCGGCGCCCTGAAACTTGCCCAAGCCGCCGTAGCACCCCAAAATCTAATGCTCGCATGGGAAAAAGAACTGCTCGGATTCTACCTCTCCAGCCACCCCCTTGAAGAATACAAAGACAAACTGCGCCTTTTCCCCAAAATCAAAAACCTTGCCGCAAAAGACGCGGGCAAAATGCTCAACCTCGGCGGTATTATCGCAAGTATTAAGAAGATCGTAACCAAAAGCGGCCAACCCATGCTCTTTATTGGCATCGAAGACCAAACCGCAAGAATTGAGGGCCTTGTCTTCCCGTCCACCCTTGAAAAAAACCAAAACATCTTTGTGGAAGGAACTGCCGTGAGAATCAAAGGCCGTCTTTCCGACAAAGACGGCACGTTGAAGATACTTTGCGAGGAGGTGAAGGAACTTTGACGACTTCGCCGATTAACGCTATACTTAAACTATGCAAAAACAAAATCTTACTGTAATTACCTGGAGGGAGAGTAAATATTTCGTTGCCCAGTGTTTGAATGTGGATGTTTCTAGTTTTGGAAAAACAAAAAAGGAAGCGCTTGAGAATCTAGAAGAAGCACTTGAGTTATATTTCGAAGATACTCACCCATCTCACGCCGAGAGAATAGAACGAAAATCTGTTTCGGTTGAATCGTTAGTATATGCCTAAACTCTATTCTTCAAAGCATATTGTCCAAATCCTCAAAAAGCGAGGGTTTATTTTTATTTCGCAAAAGGGAACATTTCGCTCCATACTACGTCAATCTCGACTTTCCCAGGAAGACTTTCTATAATAAAAAGCTATGCCTAGCCAAATCGAAAACATAAGACATTCTTTCGCCCATCTTCTTGCCGCGGCAGTAAAAAAGCTCTATCCCGGAGTACAATTTGGCATTGGGCCGACGATTGAAAACGGCTTCTACTATGATTTCGGGGATGTAAAAATTGGCGAAGAGAATCTGCCCAAGATTGAAATGGAAATGCGTAAGGTTGCGAAAGAAGAGCATGAATTTAGGTATGAAGAATGGGACGCAGAACGCGCGAAAGAACATTTTGAGCAAGAAAATCAGCCGTATAAAATTGAATTAATTGAAGAGTTGGGAAACAAAGTCGGCATGGTCCACATGGGCGATACATTTTTGGATTTATGTAAGGGCGGGCATGTCGAAGACACTACCGATTTACCCCTTGAGGCGTTTAAACTGACGAGAATTGCCGGAGCGTATTGGCGCGGAAATGAGAAGAACCCAATGCTCACGCGCGTATATGGAGTAGCTTTTAATACTAAAAAAGAACTGGAAGAGTATCTGGAACAACTGGAACAGGCAGAAAAACGCGACCACAAAAAATTGGGGAAAGAATTGGGATTATTTACTTTTTCAGAGCTAGTTGGTCCCGGTCTCCCGTTATTCACACCCAAGGGCGCAATAATCCGAAATATTTTAAAAAACTTTGTAGAAAATCTGGAACGCAAGTACGGCTATCAGGAAGTATGGATTCCCCACCTTGCGAAGCCGGAGCTTTACAAAACCTCCGGACATTTAGAAAAATTCAAAGAAGATTTGTTTTATGTCAAAGGATACGATAACGACTTTATCTTGAAGCCGATGAACTGCCCGCATCATACGCAGATTTACAAGTCTCAAATGCGAAGCTACAGAGACTTACCCGTCAGGTATTTTGAAACAACGACTGTCTATCGCGACGAGCAGGCCGGCGAGCTTGGCGGTCTCACCAGGGTGCGCGCGATTACCCAAGACGATGGCCACTGTTTTATGCGCGAGGATCAAATTGCCCAAGAATTTGAAATAAACCTTAAAATCCAGCAGGAACTTGCCGAAAAAATTGAGCTTAAAGAATACTGGATTCGTCTTTCTTTGCGTGATGAGAAAAACAAAACGGCTTATCTTGGCGACGATGCAACCTGGCAAAAAGCGCAGGAAGAAATGGAAGATTTACTCAAAAAACAAAAAATAGAATATGAATCAAGAGAAGGCGAAGCGGCGTTTTACGGACCAAAAATGGATTTTATGGCAAAGGACTCTCTCGGCCGCGCCTGGCAATTTTCTACGATTCAGCTTGATTTTAACCTTCCAAAACGTTTTAACCTTGAATACACGGCCGAAGATGGATCTAAAAAGACGCCGGTGATGATGCACAGGGCATTCATGGGATCTATTGAGAGATTCATGGCAATGCTGATTGAGCACTACGCCGGATCCTTTCCACTCTGGCTTGCGCCCGAACAAATCTGGATAATGCCCATCAGTGAAAAATTTAACACATACGCTCGCAATGTTGCGGATGAACTTGGCAATTTTAGAATTTCAATTAAAGACGATAACGAAACGCTCGGCAAGAAAATCCGCGCGGGGCAAATGCAAAAAATCCCCTATCTTATCATTGTCGGTGAGAAAGAAGAGAAATCTAAAAAAATATCCGTGCGCCAGCGCGAAAAAGGCGATCTTGGGTTATCCACAGTTAAGGAGTTTGTTGAAAATGTTAAAATAGAGCTAGAAAATTAAAATTAAAATTTTTAAGCATATGTCTATATCGCAAAACCTTAGCATCAAAATTTTTGTCTTTACCGCATCCATCGCCCTGCTCTTCGCCTTGGGCTTTTTAGTTACCCAAGCACAAGAAGCAGCCATAGGTGTGGGGGGCGGTAACGTAGACGCGCAGAGCGTTGCCCAAGCCGACGCCCAAGCAACTCAATTTGCCGCGCTTGATGAGAATATTAAACCGGAAGATTTGGGTGTTGGCGATCCCAATATTTTGCCAGACAGCCCTCTTTACGGCTTTAAGAACATGACGCGCGGTTTTCGCTCATTCATGACAAGAGATCCCGCCAAAAAGGCAGAACTCAAGATGGAATTCGCCAATGAAAAACTAATTGAAGCCCAAAAAATGTCCACGCAGGGTAAAAGCTCCCAAGCTGTAAAAAGCGCTGTTGAAAGCTATGAGAAAGAGGTCGGAAGGGTAAAAACCGAAGTAGGCAAACTCCAGCAAGCGCAAGTTAGCACCGCCAAAATTGAAAGAGTGGTTGAGAAAGCGCTTGACAGCCAATTCAAGCACAACAAGGCTCTTGGAAAGATGATGAAAGAGAACACCGATATTGCCACAGACATTGAACAAAAGAAGCAGGAAGTGATGAAAAATCTTACCGGCTCTGTTGCTAGTATTGTGGATTCGGGAGTTTTCCAAAAAAAATTTGAGGAGGCGGTGCAAAATCAAAAAGGCAGCGCCTTTAAACACTTTAAGAATGTGGAAGTACTTGAGGAAGTAAAAGACTTTGTGCCGGAGCAGGCCAGGGGCGCCATTGAAAACGCCATCAAGCAATCCAGTAAATTGTTTCAGGAAGACTTCAGCGCGGCAACACAGGATCAGCGAAAAATCTTTAATAAATATGTAGAAAAAATGGGCGGCAATGAAGTGCGCCAGCTTGAAGCCTTTGACTCGCTCAACGCATTTGCTGATATCGAAAAAGAAATGCTTGGGGAAATGGAAAAAGCGCGCGAAAAAGCACGAGGGCGCATGGAAGAAAGAATGAACGGCTTCAAGGATGAAACGCAGCGCCAAGTCTTTATCGGTCACCTTGAAAACGGACGCATGGAAGACGCTCGCATTGTAAAGGAGCTTGAAAATAATCTGCCTTCTGATACCATCACGGGAATTCTTGGCATCAAGCATAAAATGGAAGAGAAAATGCGCTCAAGATTTGAAAACGCCCAATCTTCCGGGGATCTTAGCGGTTTCTTCGGCGAAATTGAGGACCGTCCGGATGCCCAAATGCTTTCGGTTATGAAAGAAATTGAAGCCATTATCCCGGCCGATAAGAAAGATTTCTTCCAGGAGATGAAAACCAAGGCCATGACTGAAATGAGCAAAAATATTGAACAGGCCAGACAGTTCGGCCGCGCCGATGATCAGATGCGCCGCATGGCCAGCCTTGACCCGGAAAGTATGCAAGTCATGTCTGAATTTCAGGATGAATTTGGCGGACAGTTTGGCTTCTTTGAAGACATGAAGCGCGAGCAGGCCAGTAAAATCTCGGACCGCTTTGCGCACTTCCAAGAATTTGCCGCAGAGGCGCAGTTTGGGCCGCAACAATCTGGCGGACCTGACTTTTCACCAAAGGGAGTTAGTGTTGGCGGAGGATTTCGTCCTGAAGATTTCTTCTCCAAGGCCGAGGAGTTCCGCTCGCGCATTGAATTTGATCCGAATGTAAAAAGCCAGATGCAGCAATTTTCGCCAGGTATTGATCAGCATTTCCAGAGCTTTGATACGCAAAGAAATCGTTTCTTTGAAGAATTTGTCCCTCCCTCCAGTCAAGAAAGCAGTGAACCTGGGCAGCCTTCTAGTAAGCCCGGCTTTGATATTGATGCAAAAATCGCCGAAGCCGAAGGATTTATCACGAAACTTACAGCATTAGTGCAGAATTCTCCCGAAGGCACACCCGGTCTTCAAGCGGCTCGCTCTTTGCTTTCAAACGCCCAAGACAAAGTCGCAAAGGCTAAAGCCGCAAAAGACAGCGGCAATACAGGCGAGGCGTTCGGGCAGGGCGTATCAGCAGTTGGCAACGCCACAAATGGCATCCGTAAACTGGAAAGCGCCGGCTTTGAAACGGAGCGCAATCGCTACTTTGATGCGCGCGATGAAGTGCGTACGCAATTCCAAGAAGAAGGCGTTGCTCCAAGCCAAATCAACTTTGACGAATTTATAAAATTTGAACGGCCAAAATTTGAGGACTTCTCTCATCCTCAATTCTTTGGTCCTCCTCCCGGTTTTGGGAGCCAGCAACAAGGACAGCAGGGACAGAGCGGCCAAACCGGCACATCGCAGCAACAACAATCTGGTCAGCCCGGCACTGGCGGCCAGCAACAGCAAAGCCAGTTTGGCGGCGGCTTCGGCTGCGCGCAAGTCTTAACTCCGGCAAGGGATATTAGGAGCGACACATGCCGCACGTTCAATAACGCCTGCCTCCCGCCGGGGTGGAAAGCCGATCCCTCTTGTGAGGGTCAGCAAGATAGCCGTTCTTTTCAAGAAATTGTAAAGCCGATGCCGGCGGAAGAGTCTATTGACCACAGCCGCCTGCAGGACTTCACACAGCAATTCCAGCAGCAGCAACAATTTGAACCATTCCGCCAGCCATTCCCATCGCCAGCGCCTACTTCAGGCACCGCACAGCCGACACAAAGCGCATTCCCGACTCATTCACCCTTCCCAACCTTTGGCCAGCCAACTCCGTTTCCCACGTATCAGCAGCCTTTTCCAACCTACCAACAGCCCAGCCCAACTCCGTTCCCCACGTACAAAGAACCCTACCCCACTTATCAGCAGCCCACCCCTACTCCTTTCCCGACATATAAGGAGCCCTACCCAACCTACCAGCAGCCCAGTCCAACTCCATTCCCGACTTACACCCAGCCATCACCCACCCCAGCGCCGACCTATAAGGAGCCCTACCCAACCTACCAACAGCCCAGTCCAACTCCCGCGCCTACTTACACACAACCTTCTCCAACTCCCGCGCCGACATACCAGCAGCCCAGTCCAACTCCATTCCCGACATATACCCAGCCATCGCCTACTCCCGCGCCGACCTATCAGCAACCTTCCCCAACACCTTTTCCGACCTACACACAGCCATCACCCACCCCAGCGCCTACTTATAAGGAGCCTTCCCCAACCTACCAGCAACCCAGCCCAACGCCTTTCCCGACTTATACCCAGCCGTCACCTACTCCTGCGCCGACATACACCCAACCTCCCCCTAGCGGCAGTATCTTTGATGCAATAAAGCGACTCTTCCGCTAGAAAATTCCCCCGCCAGCTGGCGGGGGAATTTTTTGATTTGCTCTGCTTGACTATTCTGTAAAAGATATGTAAACAATATACAGAACATTTACAAGCTATGAGGTGAATTAGTCTATGGAAAATAGAGAAATTGTAATGCCGGTTGGAGAATTTGGAGGAATTATAGAGAATCTTGTTCGGAAACATGGCGGCTACGTGAATGGCCACGCTCATCTTGACCGCGCCTGCACCATTGATCCGCGCTATCTTGAACACTACGGCATTACCCCGCTTCAGGCCACGAGCGCCTCGCTGCGCGTAAAACAGTCGCTTGTCGGAGAACTCCATCAAGGCGAGGCATACAGCGCCCTCGATCTAGAACGACGCATTTCTTCCGTACTTAAAGGATCTGTCCGTATGGGTGTGCGCGAAATTATATCTTTTATTGATGCGACTCCCGATATTGGCCTGCGCGCAATAGAAATTGCCGCAAATCTTCGCGAAAAATATCGCGACGTAATTTCGCTTAAAATCGCGGCCCATCCCATTTTTGGATTTAAACCCGAACCCGACGGCCGTGAACTGCGCTGGGAATTATTTCAGAAAGCATGTTTTATCGCAGATATCATCGGCGGGCTTCCCGAGCGCGACGATAGACCGGATAGCATTGGTTTTGATGAACATATAATCCGAATACTTAACCTTGGCAAGGCATTGGGCAAGCCGGTGCATGTACATGTGGATCAGGATAATGATCCGCGCCAACATCAAACCATTAATCTCATTGAGGCGGTGCGCTGGATCGGCGCGCCGAAAATTCCGGGAACGTGCAGTCCAACCGTCTGGGCGGTGCATGCCATTTCGCCCTCGGCTTATCCAGAGCAAAAATTTCGCAAAGTGCTTGAGGGGTTAAGGGCGCAAAATATCGGCGTTATTGTCTGTCCGCGCGCGTCAATTTCAATGCGCCAAAATCGCGCGCTCTCTGCGCCAACACATAACAGCATTGCGCGCGTGCTTGAAATGGCATACTTTGATATTCCCATTCTCCTTGGCACGGATAACATCGCGGATATGTTTGTCCCGACTTCTTCAGGAAGCATGCTCTGGGAGGTCCTACGCATGGCCGACGATCTTCGCTTCTATATTCCCGAAGTCCTTGCCAAACTTGCCGCAGGCATACCCCTTAACCACACCGATAAAGAGGCGATCCGCCTGCATCTTATTCACGATGTGAAAATATTTAAGGCAGCAGACCCGTCGTTTGAGTTTTGCCTGCCGCTCGATTAACACAAAGCCCCGTTCTAAGCGGGGCTTTAATTTTTGCAATAAATTTGTGCTATTTTCAAATTTAAAAGGAGGGATTGCCGGCTCCCTCCGTGTTGTTTAAAAAATCCTTCTCCCTCCGGCACGGGATTGATGGGCCTTATGGCTCGTACCATAGTGTGCCGCCATTTTCATGCACGGCGGCCGCGATAGTTTCGAGATCAATTCTCGTCAATTCACCAACTTTTTTCCCAGTGAAGCACTCTTTTCTGCCAAAAGCGCTTCCGGGGGTCGGGTCGTTGTAGGATATCGGCCTCTCCCGCGGCCATATACCATCGGGCTTTTTGCCCCCCAACCTTGATATCATAATATCCCTCCTTAAACCCACCAAAGGAAAGGCAGTATATAAAATTTACCTTCCCCAATATAGGTTCAATGGGTATATCTTACATAAAAATCCCCAAAGCTGCAAGGGAATTGTGAGGTCGAGGAGAGAGTAAAAAGAACAAACCCCACACTCCCTAACAGCTTTGGAGATTCTTGTTGAAGAATTATCCCCAATCATCCTATTGACCATTAGAAAGATGTCCGTTATATTGTAATTGCTTAGGTTAGCGGAATCGTATTCGTATAGCGAATCTTTGCAAAGGAACAGGGCGCAAACCTTGTTCTTTTATTTTTGCATTGCTAAAATACATTTACCGGGAGTAATGGAGAGTATTGCCGCACGGTGCGGCCGCTACCTAAGCACTAGTTGGTTCGCTTTACGCGAATACGGTTCGACTCCGTTGCTCTCCGGTGTAAAAAGTCTTTCGCAAGAAGGACTTTTTACTTTCCATCCAGATAACTTGTCCCCACACATCTGGAGGATCAAGGTCCCAAGTAAAAGTTTTAGACCCTCCTCCAGGTGTGTAGGCCCAAGCTAAGCTTGGCTGAGGGCGTTCCGCGGCTCATTATTTCTTCAGAACGCCCTCAAGGATTAAAAGCCATTTAATCTGCCTACCAGCAGGAGATACACCTGCCCCTCGGAGCGGGCAATCCGCGCTTTGATCTCATCAAGCTTCTCCTCGGAGATCCAATCATTCGCGGACTGTTGCAGGCCACCGGCCAGCTGGCCAGAAAAAAACCGTATGGCTATCTGGCCATCACAGACCTCTCCAACCAAGTCCACGATTGCCCGGCCGCGCTCCGGATCAATTATGAAACTGATGTCCCAAACGCGACCTATCATGTCCTCGCGGAGCAAATCTTCCAGTATCTCCGCAAAACCACGGAGCATATTCAGTGGCCACTCGCGGGAAACTATAGAAATTTTCTTCTCGTCGACGGCCATCATTGTTCCACCTCCCTTTTTTATTCAAAATTCAATGAGCCGCGCCGACTCGCAAAATTTTTAACTCTTGCGAGCCGAGCGTCGCTCATTCATTTATTTAGCGATTTCTTTCTCTTCCGTAGGATTCTCTTTCTTGTCCTCCGGCTTAGGATTGATTGTTTCCATAGTTACTTTTGTTAATGATAAGCTGTGGAATAATCTCCACGCCAATAGATATATCCTCGATCCTATCCATTGGTGTGGAGAAGGACATTCTTAAGGCCTCACAACGAGGGAGTAAAGGCCATGTAGTATTGTTTTGTGCCCCTCCCTCCTTGTCAGGCCTCAATACTTATATTGTATCTAGTAGTATAGCACATATCTTAAATCTTGTCAAGAGATTTTACCGATTCTCCTTGCGTAGTATAGTTAAATGATGTACTTTAAAAAGAGGATGCAAACTATGAAACGCGCAATAAAATTTTCCAACTTACAGAAAAGTGACCCGGAAATAGCGCGGCTGAATGAGGTAGAAGAAGATCGGCAGTTTTGGAATGCCGATTTTATCGCGTCGGAAAACTACGCGTCTCCTTCTGTGCGCGAAGCTGGCTCTTCCGTCGCCGCGAATAAATACTCTGAAGGGTATCCGGGCGCAAGATATTATAAGGGAAGCGATCTTGGCATTGATCCTGTAGAAATACTTGCGCAAAAACGGGCCCTTGCGCTTTTTGGCCTTGATCAAAATATCTGGGGCGTAAATGTGCAGCCGGCATCCGGAAGCGAAGCCAACCTTGCGGTATACGGCGCTATCCTTAAACCTAGAGGTCCAGATGAGGACATCGCGCTTGGCATGCGCCTTGATTCCGGCGGACATTTAACCCATGGCTTCCGGGTGTCTTTTTCAGGCAAACTCTTTCACTTTGAACAGTACGGACTAGATGAAAACGGTTCCATAAACTATACGCAAGTTGAAGAACTTGCCGAAAAGTTTAAGCCGAAACTCATCGTCTGCGGATGCTCGGCTTATTCACGCATAGTTGATTTTGCAAGATTTGGCGAAATAGCAAAAAAATACGGCGCGCTTTTAATGGCAGACGTTGCTCACATCGCCGGGCTTATCGCCGGCGGCGTACATCCCTCCCCATTTGCTCACTGCGATATCGTAACAACGACTACGCATAAGACATTACGGGGTCCCCGTGGAGCTTTAATCTTTACGCGCAAAGATATTCTGCCGGACGGCAAAAAATCCCTATTCGAGATCATAAATTCTGCCGTCTTTCCCGGCCTGCAGGGCGGGCCGCACAATCAGCAGACCATGGCTGTAGCTATCTGCCTCAAGGAAGCAAGCACTGCGAAGTTTCGTTCGTACGCAAAAAAAATCGTCGTCAACGCGCAAACTCTTGCCGAAGAGCTTAAAAAATACGGCTTTACAATAATCTCCGGCGGCACCGACAATCATTTAATGTTGGTGGACTTACGGCCGTTCAAGGTCAATGGCGAGGACACTTCCGAATGGCTCTACCAAGCAGGCATTGTTGTAAATAAGAATGCCATCCCTAATGACCCCCTGCCGCCCACAAAAGCATCTGGCATCCGCCTTGGCACGCCGGCAATGACCACCCGCGGCATGGGCGCAAAAGAAATGCGGCAATTCGCAAAGTGGATTCACTCTGTTGTCACTAACCCATCAAAGGAGAATGTAGCGGATATCAAAAAACAAGTCCAAGTACTTTGTAAAAAATTCCCGCCGCCGGGATTTTAAGGAGATTTACGATGGCAATGTTACTTGACGGCAAAAAGATATCGCAAAAAGTTCTGGATGAACTAAGGCCAGAAATAGAGGGACTAAACGCGCGGCTTTATCCCCATAAACTTCGCTTGGATATTCTAATGGTTGGCGATCATCCGCCGTCTCTTACGTTTGTCAGACGAAAAAAAGAAATAGGCGAAAGTCTGGGAATCCGCGTTAAAGTCCATCATTTCTCCGCCGGTATTCCGCTGAGGCAAGTCAGCGTAAAGGATATAAGCAGTAATCAATTGAGGGAGGAGGTAAATAGGATATGTAAAAACAGACTGGTCCACGGAGTGCTTGTCCAGCTCCCTCTGCCAGCGCATCTCAACGAACAAAGCATTCTAAACATTGTGCCGGAATCTAAGGATGTAGATGTCTTGGGCAAAGATGCCTGTGGCAAATTTTATACGGAAACCGAACTGATCCTGCCATCAACTCTTGCTGGAATCCTGCGGCTTCTTCAAGAATACGGAATAAGTGATTTTGTCGGCAAAAATGTCGTTGTGGTTGGCGCGGGCAAACTTGTTGGCAAACCAGCTATTAACTATTTTATGCGCAAAGGAGTGTCGGCGAGCGCTTTTAACATTCGGAGCAAAACCTCTGACAAAGAAACCTACTTAAGAAACGCTGATATTATCATTTCCGGCGCTGGAGTAGCCGGTCTTATAACCGGCGATTGGGTCAAGGAAGGCGTAATTGTTGTTGACGCCGGCACCTCAAAAGACCCTCAAACCGGCAAACTTGTCGGCGATGCAGACTTTGCGACTGTCGCGCCGAAGGCAAGCTATACTACTCCTGTTCCCGGCGGAGTTGGTCCGATGACCGTGGCGATGATTTTTTATAACCTAGTGCAACTTGCTAAACAGCGCTATAGAATTGAATGACCGAGCTCTGCTCGGTCATATTTTTTTCTTGAGCATCTCCCCCGCTACTTGCGGGTTTGCCCGGCCCTTGCTTTCTTTCATCACTTGTCCCACAAGAAATTGCAAAGAGTTTTCTTTACCCGCTTTGTAAGAGGCAACCGGCGCAGGGTTAGCCGCGATAACTTTGTCGATTATTTCTTCCAGTTCCCCTTCGCCGCTTACTTGCGCCAGGCCCCTTGCTTCCATAAGCGTATGCGGATCACCTCCAGTGCGCAGCATTTCCGGAAGCAAGTCTTTTGCACCTCTACTGGAAAGTTTGCCATCATGGATCAAGTCAATAAACTCCGCAAAATCCTCGGGAGTGATTTTACATTGTTTTATTGATATTGCCTGATCGGACATAAGTTTCCGCAAGTCTGTCGTTAAATAATTCGCTGTAAGCGTAAACAGTTCTTGGCGCATTTTTTCTTCTTCTTTTTCATGCCCGTGCACTTTTTCCCAAGATAAAAGTTCACTTACTACTTGCTCAAAATAATCCGCAAGTTCAGGATCGCGTACAAAAATCTCCGCGAGTTTCGCATCTATCTTATATTCATCAATAAACCTTTTCCTCTTCTGCTGAGGCAATTCCGGAAGTTTAGAATTTAGAGTTTCGAATTTAGGATTTCCCCCGATCTTAATCGGGGGGATATCTGGCTCCGGAAAATATCTGTAGTCATGCGCTTCCTCTTTGCTTCTTTGTGCAAAAGTTCTCTGCGTGTTATCGTCCCAGCCGCGGGTCTCCTGAACAACTTTTTCGCCATTATCTAAAATTTCGCTTTGCCGCTTTGCTTCATAAACAGCCGCGCGTCCGACGGCATTAAACGAGTTGATATTTTTTACTTCTACTTTCGTGCCTAGTTTGTCATAACCTTCCGGCGCAAGAGAGATATTCAGCTCAACACGCATCTGGCCTTTCTCCATGTTGGCATCGGAAGCGCCAAGATAACGCAAAATAAGCTGGAGTTCTTCAGCAAATTTTTGCGCTTCTTCAGCCGAGTGCATATCCGGTTCTGTCACCAGCTCCATCAGCGGTACCCCGGCCCGATTGAAATCAACGAGAGAATAGTCAGCGCCTGCTGGGTGAAGCAACCTGCCGGCATCTTCTTCTAAATGAACCCGCGTAACTCTGACGCCATTAAGGGAGCCGCCTTCGCAAAATGGCTGATCGTATTGGGAGATTTGATATCCTTTTGGCAAATCGGGGTAAAAGTAATTCTTGCGGTCAAATTTAGAAAATTCGGCAATCTTGCATTGGAGCGCAAGCCCGACTTGAATAACCTTCTTGATTGCCTCAATATTCGGCACCGGCAAAGTCCCCGGATATCCCAAGCATATTGGGCAGACATTAACATTCGGCCGCTTTTCATCAGCATCATTCAAAGACTTACAGAACATCTTTGTCTTTGTGTTTAACTCGGCGTGAATCTCAAGGCCAATTGTTGGTATATAGTTCATAGCAAACTAGAATGTACTACTACTCTTTCGCGGATTTGAGGGCTGTTTTGGCATGGTCTCCGACAGCAGTCGGAGCAAAACAGCCCGAGCCTCGGAGTCCCGCGCTGGCGGGACGAGAATGAGCGAAAGAGTAGTAGTAAATTCTATACCCACCTCTTTTACAATCCTAACAAAAAACCCCGCCGAAGGCGAGGGTTCAATCCTAAGAATTCTTTCTTAAGAATCTAACAATTTTCTTGATATCTTCTGCCGTCTCATAAATGCGATTTCCCAATAAATATTTCTCGCCGCCAAGATAATTCATCAATGCCACGTAGCAAATGCCGACTGCAACAATGCCCACAACTACACCAGCCGACATATTCATCCTCCTTCGCGCGATTTTATATATCCAATTCTTCTTATTGCAAGTATTCTAAATATACTATGTCTCTTTCTCGTATGATGCCTTCATTAAGGTGAAGGTAGTTTCTCCCAAACACCACGCCCTCGGACGTCTTGCGATATTTTGCAAGTGTGCGCAAAGGCTCTTTACTGCGTTTCCCTGTAGTCTGGTCGGTTGTGGGTATTGCGCATCGCACGCACTGTTTTGCGCCTTGAAGCTTGACGTTACCCACTCGAATCTCCTGCCATTGATCTTCTTCGTATGGCTTACAGCCAGATACTACGATATTTGGCCTAAAGCGATTCATCGGAAGCGGCTCTGCTAGCCGACTATTTAAATCCCCGAGGGACTCTTCGGAAATAATCAATAGGGGATATGAATCGGCGAAACTTATGTGAATTTTTCTACCGAGAAAATCTGATTCGCGCAGGCGAGGGTACTTCTCGGCATATCCGATAAGCCGACATTTAGAACCAATGACTTCACTAAACCATTCCGCAAGCGCATCGCCCTGATCCAATCCTAAACAAGTATCGCTATGGAGGGTAACCCCTACAATAGGCCCTTCCCGTGGCTCTAGTGAAACACCGATCTCCGGCATATTAGGCGCACGAACAAGTAAAGTCTCATCTCGCAATTCTGTTTCGATTAAACACATCTTTGTCTCTTGAAAATCGCGCTGCGAAAGGAATTTGCCCTTGTCATTTATAAGCACAAACTGTCTATCATATTGAGGGCCATGCGGAGTGAGGATGATTTCCGGAACCCTTATCCCGCCACAAGACTTAATCGGATAGATGTATAACGAAGAAACTCTTACCGTCATCTTTTTTCTCTCCTTAACTAGGATTTGATTATACCAAGCTTTTCAAAAAAGTACCGCCAAACTGGTTCTAATTCAAGGTGCTGAATTTCCTCTGGCGAAAACCAGCCGCCGTCCTTAGCTTCCTCTGGATTGGGTACCGGCTCGCCGCCCAGATCCTTCATTTCAAAGACATGCCAATAGTGTCCATGCCCTTCGCTTTTCCAGCAATTATTCCAGTCCACCATTTCCTCAAGCAGAAGTTTTCCTGAATGAACCTGCAACCCGATTTCTTCGCTAAACTCGCGTTCCGTTGCTTCTGCTGGATCCTCTCCTTCCTCCAAATGCCCAGCGGGACAAGCCCAGCCGGTAGGCGCGAATCTCCGGTCAATCAAATAAATTTCGCTGTTTCTTCTTAAAATCCCGCCAACTGATTTATTAGGACACTTTGCCATAACGCCCTCCTTTTTAACTTAAAAGTTCGCTTAATTTCTTGGAATCCCGCACAATATGGTTGACCAGAATCTCCGCGCATACTTCCCGTACTTTCCCGTCCACCATCATTCGTTCGTCATAAGCGCAGATGAATTTCTCTTTCCCGGCCGCAAAAAATAGCTCGCCGAGCGTATTATGCCCGATATAGCCGTCTTTGTTGTAAATGTACACCACATCCGCGGGCGCTATCTTTTTCCAGAGGTGACTCAAAACAAAACCAGGAATGCTTTCGCGGTACTTCTCTTCTTTTAAGCGCTCTGCCTCCTCTTTCTTGATTGTATCCCCTGAAAGTCTCCGAAAATCCGGCTCAAGAATTATACCAACTCTAAAACTCCGAAGTTTTCTGCTAAAACTTTTTAAATCTCCGCGAAAACGCATACTGCTACAAATAACAATACTCCGCATGTTTCTTCTATAAAATATCACAGTGTGCTATGTTAAGCAAGCAGCATGGCTAAACAACAGCATCACTATATCGGCATTGCCGGAGTAATGGGCTCCGGAAAAACAACCTGCGCAAAAATTCTCAAGAAAGAACTAAATTTCCCTTTGCTGGAAGAAAAGCCGCAGGAAAATCCGTTTCTCCAAGATTTCTATAAAGATATGCGCCGCTGGGTCCTGCATAACCAGCTTGCTTTTGAGCTGATAAAAACCCGCCAAAATATGCGCGCTCAAAACATACTCGCGCGCACCAGCGTTATTCACGACGGCCCGCTTGAGCAAAATAGAGTCTACAACAAAACTAACTACCAATTTGGCAATATAGGGAAAGAGGAGTACAAACTTCTAGCAAACATTGTTAAACTGTACAAGCCATATACTATTCAACCCGATCCGCTTATCTTTCTTGACGCGCCGGCAGATCTTATCCTAAAAAGGATAGCAAAAAGGGCGCGAAATTATGAGCAAAAAGTACCGCGTGATTATGTCGAAGCGCTTCTTAAGTTTCAGAAGCGCTTGATTTCTAGCTACCCACGCAGTAAAAAAATAATCGTCCCGATGGATAAATTTGATCTTACAGAAAAAAGGCATAGAAATGCCTTTTTGAAACTCATTCGCCGGGCTCTTTGAGCCGAAAATTCTCAAAGTCCATTCTCCTCAATTCCAGAATAGAACGCAAAGTTATCACGCGGGGATGCTCCAGAGGCGAAATACTGTAGGGCTCACTGCCGCTTTCGGTCGTAAAGATTGGAGAAGAAGACGGGTGCGGGATATGTATTCCGCACCAGCGTTCAGAAATTCCAACGGCTGTTAGAATATCGGTTGGAGCTGCGTTGCCGACAGTATAAAATATAGTATCGAGCGGCTCATTTTCGTAATTGCTCACTTCGATAAAATCCTGGGCGGTTTTCTTTGTCCAAACTGTCTTGATGCGCGAAAAATATTTATCCGCTTCAAGGTGCTTGCCCCTATCGCGCCAGACGTTGACATCGTAGCTAGTCAGAAGGCAAAACGCAAACCTCTTATCTCGCTTAAGCTCGGCGAGCAACTCGCGCAAACCCTCAACCCAGCTAAGCTCGTAGAAATTAAAAGGCATGTCGCCGAACTCAAAAATTTTTTTCTCGTGCTCATCTTTCTCTGCAAGAATCGTCTTAAATCTTGCGCTATTTTCTCCCAACTTTTCTTTGAAATAATCCAGCAGTTCTTGATAGGTCTTGCGCATACCGAAAAATACTCGTCCGCGCTGTATACCCCAAACTGGGAAAAAATATTCATCATTTTGCTTATACCGGAGGGAAAGAAAATCACGCCCGGGCATCAAGTCCCTGAACTCATCATAAAGAAAGCAAAAAAAATACGCCCGTGCTCTTTCGTACTGCCATGCATTCATCCAGCAAGTGTCGTCGCCGTCAAAGACCAGAACTATTTTCATAACTAAACCTCACCAATATCCTTGATAGAAATGCGCAGTTTTGTGCAGAAAGACAGAAACCACGCAAACATATCGGCGTTTTCCTCTCGCAACCTTTCGTAATTTTGAAGCCTTAGCTCACGACTCACTTCTCCGATCTCTTCTATCAAATGAAACCAGACCGCGTGCGTAGAGTTTATCTTGTTTACTCTCCCATAAATCTTCGCCAACATTGCCTGCCACCCTACTGCATCCCGCGGATTGTTCGCGGCAATTCGCCTAAGCTCATCAAGACTGCTCTCATTGGAGTTGTACTTTAACTCCATAATGATGCATGAACATAAATCTTTGCTCAAACAGTACGGGCATACGCCCGGATATTTAAACCAAGCGGCTTCTTTGATGTTAATTCCAAGATTATTCCATAATGCGGTCATCCAGCTAAACAGTACTGGGAGACATGCTAAGATTGCCGCACTGTCTTCTTTGCGCATCTCTTCGCAAACATGACCGACGCTTTCCCAGATATGGCTCATAATCTCGTAACTTTCCGGCGATATTTCATATCGTCTATCGCGTGCTTCAGCCAATTTATCCTCCCTTTTTAGCTCGTACCGTTGC
This sequence comes from uncultured Candidatus Saccharibacteria bacterium, assembly GCA_964504205.1. Taxonomy (GTDB): domain Bacteria; phylum Patescibacteriota; class Minisyncoccia; order Spechtbacterales; family HO2-43-30; genus CAZDDE01. The sequence goes on from CAZDDE010000004.1 coordinate 31,202, forward strand.
TATACGCCTATTGCTTTTTTAAGGTCCTTGAATACTTCGTCAATAGATCGCTCGCCGTCTATCACTACCCATTTTGCCAAGGCCTGTCTTTGAGCAAGCTGTTTATAAAAATCGGCAAGCTCTCTTAAAAGCTTTTTATTTTCCTCATTGCGATCAAGTTTGTTCCCTTTTTCTTTCTTTTTCCGCGCCATAGAAGTTTCCGGGCTAATATTCAAAAGAATGATCAAGTCCGGCCGCGGCAAATCAAAAAGCTTGCTGGCGTTCAAAGCAGTATCCGCTGACACCCCGTTGAGACATTGATATGCCATCGTTGAACTGAAATACCTGTCGGCGATAATCGTTGTTCCTTCGCCCAGCCACTTATTTATCTTATCTTTGTCTTTTAAAAAATCAGAAAAGTACAGTAAAAACTGTACTTCTTTGGAAAAATTATATTTTTTATGAAGATAGTTATTGATAACTTCCCCGATGGGGCCTTTGTAATCAGGATAAGACAATGTCCTTACAATGACATCCTTTGCTCTTAAATACTTAGCAAATTTTTTGGACTGCGTTTCTCCGCCGCAGCCGTCAATTCCTTCTATGACGATAAATTTCCCCTTACTTGATGACATTGTATTCCAATAAAATCGTCCCCTCCCCCAATTTACTCATAGATATTAACTTTAATTTCCTATCAAATTTTTTGTTAAAAAGTGTCATGCCCGAGCCAAACAATACCGGTTCAATAGTTAAGTACAATTTATCCACCACCCCCGCTTCCATAAACATTGTGTAGATCGTCGCTCCGCCACAAATAGCAACTTCCTTGAAACCTCTAGCTTCTAAATCGCGCAGTAAATCTTTCGGTTCTTTTTGCGTTACTTCGACTCCATTGATCTTTTCTTCTTTATTAGAGTACACGATATTGAGCCGATTGGGCAATGGCTTGCCAATTGTTTTATATGTGTTGTATCCAAAAACAATAGCGCCCGCTTGTTTTGTGCGTTCGCTAAAAAATTTTTTGTCTTCCTTGCTCGTCCAGTCCGTAGAAATCTGATCTTTATTTTTCGCAATAAACCCATCGGCAGTAAGCGCGGCAATGATAAAAATTTGCATACTAGACTGCCATCGGCGCTTTAATGCCGGGGTGGCATTGATAGTTTTCTAATTTGATATCGTCCATTGTGAATTTATCGATGTCTTTTATTTCTGGATTTAGCCAAAGTTTGGGCAGGGCATACGGCGCGCGCGATAACTGTTCTTTGACTTGATCAAAGTGATTTTTATAGATATGCGCGTCGCCAAGCGTGTGCACAAACTCGCCGGGCTCAAGACCGGTTACTTGCGCCACCATATGCAGTAACAGTGAATAAGATGCAATGTTAAACGGCACGCCGAGAAACATATCGCAACTGCGCTGGTACATCTGCACGGATAGCTTGCCCCGAGTATTGTTGATAGGTTTACCCCGAGCATTGTCGATGGGCTCCACATAAAATTGAAAAAAGCTATGGCAAGGCGGCAGGGCCATTTGGTCTATTTCGCCGGGATTCCAAGCCGCGACGATTAAACGTCGATCGTAAGGGTCTTTTTTAATGCGCTCTATAACTTCATGAAGCTGATCAATAGTTCGACCATCCGGAGCTTGCCAATTTCTCCACTGTACGCCGTAAACTCTGCCCAGATCCCCTTCAAAGCGCGCTTTGGGCTTCCAATAATCTGCTTTTGCATTAGCATCCCAAATTCGGCAACCTAATTTCTGCAGCTCTTTAACATCCGAACTTCCACTGATAAACCATAAAAGCTCCGCCTTCACCGCATTGAACGCCAACTTTTTAGTAGTCATGGCCGGAAAACCATCGGCTATGTTATAACGAAACTGCATGCCAAAAACTCCGCGCGTGTCTACGCCGGTGCGCGTGGGCTTATCTACACCTTTGTCCATTATATATTTAAGGGCGTTGAGATACTGTTCCATGGCTGATAATATCCAGAGAGCACATCTAATATTTTTACTTCTGAAATTCTGCGCAGTTTTATCCCCCCCTGCAACGCAAACTCGCGAGACATTTGATAACGGCTCTTATGCCCGTTATATTCACTCTCATAGACTACTTCGGCAATTCTTGCTGAAATTATTGCCTTCATGCAGTCAATGCAGGGCAGATATGGAGTATAAAGGGTGCCGCCGGCAACATTTTTGGAATCCTGAAGCACGGCATTGTGCTCGGAGTGAACAACGCGCCGGCATGATGTCCCCTCGTCTTCAAAAATAAGACAGCCAATTTCAGTGCAGTGCGGCTGTCCGGGCGGCGCGCCGTTAAAGCCCGAAGCGACAATGCGCCTGTTTTTCACAATCACAGTCCCGACATGCAATTTTGGACAAGTCGCCATCACGGCGATGAGCTTCGCCGCCATCATGAAATATTCGTCCCACGATGGTCGGCTGGCCACCTTACGAAACTGACGAGGAATCTCCTCGGCTACGGCCGGTCGGCCCCACATGCCGCTACTGCCGAACCCTCCTTGCCCCCTATTCGTTTCATCATTTATTTCGCCCTCCTCAATCTCTGGGGCCTCCACTGCCTTAATAACTAATTGGGCGATTTTTGAACCCTTCTCGACATGATATGACTCGCGGCTAAGGTTAGTCAAAACAATCAGCAACTCGCCGCGGTAATTGCAGTCCAAAACTCCGGCCATTGTTTTTAAGTGATGCTTGAAGGCCAAGCCGCTTTTGTCCCACACAAAACCCGCGTAGCCGCGGGGTATGGCAAATTTTAATCCAGTGCGTATCGCCGCTTTTTCTCCCGGCGCAATCGTTACATCCTCAACCGAAAAAAGATCCATTCCCGCATCGCCATCGTAAGCATATGATGGCAATTTGGCGGACGGATCTAATTTTTGAATTTTGACCTTCATGGCCTTGGGGTGTAGGGTTCGAACAAAAATCGATTGAGCGGAGCGAATTCAGGCAAGATTCCAGGCGCGAGGAGCGATGCGTACCCTTGCGGTACGTGAGCGACGAGCAACGAAGAAGATTGCCTGAATTCGCTCCGCCCGAAGGGAAGTTGGGAAATGGCCGATTTCTTCGTTGCTCCTCCTAGAAGTAGTGCAAGACTACATCTTCGTCGTCGCGTCTCGAAATCGTCTCATTTCCCAACTTCTCAAGCCGATTTGTGTTCGGACCCTACACCCCTAAATTTTTACAAAATATAGGACTTTTGGAAAGACAATAACTGTGGATAACTCCGATGCCCAGAAGTGCCCGAGCCGGACCACCGACCGAAAAGTCGGGGCTACTCCACCGTAATCCCCATACTTCGCGCTGTTCCTGCGATTATTTTTGCGGCTTGGTCAATATCGTAGGCATTTAAGTCTTGCATCTTAATTGCGGCGATTTCGCGAAGCTGGGTTTTAGTTATTTTTCCAGCTTTTACTTTAGGAGTACTGCCGGAGCCCTTCTCTACGCCCGCGGCTTTGCGCAACAAATCTGAAGCGGGCGGAGTCTTTAGCTTAAATGTGTAAGTCCTATCCTCATAAACATAAATCTCCACGGGGATAATGTTACCCATTTTGTCTTTGCTTGCCGCATTGAACTTCTGGCAAAACTCCTGAATGTTTAATCCATGCTGACCCAAAGCTGGGCCTATCGGAGGAGCAGGGTTTGCCTGGCCTGCAGGAATCTGGAGTTTGATAATTTTTTTAACTGTCTTAGGCATTATTTTTCGATTACTCAATTAACGAATTAACGCGTTGTTTTTTTAATCCGTTAATTCGTTAATCCTTAAATCTTTTTAATCTGAAGGTAATCTAGTTCCACCGGCGTCTCCCGGCCAAACATTGAAACAAGCACTGTTACTTTTCCGCGCTCATCGTCAATCGCCGAAACTTTGCCATCAAAGTCCTTAAATGGCCCATCTGTAATTTTTACCGGATCGCCAATTCCAACTTCTATCTTATAAGTCGGCTCTTCCACGCCCATGCGTTTCTGAAGCAACTCTATCTCTGGCCTTGATATCGGCACTGGCGTCGTTCCAGAACCCACAAACCCGGTAACGCGCGGGGTGTTGCGCACAACATACCAAGAATCATCGGTTACGATCATCTCCACGAGGACATACCCAGGGTATATTTTTTCCTCAATGATTTGCCGTTTTCCGCTTTTTATCTTAATCTTTTTTTCCTTCGGCACAAGCACACTAAAAATCTTATCTTCCATACCAAGATTTTCAATTCTCTGGCGCAAATTTTCCGCCACCGCGTCTTCGTAGCCTGAATAAGTATGCAACACATACCAGTTTCTGCCTTGTTGTAGTTGTTGACGAGCCATGCCGCAGGCACTAGGCACTAGGGCGCTAGGCACTAGGAAATCCTAAAGCCTAGAGCCTAATAGCCTAGAGCCTAGAAATTACAAACTGAAAAATTATATCCAGCGCTCCAAGATATATAGAAACTGCCAATGAAAAAATAATCACAATAACAGTATACTTTGCTACTTCGTTTCTTGTCAGCCAATTCACCTTTTTCATCTCAAGGCGAACCTCTTTCAAGAACGATACTATCTTGCTCAAGTTTGGCAAAAATTTCATGTTTTTTAAATGGCCCTGCGGGCCATTAGTTATTCTCTATGATACTCTCCCCCAAAATAAAAGTCAAGCCCTATGCATTTGTTGACAATGCATAGGGCTCTTTGCTTTGGGTTCATTCAGTCTTCAAGTTAATACGGAGTTTCCCGTCCACATCAATTGGGCGTTCGCCGCCAATACGCAATGTCCCAATCGCGTTATCAGAGTCTATAGATCCATTCTTGGGAATCTTCACTGTTATTCTTGTTTCCTCTTGAGCGCCTGGTTCGCCTACTTCTGTGCGGAATTTGTTACCATAAAAGTGCTGGGTTACCGATGATTCAGGCGCAATCACAACTCCTTGTGCATGCCGTATGTTTATGTTGTACTTACCATCCCCTAGGATTACTCCACGCGTGTTAACCTCCTTACTACCCTCAATCAATAATACTCCTTTTCTAACGTCGATATGGAGGTCAGGCGCTCCATCAGACGACCTTTCCACGGCTATCTCCGCATAGCGCTCCTCATGAGGCTCTACCTCAAGACTGAAGTTTTCTACATTGAGAACCTTCAGTCCGCTAATACCGCTAATGTTATCAAGCACTAGAGGTCCGATACTATAGGCGGGCCCATCCACGCTCGCACGAATTTCTAGTCCTTCCGGGCCATTATTTGCTAACTCCCCGGTCTTAACATTGCAAAAACTTCCGTCCGGGAAGATAACTAGTGCCCCAGAAATCATACATACTCGCTTAGTGGAATATACGCTACAGCCATTGCTTGTTATTATGTGCATCAACTCACACCTTCCTTTCGCTCAGTTTACTTATATTATACATCAATAAAACTATATGTCAAGATTTTGGACGCTTTTAACGTGCACTTGAATAAAACGCTTCCGCGGGGCGACTTCGGCGCCCATAATTTAATAAGTCTTTGAAGTCCTACGCTCAACATGAAATACATAAATAGTTTTTGTTCCGTCAATCAGCTCGTAGAAAATTCTGTAGGAACCCGCCCTCCGTCGCCAAACATTTTTCTCATTTTTCATTTTTTGGATATCGCCATAAAACGGATCAACTGACAGATCATCAAGTGTAGATAGAATACGCCCGCTATCTTTACGGGGTATTTTCTTAAGTTTCTTATAAATGTTCGAGTCAATTTGTAAAACCCAATTTTTGTTTAAGTTCGCCAAGGGTTAGGAAGTTACCTTTTGCCCTATTGAGCCGAGCTTTCTTCAAGATTTCTTTCTGTGTTTTGGTGGGCTCAAACTCTTTCACTTTCTTCTTAGGGCTCCCGGGCATCCTAAGATTCTCGTATTCTCTGCGAGTTACAATGACCAACTTTTCTCCTTTCGTGACGGTCTTTAGTATTGTTATATTTACATTTTGCATATTTCTATTGTACTTCTTGTTTAAAAAAAATCAACAACACGTGAGTGTTGCACTTCAGGGTTTAATGCGGGTTCGGTGTACTTCTTATATACTAGCATAAAACCAACTATATGTCAAGATTTTGCACGGTTTTGGCGTGGGTTTGGATGAAGCGCTTGCGCGGCGCGACCTCACTGCCCATAAGAATATCGAAAATCTTATCGGCTTCTTTGACGTCTTCAACAGTCACCTGTTTGAGGGTGCGCACTGCTGGATTCATTGTTGTTTCCCAAAGCTCGCCCGGGTTCATTTCGCCAAGCCCTTTATAGCGCTGAATGTTGATTCCGGAGTCCTTACCTATTTTTGCAAGAACTGCCTCTTTACCCTCTTCAGAATAGGTATATTCAATACTTTTGCCATGCTGAATTTTATACAGCGGCGGCTGGGCGATATACAAATAGCCGCTTGCGATAAGCTGGGGATAGTAGCGGTAGAATAAAGTCAGTAAAAGAGTTCTGATGTGCGAACCGTCAACGTCGGCGTCCGTAGCAATAATGATCCTGTGGTAGCGCAGTTTTAGAATATCAAACTCTTCGGCAATCGCGGCGCCAAGAGCGATAACTAATGCCCTGATCTCTTTGGAGGCAAGCATTTTATCGAGGCGAGCCCTCTCGACATTAAGAATCTTTCCGCGCAAAGGCAGAATCGCCTGAAATTTGCGGTCTCTGCCTTGTTTGCTCGAGCCTCCTGCACTGTCGCCCTCCACTATAAATAATTCTGTCTCTTCCGGATCGCGCGAAGAGCAATCCGCTAGTTTCCCCGGAAGAGTGAATCCTTCCAGCGCCCCTTTTCTAATAATAGTCTCGCGCGCCGCTTTGGCTGCTTTGCGCGCGCGGGCCGATAAAGTGCACTTGCCGATAATCTCTCGCGCATCCTGCGGATTTTTGTCTAAAAATTCCTGCAAGTACTCGCTAACTACTGCTTCCACCGCAGTCCGCGCTTCCGGATTGCCAAGCCGGGCTTTCGTCTGCCCTTCAAACTGCGGCTCGCGCAGCTTCACTGAGACTACAACCGTAAGCCCTTCGCGCACATCATCACCGGTAAGCCCCTCGTCGTCCTTAATCAAGCTATTTTTCCTGCCGAAATCATTAAGCACGCGTGTCAGCGCGGTTCTAAACCCGGTGATATGCATCCCGCCCTCACGGGTGTAAATGTTATTGGCAAAGCCCATCTCCATGCCCTGAATGTCATCGGTATACTGAAGCGCAACATCAACTTGAATGCCGTCATGCTCCTTGCTTGCGTAAAAAATATTCTGATGTTTAGGTTCTTCATCGCGGTTAAGATAGTCAACAAACGAGGGAATTCCTCCCTCAAAATAAAGCTGATAACTTTTGTGCGGCCCTGCCTGTCCGGTAGGCAGGTCTGCGCGCTCATCAACGATTTTTATCCTGATCTTACCGGTAAGATAGGCTTGCTGGCGAAGGTGATCCAAAATAGTCTTCCAGTTGAAACTTATTTCCTTAAAAACTTCGATGTCTGGCTCGAAAGTAACAGAAGTTCCGGTGGTGCCGGCAGGACATTTTCCCACCTTGCGCACATCTTTTTTTGGCTTCCCCCGCTCGTACTCCTGCGCGTAAAGATTACCATCCCGGCAAACTTCCGCTTTAAGATATTTGGATAAAGCATTTACCACCGACACGCCCACGCCATGCAAGCCCCCCGTAATCTTATACCCTCCTCCCTCGCCAAATTTTCCTCCGGCATGAAGCATGGTCATCACTGTTTCAAGAGTAGATTTCTTTGTCTGCGGATGCTTTTCAACCGGAATTCCCCGACCATTGTCGGTAACATTAACTTGGTTATTCGGCAAAAGAGTTATCATTATTTCATTTGCATAACCCGCCATCGCTTCGTCTAAACTATTATCCGTAACTTCAAAAATCATGTGATGGAGTCCTTCCGGCCCGGTGGAGCCAATAAACATCCCCGGCCTCTTCCGCACCGGCTCCAGCCCCTCCAGAACCTGAATGTCTTTAGCGGTGTAGCTTGCAGATTTGGATTGTTGTTGCGCTTTAGCCATGTGTTAATTATACCTTTTTATAAAGGATTAGAGAACATTGACAAAAATTCCAATATATTCTATAATTGCAGCACACAGGAAGAAAGGTAGGAAGTGAAGGCATGGAGGCTCTGTATTGGACGGCAGGTTTTATGGTTTATTTCGGAATCGGATTTGGGGTGCTCACTTTTCTCGGTGTTGTCCAGAAGTACTGCCCGACAAAAAAAGATGAGGAGGGCGGGAGCATTTTATTGTTTTTAATAAACTGGGCAATATGGCCCGTAGATGCCATATCAGTACTCACGCTGAGACTTCTTAACAAAATCTTTAGAAGGGGATAGTTAGTCCCGTGATGTCGGATTGTAGGGGTTACTACGGTAACCCCTATTTCATTTATACTAAAATGACGCTAGTTAATTATAAACGTCGTCGCGTTTTCTGATCTTTAAGACATAAATCTTATTTCCCTTAAGATCAAAGATAACCCTATAATCACCAACACGAAATCTAAATTCCCCCATCTCATAAAAAGTAAGTTTCTTGGCATATTCTAAGGGATTTTTGCTGGATTTATAAAAACGCATCTTTTCGGCAATGCGTTTTTGAACGTTTTGCGGCAACCTTTTAAGATCTCTTATTGCCTTGGGAAGATAAATTATTTCCATTCTATATCTCCAATTCTCTGAATAGTTGATCTTGTTTGATTCCCTTCCCCTTCCTTATATCATCTCTAGCTTCGCTAATGTCGTTTGCATGTTCTGCAAAACGCAAGAAATACCCGAATTTTTTCTCGAGTCCTTTGAGTCTTTGATACTCGCTCCTCGTAATTTCTAAGGTATCCGTATGGATTTTTGAAAGTGTTGGGTTCATATTTCTTATTATAGTGCTGTAAAAAGTTAAGTCAAGGTATGCCTACCGCACTTCCCACAACTTTTCTTCTAATGCTTTCGTGATTTTTGACATTATTTCATCCACTTCTTGCGCGGTTAGAGTTCGTTCGTCAGATTGAAAGAGGAGATGAAAAGCTAAATTTTTCCTGCCTTCCGGCAGATTTTCGCCTTCGTATATATCAAATAGATCAGTATCGCGGAGCAAAGGGCCGCCGACGGTTTCAATAACATTTAATACTTCCTCCACCATCACTTCGCGCGGAACAAGTAAAGCAATATCGCGCACAACTTCAGGATATTTAGACGGCGTTTGATAAATTTGCTCCTCCTCGGCGGCGGCTTGAATTTTTTCGAAATAAAGTTCGGCTTTATAGACTCTGCCCCCTATGCCCAATTTCGCGCAATCGTAAGGATGGCTTTCTCCCAAAATTCCCACCTTCTCATCGCCTAAAACAACGCACGCTCTTTTCCCCGGATGGAGCTGTCCAATTGTATTTTTTTCTTGATCCTCAAAAGACTTTGTATCGTAATGAAAATCAGTTATTCCAAGTCTTCTCAGCAATTCATCGACATATCCTTTTAACAGATAAAATCCGCCAGACTCACTTTTGCCGGATTTATCATATATTGCCAAGGCGCATCTTTCTTCTTCCACGACCTCGCCATTAATTTCAGACATCCTAAAAATTTTACCGAATTCGAAAATTTGTACTGTCTCAAAAAACTTCTGGTTTGTTGAAATACTTTTCAACATGCCGTAAGTAAGGCTTCCGCGCAAGTACTTGAACTCCTCGCTTATGGGATTTAGTAATTCAATTAGCTGTGTAAATGACACGAGGGAATAATTATAAACTTCAGAAAAGCCGAAACCAACTAAAATTTGTCGCGCCATATTTCGCCAAAAGACTTGCTCGTTGCGACGCGGGGCGACAAGGATGCCTCGCGGCGGCTCGGCACTTATGTTTTCATATCCATAGACTCGGCCGATTTCTTCTACTAAATCTTCGGGAATATTGATGTCAAGACGATAGGTCGGTATGGTAATCCGTAATACGTAATCCGTAATCCGTAACTTGTTCTCTTCTTCTACAGTAAAATTTAACCTTTCCAGAATTTGCTTCATCTCCCGCATTGATAAATATGTCCCAAGCAATTTATTGACATAATTAACATCAAGACTGATTTTCTTAGGCTTAATAAGTTCAGGATAAATATCTATTTTTTGCACTATCTTCGCCTCGGGATTTGTTTCGCTAAGTATCTCAATTGTCCGCTCCAGAGCTTGCGGCGGCAAATTTGGGTCAAAGCCGTGCATATAGCGCACTGCGGCATCTGTTCTTATGCCTAGTTTTTGCGAAGTTCCGCGAATACGCGCCGGATCAAAAATCGCCGCCTGAAAAATAACTCTCTTTGTATTCTCATCAATCTGTGAATTGGCGCCGCCCTTGATTCCGGCAAGATCAATAATTCTTTCGCCATCTTCAATGACCACTGCGTCGTCACCCAAATCATGCGTCGCGCCATCAAGTGTTTCTAATTTTTCGCCCCCTTTAGACAATCTAGTGTTCATCTTTCTGTCTTTTATCTTATCCAAGTCAAAAGCATGTAGCGGCTGGCCCAACTCCCACATCACATAATTCGTAATGTCCACGACATTGTTAATCGTTTTCTGCTCCATCGCCGCAAGTCTTTCTTTGATCCAGTCAGGCGATTCAGTAATTTTTACACCCTCCATAACATAGGCGCTATATCGAGGACATAAAGATTCATCCTGAATTGTTACAGAAAGTAATTTTAAGTTTTGAGTTTTGAGTTTTGAGTTTTGTTTGGAACTTGCCTGCCCGCCGAAGCCTTGGCGCAGGCGGGTTGGTTGTAATTTGTAATTTAGCAATGCCGCGCATTCTCTAGCCACCCCCAAATGACTTAAACAGTCGCTTGCCCTGTTGGGGAGTATATCAATATCCAAAATGTAATCGTCGCCTCTCTTGATAACTTCTTCAACTTCAAAACTGTGCATCGTTAAAAGCTCGGCCAACTCCTCTGGCTTAGGAAATTCTTTGTCGAAAAACGATTGTAGCCAATTGTAGGAAAATTTCATAAATCTTGTCTAGAATTGTTTCAAAAACCTCAAATCCCCTCCATAAAACAATCTAATATCATCTATCCTATATTTCATCATCGCGATTCTGTCTAAGCCGATGCCAAAAGCAAAGCCGGTCCAATCCGATGGATTGTATCCTGCGGCTTTAAAAACATTGGGGTGCACCATGCCAGCGCCCAGCATTTCCATCCAGCCGTAAGGACCATACAGATCGACCTCGAAACCCGGCTCCACGAACGGAAAATAGCTCGGACGCAATCTTATTCTCACCTTTTCTCCGAAAAGCCCTTTCAAAAATTCATCGATAACCGTCTTAAAATTTGCTACGCTTATTTCTTTATCCACCATTAAGCCCTCCAGTTGATAAAACTGAATATCATGCGAGGAATCTGACGCCTCGTGTCTAAACACTCTTCCCGGTGCAATAATCCTAAATGGCGGCTGATTCTTTTCCATGTAGCGCACTTGCACAGGGCTTGTATGGGTTCGTAGAAGCAGTTTTTCAGATTTTAACCAGAACGTATCCCACATATCCCGCGCCGGATGATCTTTTGGTATGTTTAAAGCATCAAAGTTATACCACTCGGTTTCAACCTCCGGCCCTTCAACAATTTCAAAGCCAAGGGATGTAAAAATCTCGTTGACTTTATTTTGAATCAAAGTCAAAGGATGCAAATGTCCTCGCTCGGCTTTTTTTCCCGGTGCGCTCACATCCAGCCATTCTGCCGCAAGGCCTTCTTCTTGCGCCTTGTGTTTTAATATCTCGGCGCGCTTGGTTACTTCGGACTCTACTGTCTTTTTTAACGCTTGAAGCTCCGGCGCTTTTTGCTTACGTTCGTTTTCTGGAAGTTTGCTCAACTCACGCAGAGCAAAAGTAACCTCGCCCTTTTTGCCCAAGTACTTACGATAGATACGATCCAATTCTTTTAAATCACGGGCGAGTTCTATTTCATTTTTTATTGTTTCGTTTTCCATATCGCATGCTTCGCGCAATCGCCAGCATTTCCAAAGCCACGGCCAGCATAAATACCGCAAACGCATTTCCTATATTTAATATCGCTCCGGCCTCAAGCGCAACTAATGTTACAGCGAGCAGTGCAAGAAGAAGGCCTTTTCTTAAAGCTGAACCAAGAGCGATCGGCTTTCCGATCAGCCTTGATCCGAAGACCCCGCAGAATGTAAACAACCCGCTCGCCGTAAAAAATAGGGTTATAAAAAACAAAATTTTAATCAAACCACCGCTAGTATATGGATCCGCGCCCCATAGAATTCCACTAAAAGCAATTAAGGAAAATAAAGTAAAAACTAATAGTAGGGCACTGTTCATTATCTCTATTATAAACCCTTAAAACTCCGAAAACAAGCGTGGCGAAATCTTCACAAAAAAAAACGGCAGTTTGTCTTAGCCGTCTTTAAATAATTCTCTGTAGAGGTTGTGCCCATAACGGGCAAACTTATCAAAACATGCTGTAAACCATAGATTCATTGCTATGCCGGCGCGGTCGGATTCGTCAATGTCTTTGCGATTTTCTATCCCGCCGGTTCGCCAGACATGAAACTCGTGCGCGGGTGGACCAGCCCGATGATATTCCACAGCGCTTGCGGCAAGAGCTAAAGACCTTTCTTTAAGCGGCGCTCCACTTACCCCTCCGCCAAACTCTTTAGTGAAAAAATCATAAAGCCTTCTTTCTTTGGGATGAATCTTTGCGCGCATGTCTCCGTAGTCGGTTGACGTATTCCCGAAATTAACGCCATCAAAACCAAATTCAAATAAGAGGTCAAGGAGCGGCGGCACCTGCTCAATTTCGGTGTCATTGGAAAACTTGACGATAACCGGCAGGCGCCTTGAACGCTCGTCTAAAAAGTGCTCCTTGACATAACGCAGTCGGTTTACCAGATCGTCATCCTGCGGCCTTCCATGCGCGGTATTCGGACAACTCTCGTTGATTTCCAAAAAATCGACTCTTTTCCCATACAACCGCATTCCCCGCACAAGACATTTTAATTTTCCTTCTCCTTCTAAGTCAGGAGAGCCCATAACGCTCCAGCCAAGAGGACAACCATTTATTTGCTTCAGCCACAGGATTCTCTCCGAGTTTGCCTCATCTCCATCATTAGGAAGGCCGAGCCAGTTTGAAGCGGCATGTGATCTTGGATATGGAGCGAATGGCAAAGAGATGCCGTGCTTTTCATTGCCCCTTCGCGCATTCCATGTTCCTGTGCCGCCAAGATACGCTCCAGCGCCTTGCGCTACTGCTAGGAGGTAACACTCGCCATTCTTAAACATACCGGCCGCGTTCATCAGCGGCAAACGAAACTTGATGCCCCACAAAGTCCTGCTTAAATTTTCAGGCGGGAAATATGCTTCAACCCTCTTAATCTCCTCTTCCATGTTTAGAAGATCTAAAAAATCAAGGCGACTTTGGGAATACAATGAAACAACCCATTTTGCGGGTAATTTTGTTATTAAAGGACGCAATCTATAATCCAGTCGCGCTAAAGTTGCTAGTCTCATATAACTCCTCCTGCTATTCAGCAAACCAAGCTTAGCAAAAAAAACACGCTTTATACAAGTTATTCTGCCGGCACTTCTTTTATCTTTTTCTCGCTGGCTATTGGCAGACGGATAAAAAATGTTGATCCTTCTCCCTTTTTGCTCTCCGCCCAAATTTTGCCGCCCATGCGTTCAATAAGCTGTTTTGTAATCCAAAGCCCAAGGCCGGTACCCTCTATGTTCCTGTGCTCCGGCGCGCGCCAAAATTTTCCAAAAAGATGCTCCACATCTTCTTCACTAATCCCAACGCCTGTGTCTTTGACGCTTGCTTCTAAAAAATCTGCCTCTTGCCGCACATTCACCTCCACACTTCCGTGCGCCTTATTGTATTTAATCGCGTTAGAAAGGAGGTTGGAAAAAACTTCTTTCAGCCGTTCGCTATCGCTCATAGCAAATGGCATTTTTTTGCTCTGATCATATTCAAAAGAAATGGCAATATCCTGTTTTTCCGCTTCTGGCTTAAACTGAAGAGCTACATCCTGGACAATAGCAACAAGATCCGTGGGATGCACCAAAACTTTTACTGTGCCGCTTTCCAAACGAGCCACATTTAAGAGATCGGATACCAATTTAGCTAAAGAGTCCGAAGCTTTCTTAATCACACTCATAAGATCATGTATCTCCGGAGGGACTTTCTCCTGTACGTCTTTACTAGCAAAGAACTCTGCCATACTCCAGCGAAGATGCGTGATCGGCGCTTTGAGCTCATGCGCGGCGATAAAGACGAATTCATCTTTCAAACGCGCTAGCTCCTTGGCTTGAGCAATCTGACGTTGCGTTGACTGCTCTAAATCAAAAGTTCGTTCACGAACTCGTTGCTCCAAGTTGCGAGTATAACTTGCAAGCTCTCCGGCTTGACGGCGAATCGTGCGCGAAGCCCGCCAGACAATCACAAAGAGAACGCTATACAGAAAGAGCAGGCCGCCAATTATACGCACTGCCATAGCCGCTTGGGTATCTTCGATTTGCTTGCGCAGTAAACCAACGCGCGCAACAATATATGCCACTCCGGACACTTCGCCGGAGGTTCCAAAAGTTATTGGCACTACTTGAATAAAAGCCTCACCCACTCCCAGCTCCTGCTGTTCTTTTGGAGTAACTTTTTGGAAACGCGCCGTTGCCTGACGTCGTTCCAAAGCAAATTTAAAATCCGCGTTTTCGGCAAATGTCCTGCCGATATACTCGGCAGGACGAGCGTATATTATTAGTCCAGAGCTGTCAACAACAAAAAACTGGATTAGTCCGCTGATATTTGTGTTTTTAATAAAAGCATCCAGCCGCGCCGCTTGAATAGCGGTTAAGGGAAGTTGAAAATCTTGCGCTGTTAGAAGCTGGCCGGCCTGGCTGTTGATCGCGACAACTGTGCCTGCCTCTTCTTTGCGCAGGATAAACCCCTCCAACGCCGGCCTAACTGCGCTTAGAACCGTGTAGCCAATAACCGCAAAGGCGACGAAACTTAAAACAGAAAATTCGAGTAATAGAAGATTGCGCGCAGGTTTTGCCTCGTCATTCTTTTCTAACCTATTTTTTCTAACAATATCTTCTCTTTTCATTGCGAAGGCAAGACCCTAATTACGCCAGTAAGCGTGGCTATGCCGGCAACCACTGCGAGCGTATGGTCGTGATAGCCATAAACTCCCGGACTATTAAACGTGAACGAAAAGCTCTCGCCGGGCAAAAGATCAGCAAGCGGATCAAAGCCCGAAAGACCAGTATGTGTGGGGTGAGGATCAGAAGCTGGCCAATGCAGACGCGTATCATTATTCACCCACTTTACCGTATCGCCGGCAATTATCACAAGAGTCCTCGCATTAAAACCATCGCGATCCATGGAGATGATATGAGTTTCTTGGCCTCTTTCGTTTGACGGAGGTGGTTCTGGATTTTGAATCGGAGCTGGCCGGACCTCTCCTTTCGGCTGAATTCTTGGCGCGGGAATAAAAGAAGTTTCCTGCTCGACGGTCTCCTCTTCTATCTTTTCCATCTCGTCTATGATCGCTTTCTCTATGCCGCTGTCGGAAAGAGATGGCAAAATGCTTCGCGGTACCGATTTTTCCGCGCCCCAAAAAATAATTTTTTCTGCGGTTAAAATGTAGAACACTGCTCCAAACGCGATGATTATAACAACGCTTATTGGAAAATAAGAAAAGACTTTACTCATGGTTCAACCGGCTCGCCACAAGATGGTCTGATGTGGCTCATCCTATTGTCATTATAACACTTTTTACAATACTTTTTCTTCTATTGCCTTAAACAAAGTGCCTAACCCGCCCCCGCCGTAATACTGCGTGTTTAAGCATAGCTCCACCAAGGCCTCTCCGCTATATTTTTGCGTCAAGCAAAATTCCACATCTGCCCGCGTAAGCGCGGAAGCAATCTCCCGGTAGAATACCGCATGGATGTCGTTCAGCGCGGAAAGCTTTTCCTTTAATTCGACAATCCAGCCCCTTAAATAAATTTTAGCATCAATGTTATGTGAAACAATCATCAGACGTTCCGGAGAATTAAGCGATTTTTCTAAATCTTCAATCCAGATTTTAAGAAATATCTTAAAATCTTCTACGCTTTGCACAAAGCGCGAGTCTGTTTCGTAGCCGGCAGCCACCGCCGCTCTCGTTTCGAGCACATCTTCCCATTTGTAACCATGAGCATTAAAGGCATCTATGTTTGGAATGTGCCGCTTTTTTTCGCCATCTATTGCATAAACCTCTGGCCGCCCTTCTTCCCTGATAAGAAGCGCCTCTGCTAAATTAGCGCTGTAAGCCGGGTCAATTTCTTTTATACCCCCCCAATCATACCCAGCAGAGTTGAATGCAAAAGGATTTGGTATCCAAATTTTTCTGCCATTTTTAACTGCATAAACCTTATCATCGCCTCGCGCGCGAATCACATCTCCTTCAGTTACAGGGACGATTGGGGGAATTGCTGGAGGAATCGCGGGAGGGATAGTTGGCACGAAAATCTCTTCCATTTGAGGGGGTTTCACTTCAGGAGGAGTTTGTTCTTTTTGTTCTTCCGGAGGCTTTAGGATAAGCGGAAGAGCTAAAGTTGTCGTGCTGACCACATTTGAAAATGCCGATTCGTTGCCAACTTCATCCTTACTACTAACTGCGAAATAATAGGTTGCTACATCGCCCAACCCAAGAACAATCATAGACTGTTTTGTGCCGGAAACTTGCGGTGCTGGTTCTCCCGTTGCCTGAATTATAAACGGCCAATTGCCAAGAGTAATTTCTTTCTGCGCATAGCGCATATCATATACCGCAGACCTGCCTATTTTTTCATCGTCCCCAGACGCGGTCCAGGACAGCTCTGCCGTGGAAGTACTCACTGCGATGATTTGAAGATCTAAAATTTTTTCTGGAGAGGTAATGTCGCCAAAACGTTCCAAGGCTTGCGATGATGGAGTAATAGTTGCAAGAATAGGTATATTAGATAAACTGGATTCATTACTGCTCTCGTCGATTGCTTTTAATCCGAAATAATAAGTAACCCCGGAGCTTAGTCCGGACACGATCATTGACTGGCTCGTACCGGCAACCGCCGGCGCAGGTTCGCCCGCAACCTGCACGGCGGAAGACCAGTTAGAGTCAATTATAAGTGAAGTAGAATATCGGGTATCGTACGATTGCGCTGTGCCGCTATTTCCATCATCCCCGGGAGAAGTCCAGGAAAGAGTCATTGCTTTTTCAGTGGGGCTTGACAAAGATAAGTTTGACACTGACGCCGGCGCGGTGGTGTCCGCTGGATCTACTGTCGCCCGCGTTAAGATATTTGAAAGCGCTGACTCATTTGAAACCTCATCGCGCGTTTTAATTGCAAAGTAATAAGTGGTTCCAGCAGATAAACTAGACACGGTCATTGACTGGCTGGTGCCGGCAACGCTCGGGCTTGGTTCGCCTGTCGCTTGAGTTGCCGAATCCCAGTTTCCCGAAGTTATTGTCGCTGTGGAGTAGCGCACATCGTAAGTTGTCGGCGTCCCGTAATTAACATAATTGCCCTGATCGTCTCCCGGCGAAGTCCAGGTTAAACTTATCGAAGTCTGCGTTGCTCCAGACGAAGCAAGATTACTCACCGCCGCCGGAGCACGGGTGTCACTCACGGCAATACTCGCTGGCCCAGCTTGCCCAGATCCTTGACTGGACTGATGATCGTGATAATACCAGGTTCCCGCGATCATAAACGTAAAGGAATAAGTAGTCGGACCGCCATTGTAGAGAATTGGTCCGTCAAAACAATTCGTCGTATCATTCTGACATGAAGGATCTGGGTAATCATAGTGCACGAGGTGCGTGTCGCTTGCCGGTTCATAAAAACCAGATAGCCCAGATTGCACCGTCCAGCGCACCGTGTCGCCAGCATTGATAGTTACCGCAGACGGACTGAAAGAATTGCTTCCGGTAATGGTCACGTCAACTGTCGCGGCAAAAGAATCTTTGATGTTCCCAAAGAAAAAAATCGTTGCGCACACAAAAACAATTAACACAAATACACGCATAGTTTTATTATACAACATAAGGATTGCGTTCACGCTGTGGATTATGTATAATGTCAAATATATCCGCGGGTGGTTGGTCGGTATCATAGAAGGCTCATAACCTTCTAAAGGGGGTTCAACTCCTCCACCCGCAACTGCGCAATGCGGCTGGGTAGCTCAGTGGTAGAGCAATGCTTTCATAAGGCAGGGGTCGTGAGTTCGATCCTCACCCCAGCCACTCAAATTAACTGCGGGCGTAGCTTAGCCTGGTTTAAAGCGCCTCCCTGTCACGGAGGAGATCGTGGGTTCAAATCCCATCGCCCGCGCCAAATAAATTACCCCGCTAGTTACGAACTAGCGGGGTTAAGTTTTGCTTAATCGCGCATACAATATCAAAGGAACCAGCGCGGCAATCAGCAAGATTGCCGCAAGCGGACTATTGGGGTTATCCGCTTTCATTTTTTCCTTCTTTAGATTCGCCGCGAGAAACCCGCGTGCCTTATCTAGTTCATCTTCGCGAACATAAATTCCGCCAGTTTCTTCTGCGATCAAGCGCATCGTATCTTCGTCAAGTTTTGTCAAAAATCTATTGCCCGAAGAATCCTTTTCGTAATCAACAAGTCTTCCGTATTCGTCGTAAATAGGAATCGGAACTGACTCCGTTTCCCCCACGCCGACAGCAATAACTTTGATGTTATTGGCTCGGGCAAATCTTAACGCGTCAGCAAGAGTTGCGCTCTTGCCAATATTTTCGCCATCGGATGCAAATACCACAAGGCACGATCGCTTCCCGAGTCGTTGGCATTCTTGAGCAAGCTCTTCGGCAATGTTGAATAAAGAATAGCCGAGATCCGAACCGGAGCCAGGTACGGCTTCAATCGCCGCAAGATAATTGATCGTATCGCGGAAATGTTTATAGTTTTTGGAAAATGAAGATTGTGAAGAAGCTCTGTCGGTGAAGCCATAAGCCGCAACCAATAAATCGGGTAAGCTCGTGCATAGATTGATCGCAATAGCCCGTTCGCGTTCAATGCGCCCGACCCCCTTGTTGTTTTCCGCGGCTGCGCTTCTTGATTCGTCAATCGCGCAAGCAACAAGGCCAGTCTGTCTCTCCTCAAACGAATCGGCCGCTACGCTAACCAGCACATAAGCGGCCAAGGCCATAAAAGCAAGTAGTACCACAATTCTAGCAAGCTGATTCGCGCCTACTTCTCTCGCCCCGAGGGAAGGCAAAACTATTTTTGTACGTTTTTTGTAACCGTACAAGCACAAACAAACAATGGCCAGACTAACACCCGCAATGATGAACAAGATCAATCCGCTGTTCTCAAAGTGACTAGTCATTTATCCTCGTTCTCCATCTTCTACGGCCGATTCTCATTTTCTTTATATCCCCCGCCCAGTAGCGAAAGAGGATCGTCCAGGGGATCAGGATCATTGCTTATTTTGCCGCGCACGCTTCCTTTGAACGGATCTTGTCTAGAAAATTCTTTCTCCCCCAAATCATTCTGTCCTTGCGGCAATTCTCCGGACAGTGGATCTTGAGGCGAACTGTTCTTATTGTCAGACCCACTGCCCGCTTTCTCTCCCTCTTTTTTAGCTGATTCAATCTCCGGAGACTTAAGTTTTTCTTTGGTCAATTCGCGAAGAAGTCCGGCCGCATAGTCAAGGTTTTCCTGGATTGATCCCGCATAACACCCCTCGCTGCCTGGCGGACAGACCTTTGCCGCTCCCCTAAGATAAGTAATCGCGCTATTAATCCTGGAACTATCTGGCTTTAAAAAACTGAATTGAACTTTCCCCCTCTCATATTCGTCTTGTTCGCGCTCATACTCATCAAGCGAAAGAATCGCGGCCGCAAGGAGTGCCGGGGCTTTTATTGAAGCATCTTTACTCTTTGCGGCAATCGCCAGATATTCACCAACCATCACGCCGACAAAATCTTTTCTTTCATCTGTTTCTGTCGGCAGATTCCTTCCTTTTTCGGCAAGCATGTTAATCTCGCGAGACAAGTCGTCGCCGCCCCTTTGGAAGAAAGCGCTCATTCCTATTCCTAAAAAAATCAGCGTTGCCGCAATTAAAAGTACCTTTGAAACTACCTTTAATTTATTCAACTTACACCTCCTTAGGGTACTTTTCTAAAAATAAGTTCCTGCAAAATAACAAATAAGAACATCCCAGCCAAAGCGGCGTATATGAATAGATGTTGAAGAGGATCGGAGTCATGATACTCCAGCTTTATCTCCGCAAATGGCTTCTCCGCAGCGCTAATGGCGGCGAACACCGCGTGCAGACTCGCCGCGCTTTCCGCCTTGAGGATACGCACCTGCTCCGGATATTTAAGCGCTTGTTCAAACGGAGCGGCACTCGCGCCGGTCAGCGTTCCTTTGGGAAGCGTAATCATGTACACCTTGCGGTTTAATCCGGAATCGATAAGCGAGTCTATGGCTTTAGCAGTTTTGTAGATATCCGGGTCTTCGAAATCAGTAAGAATGATGAGCACGCTTTGACTGTGTTCTTCCGAAAAGATAAGCCGATATCTTGCCGCCGCCTCGATGGCAAAACCAGTAT
This sequence comes from uncultured Candidatus Saccharibacteria bacterium, assembly GCA_964504205.1. Classification (GTDB taxonomy): domain Bacteria; phylum Patescibacteriota; class Minisyncoccia; order Spechtbacterales; family HO2-43-30; genus CAZDDE01. Next base: position 51,786 of record CAZDDE010000004.1, read on the forward strand.
GCGTACCTTCCAGATAAAATCTCCGCGAGGCATCTCTGCGCTTAATTATCTCGCGAGGAAGATTTTCCAGAAACTGCGCGATTTGGGTATCGGCTTCTTTTCCTCCCGCGAAATAACGGGCGGCGTAAGGAGTATCGCTGTAAAGAATCAGGAAAAACTCCGCCCGGTGCTTTTCACTGTTCACAAAATCGAGAAGCGCTGTCCGGAAAGCGTTGAGTACCGTCTCGTCAAAACTAAGCGGCACGTCACGACTGAATGCGCTGGCCGAGTCCGTACTGCCTGACGTGTCCAGTATCACCACGTACGGAGTCCGCTTTTGCGAAACTATCTCTGTGTTTTGATGAATAGGATTGCCCGCCGCTAGCACAACTGCCGCAAGAATAAAGTAAGGCATAATCATAAAAATCCTGAACAACCACCAGCGAAAATTGGACAACCTGTGTTCGTCTCTTGCTGTCCCCCAAAACGAGATAAGATCGTGAGGAATAGCCCTTGGCTTCAAAAAAAACCAGGATATTGCGACAACTGCCGCCGCAACTGCCGTCGCCAGCCCTAGAAAAAAAAGGGAGGCGAAATGGATTTGGGAAAGATAGTTAACTATATCCATTGTTACACCTCCCTCGCTGTCACATACGACTTGACGCGCAAAATGATTTCTTTTAGAGCACCTTTGGCAATCTCTTCGCCTCCATAGACCACACTTAACTCTTTTAGTATTTCTGTAAGCTCGACGTCTTGACCATACTCTATAGAAAAGGCCAGGAGCGTCCGATAGAGAGAACGGGCTGTTGCACTGGCATCCGCGCTTTCAATCTGCCGCTCAAGCTGAACTATTGTTCTTGTGAATTTTCTGTCAGCAGATTCTACCGCGTCCGCTTTCACTCCACGCCTTTTTAGTCTTCTGCAGGCAAATTCCCCAGCAAGAATGATCAAACAAATTCCGGCAAGAACAAAGAAAAGGTAGTAGTTAAAACTCTTCTTTTCCGCCAAACGCGGCAAGGTTCTTTCCGGATGCTCGTTATTGGGAAGCGGTGCAAAAACTAGATCCTTGGAAGGAATGCTCACAAAATCCACCCTGCCAGTTGCAATGTTCTTTTTCTTAATCCCCGGCGACTGCGTCGAGTTAAAGCTTATGGAGTTCTTCTCATCTCGGCACAAGAAACATTGTATTGTCCAGCGCGCTTCAAGAAAAGCTATCTTGGCTATGCTAAAATACTTGACGCTTCTAGAGTTAACTTCTATCTTCTCCTCAAACGGCGTGTCGTTTTTCAACGTATCGTCGGATACTTCCCAGATTTTATCATCAAAAGCAATGGTAATCCGCACCTCGATCAAGTCGCCGACGTGATGAATTCCTGCAGGATTAATCGTCACAAAAGACTTAATCCTTTCCTCTGTTTGCTCTGTTGCTACGGCAAAGGCGATGTATTCAGCTTCGCGACTGTCGCCCCCCCTGCTTGCCTCAAAGGTTGCGAGCAACGCCGCGAATGTAAGTACAATTATGACACCAGCGCCCAGAAGCGCTGCTTTGCTAAGCATTCTCGCAACCTCCTTTCCTATATAAATAATACTAAATTAGCGCAAATTTTTGAGCAAAAAAATGTTTAAGCGCTTGATGGCATGTATCGAAATCCGCAGAATCCAACTCGACATGGGCCAATTGCAATCCCCTCAATATCGCGCGAACTTTCTCGTAATAGCGCTCCTCGGCGAGCATTATTTCAGCAAACTCTTTGGCTCCGACGTAGCAACGAGTCTTCCTGCCTGTTTCCGGATCGGAGCATAAAAACTGCGCTCCGTGCGGAAAACCAGCTTGCTTGAGAGGATCTCTAATTACGATCGGGACCAAATCAAGCCGTGACGGACCAAGCTGTCTGATCCACGAATGTTCAATATCTGCGTCCTTAAAGTCAGAAACCAGACAAATCATCGCCTCCTGAAATTCATGAATATAACGTTCAATGCACGCAAGTGAAGTCCCTACGCCTTCAATCCTTGGTTCTTCTGATAAAAATTTTTGCAAGGCGTAGAACGCGTATTCTCCCGATTGCGGCCGAAACACATTCTCCACTCTATCAGAAAAAAGCACGAGTCCCACCGGACTCATCATCTGATACGCCGAGTTAACGAGCAATGACATTGCAATGTCCCGAATAAGCCCTTTGGAATATTCAGGGTGCCTCGGATAGTATGTCAGCGAAGAAGAAATGTCCGCGAAAATCATCAGCACCATGCCTTCCATGGCCTGGCGCACCACAACATCTTTCTCGCCGGAAGCGATGCTGTCTATGTCCAGATCTTCAGGATCGTCTTGTGGGTCAAATGCACGGATGCGCGCAACATCAAAGCCGTCTCCTTCTCTCTGGCTTTCCCAGAATTCCGAAAAAACACTGTGCCTTTTATCCAAAGCAACAAGATTGATTAGTTCCCGGCGTCGCGCCTTTAAACTGACTTTTTCTCTCGATTCATGCCAAAAGTGTTTCACTAATTTTTGCCTCAATCCGGGATTTTTTTTCAGAGCTTGGCACTTCAAAACCAAAACTAATGCGATGACGGAGTATTGGATAGGCGAGCTTGGTGACATCTTCAAGGATAACGTAAGACCTGCCAAAAAGAAAGGCGCGGGCTTTAGCAGTGCGCACAAACCATAACGCAGAGCGTTCTCCCTCGGCTCCATATCTTGAAGAATCTTGATCGTCTTTAAATAAATCCGCAAATAATCTTGTCAGCTGTTCAATAAAAACGGCGACAGTAGTTTTGTCCACGCTAACTTCACTGTGAATAAGGTCGCGCGCCTTCAAAATGTCTTCGCACGATAGCACTGCCCTAATTTTCTCTTTCGAACGCTCTTCTTGGCCGAGCATAATTGAAACACGCTGCTCTCTCGTGTATTCGGGCGCATCAATCCTGAAAACAAATCGGTCGCTGAAAGCAGTGCCGAGTCTGCCGACAACCCCCGTGACATCGCGAGGATTAGCTGTCGCTAAAACCATGTAGGGCCGCGGCGTTTGATAGATCTTGCTCGGCGTGACCAATACACCTTCGGCCATTGCTTCAAGTAGGGCAGCATGCACGGCATCGCCTGCGCGAGTTATCTCGTCGGCCAACACAAAGTTAGCGCTAAGCGGACCGGGGGAGTACTTGATCAGCCCGTCTTCATCTTGCTCTACTGTTCTTTTCAAAGATAACTGTTTTAAATCGCGTGTAAATTGAACGCGATTGTAAGTTGAGTTCTCCACGGTCTTCGCGATAGTAGAGAAAATAAACGTTTTGCCCGTACCCACTCCGCCTTCGGTCAAGATGTGAGCATGATACTCGGGAGCTCCTTCATCACGGTGGCCGCTACCGGCAAGCAAAGTCAGTAAAACCATCCAAATAAACTCTTCGGCTCCAACAACATGCTTCGCCATCTCGCTTGGAATTTCTCGCCCAAACAGCTCGCGGAACTTTGCCAGTTCACAGCTCAATCCTTTGGCCATTCTCTTTTCTCCTCTCTTCAGTTATTTAGTTGGCAAAGTGCTTAACTCTTGTTTTTAACACGAGTTGCCTAATGGGTAAAGGGGTAAAAGTTTTATACTATGCTTTAACATAAACAAACAAAATTTCGTGATCCGGCATCTTGGGAAAAACTTTTGAAGAAACAGAGATTTTTTGCAACGGCTCTAGATTGGGGAAGCGCGACGTATTGGTGATAACAAGTGCGCCTGGCTTTAGTTCTTTTTGCAATTTTTCTTCAAGCGGCGACATGCGGTCATACCACAAATAAGTATAAACGACATCTGCGTTGCTTAAATCAGTTTGAAAAATATCCTGCTTTTTAAAATTAGCTTTCCGCCTTAAAATTCTTGCTTTGAGCTTCGCAAAGAAAATCCGTACCGGACTTTTGTCTATGCCCCATATTGCGACATCCGGCAAATCTTTTTTTAGCCGCAGGCATAAATCGCCGTGCGCGCAGCCCAAATCATAAAAGTTTTTTGCATCGGGCTTGTACTGCTTAACTGCCACAACCAGCGCTTTTGCCGCGCGCCGGCTTGTCGGCAAATCATGGCCGTAGATTAAAGAATCCAAAACAAAAATTACAAACGTTGCTGCGCTAAGCGCCGATAAAACTAGCATTAAAAATACAAAACCGTATTCTAAAAGAATCATCATAAGTAATACTTAAAGAATAAATCGACCACCGCGCTAGCTGCATTCTGCGGAGTCCCATGCGATGGAAAATGATGCATTTCAATGCAGGGAACGCTATTTAGCTCTAAAACAGCGCAGAACTGATCTTTCCATGAACGGGAAATATCCGGCGCGATAAAATCAATGCCGACCAACCGAATATCAAAAAATATCGCGATGTCTCTAAATAATTTAAGATTATCCGGATGAACTTGCGATGTTACTTCCTCAAGATCGCCGCCCAGTTTAAGAAACGGTTTTTTTTGCAGATAGACGATCTCGCCTCGCATGGGCACGCTAGATAAAGTATAGTTTTTTTCCACGAGTAATTCTTCCGTTGCGCTGTCCAAAACAAGCTTATGCAGGAAGAATCCTTTGGCGTGCGCATCGCCCCTTCTTTGATCTTCATTCTTTTTATGCACAAGCTCGTAAATTGACGAAACGCCGTCGCCAACCACATTGACCGGCGCTTGTCTGGCGCAAAAGACATTATCAAAATCAACAACCGTGGCTCTGTGAACGAAAGAATCGGCAATAAATCTTTCTACAATAAAAACTGGCGAGAAGACGATCGCGCGATCGATAGCTTGGCTTAAATCATCTATGTTATTTAGATCAATCGCGACATGTCGCGCAACCGATCCGCTTCGCGGCTTGACAACGAGCGGAAATCCAAGGTGATTTACTCCGTAACGCGTCGCGCGTCCCTTTTCAAAAAACCAGAACGATCTGCCCTCGGGCACTGGAAAATTCCCTTTTACAAGATGCTTTCTTGCTCGTTCTTTGTTATCGACAAAAGACGCGCTGTATTCGCCCGCAAAATCCGCCGTAGGCAAACTGTCAAACCGAATTTTCTTTCCGTTGGCTTCTGCGCAAAAATGATTCGTATACCCGAACGGCCCTCGTATTGCTCTAAACCTAACACCCCTTTTCCTTGCCTCTTTAATAAAACACGCCGAGCGCATTGGAACTTCAGAAAGCGCAAAATCTTCTTCAAGTTTAATCAATCTGACCGCTCCGAAAAATTTTTCCAGTAAAGTATCAATTGCGGCCCCGTGTTTTTTGGATAGAGACCAGCTTGGCAAAAAAGTTTCAGCAAGTTCGTCCAGCCAGCTCTGCAGATGATAAAAACACGATAGACCGCAATCTTCGCAGAAGTTTTTGCGCATGGCAGTCATTGGTGCGCCCGAGAGGATTTGAACCTCTAACCCTTGCGGGATGGGGTCCTAAACCCCACGCGTATGCCAGTTCCGCCACGGGCGCATGCCGCTTATCATACCAAAAACAACCCGCCCCGACCAGGGTCGGGGCGGAGAAGTTATCACGGTGTTTGGGGCAATAAAATGCAGACAAGATCTACTTCTATGGCAAAAGAATACCGCTAATTAAGGCCGGTAGTAAATTCCCTAGTATAACGATGCCAAAGCCAATCAGCGCGGCAAGAATAACTTTGCTTGATTTTTGCTTAAACTCCGGGTTATCTCCGCCTGTCATCCAGAGGAACCCGGCGTAGATGATGAGGGCGGTGGAGA
>CAZDDE010000004.1:57587-69158 GCA_964504205.1 uncultured Candidatus Saccharibacteria bacterium
GTACAGCTCGCTGTCTGCGACACCTGCGCCCCGGCCGGCAAAGCCGCGAAGGCAAGGAATGATAACACAGCAAAGGAAAATAGAATTTTCTGAATTATTTTTTTTGCTTGCATAATGTTAATTAAAACGTTGCTTAATTATGAAAGGAATATCCCAGACCATTTTCATTGATTCAATCATATCATAACCTTGCACCCATTGCTACGAAAGAATGTGTATAACATTAATCCCCCTCCTCCGACCGCGGTCGGAGGAGGGGGATTTGGTAACGATCTTTTCCTTTGCGAATTGATCCTACAGCAGTATCCCGGAAATCACTGCCGGCAGAACTCTGGCCAGGATAACGATGCCAAAGCCAATCAGCGCGGCAAGAATAACTTTTCCTGCCTTTTCTTTGTTTTCAGGATTATCTCCGCCTGTCATCCAGAGGAACCCGGCGTAGATGATGAGTCCGGTGGACAGGATAAGGACGACGAGGGAAATCCAATCAATAACCGTGTTAAGTGTATTAATAAGACAAATTATTCCCCATTCTTCAAGTGCTAGGGGTCCAGCTTGAGGACCGTTAAGTGTTTCAAGCTTAGTAGTGCCCGGAGTGATACTTGCATTTTTCTGCAATGTTACTTCCCCTACGGCTGTCTTAACTTTAATATCCCTAACAAGCGTACAACTTTCCACCTGCGTCACCTGCGCGCCAGCTGGCATTGCCGCAAAAAGTAGAACAAGCAAAGCAAATGCCGCGACTAGCGGAATTGCGACTCGTGAAATGTTTAATGTATTTGTCATAGTTTCAGCCCAAGGCTGATTCGCCTCGGGCGAAAATTTAATTTTAATACTCTCGCGCGAGAGAATTAGATATTTTCACCGACCATTTTGGGCTGATTATATTATACTAGAACCAGCAAAACCATGATTGTGGATAACTAGGAACCGCCAAACAGCGTCTGAATAATTGCCACAATGATCTTTGAGGAAAGAATCACACCATAGCCAATCAGCGCGTATTTGATGATATTTATGGCTTCCTCGCGTTGTTTAGGATTCGCTCCCGTAACCATTATCTGAAAAGCGGCGTAGACAATCAGCAAAGATACGATCGGCAATGTTACAATCAGAAGCCAGTTGATAATTGCAGCTATTAACTCCTCAAAGGTTTCCGAACTAAGCGGATTGCGAAGCGAAATCACAGAGGGTTGCGATTGCGCAAATACGACCATTGGCAATAGCGTTAGAACAAACAATATGATAATACTGATTTTAATTTTTCGCATTGCTTTCTTGAATTATTTTTTGAATAATTACGGTTATCCGCGCCGCCGCATCTTCCAGCGCCTCCTCAACGGTTTGCTCGCCTACTTCTACTGAAGTTATCATGTCCAGCAAAACTTTTTCTGCTGCGGCAACATCGCCCTGATACCAAGATCTCGCTGAAAGAATTTGATTGACAAACGGCCTAAGCAAAGCGTCCTGCTGTTGCCATAAGATTAAATCGCGCCGGGCCGTTGGCAATTTTGCCGCTTCAAGATACTTCTTTAGATTCTCCGGCTGAAGCATGAAATCAATGAATTGCCACGCCGCTTCTTTTTGCAAAGAACTCTTTGCGACTGTGAATCCCCAGTAACTCGCGTAGTTTATGTCTTGCGATCCATCCTTGAATTGCGGCATAACTCCAGCAGTAAAATTAAGATGCGGTGCTTTGCCTACAATCACTGGAATCTGATGGGGGTAATTTACCATCATTGCGGTTTTGCCTTCAACAAACGCGTCCATAGAATAAGCCATTGTGTTATCCCACGAATAAACTGGTCTTGTTCTATCTGAAAAAGCAAGATAAAAATTAAGCGCGTCTTTACCTGGACTGAAACGTTTTTGATTTTCACCCTCTCCCTGCCAAACCTGATCGTCAAATGTTGCCTCGCTGAAAGACTCGTTATTCATTTTGGCGCCGCCCTGCAACATTAAAAGCGCTACTATATCCGTTGCGCGGTTGATATTATTGCCAGCTCCCAAAGCAATTCCTGAAAGCTTTATATTCCCTGTATCATCATACTGCGTGAACAGCTTGACATAATCCAGCAGTTCTTCCCAAGTTTTTGGCGGGCTCATAATATTGGCGGCCTCAAAATAATCCTTGTTATAGAAAAGCCCGAGCGTTTCAAGGGCAAGAGGCAAGGCGTAGATTATTCTCGCACCTTCCTGCCCGCCCCCAACCTCGCTGCCGAGAGCTCCTTCTGTCCCGTTGCTTCCCGCGGCATCCCCTGCGAGCTCCCTTGTAAAATCAAATTTCACCACACTTGGAAAAATCTCATCAAAACCAGCCACAGCCCGTAGCGTCTCCGGCGCCGGTGAAATCCTTTTTTGCTCGAGCGGCAGCCAGGTGTTGTGAATTGCATAAATATCCAACGCTTTTCCTTCAATAAATGCCCCATCTAATCGGTCTCGATACTCGGGATAGTCAATTCTAGTGTAATTTATTGTAATATGCGGGTACAGAGCTTTGTAATCCGCGATAAGTTCCGAAAATATTTCAGCTTCGTCAAAGACATTCCACATCGTAAGACTTATCGGCGCAGGACCAGTAGGGCGTATGACCCCGTTATCCCTTCTTATTCCCGGCAAAACGCCTTGAAACATCAAGAACACTATTCCCCCCAAGAGCAGTGCGATCGCAAACACTACAAGTCTGTTTCTTTGGTACTTCAGTAATGGCATTTATAAAGAGAATACCAATCCATAATGGCTATCTCCGGCCCTAAACTCCTTTTCCAGGACCAGGCCCAAATCTTTAGCTAATTTTTTCATTTCGTCTTTTGATGTTCTGTATTCAAGCTCCGGACCAAGCAGTCCGTCTTTATTCCATTCAATAATAACAATCTTGCCGTCTTTAGATACAACACGTTTTGCTTCTTTAATTATAGCATCCTTCGCGCTAGACTGAAAAAGAATGTTGGCAAGCAACACCATAGCCAATGATCTGTCTTTTAATGTCGAACCTTTCTCCTTTTCAAGATTTGCGCGGATAGTTTCAATATTGAGGATAGAAAATAACCTTGCCCTTCCCCGCACCGATTCAAGCGCGGCACCCTGCACATCAACCGCGTAGACAACCCCTCCCTTACCTACCCGCTTAGCCATGAGGATAGTAAAATATCCGGAGCCGCAACCAAAATCAGCGATTTTCATACCCTCGCGTATATCCAGATTATCCAAAATTTCTTCTGGCTTGAGAAATCCTCCTTCTTTGCCCATGAGATTAAACTATTACCGCTGAAGCAACTTTATCGCCGCTTTCCAGGCGCATAACTTTTACCCCTTGAGTCGCCCGGCCAAGCAGAGAAATATTTTTGAGGGGAGTGCGTATCACCTGTCCCTTTTGAGAAACGGCAATCACCTCATCCCCATCTTCTTCAACCGCGCGCGCGGCAACGATCTTACCAGTCTTGGCCGTAATTTTTGCCGCCTTAATTCCAGAACCTCCGCGATGCTGAATCTTAAACATGGACAACGCGACGCGCTTGCCAAACCCGTTTTCGGCAACAATTAGCATGTGCTTTTGGCCCCGGCCCGCAATGATCATTGAGATAACTTCGTCTTCTCCCTTGAGGTGAATTGCCCGCACTCCCGCCGCGGAACGTCCCATTGGCCGCACGTCCGTTTCTTGAAAGCGGATCGCTTGGCCATTCACCGTCGTAAGAAGAATATCGTTCTTGCCGTATGTTACTCCTACCCACTTCAAGACGTCGCCATTTTTAAGATGAATAGCGCCAAGGCCGGATTTGCGAACATTTTTAAAGTCTTCGATTGCCGTCTTCTTAATTATACCATGCTTTGTCGCCATAACTAAAAATCTCGGCTCCCCACCCAAATCCGCCTTTGACGGAATTGCTGGCGGGCCTGCCTGAATGTCTCGCGAAGCGAGACTTTCGGCGGGTTCGCCTCTCTTCTCTATAGATAAAATCGCCGTCACGAAATCTTCACGCGCAAGCTCAAGAAAGTTGGCAAGAGCCCGGCCGCGACCCACTCTCGTGGATTTTGGTATCTCGTAAGCGACAGTCTGATACACTTTGCCCTGCGCGGTAAAGAATAACAAGCGATCGTGCGTAGAGGCGAAAAGAAAATGTTCCACCACGTCTTCGCCTTTTGTCTCCATGCCGACAATACCCTTTCCTCCGCGTTTCTGCAGTTTGTAAGCTACGGGGTTCACACGCTTGATGTATCCGCCCTTCGTAAGACTGATAATCGTCTCTTCCTTGGGCACAAGGTCCTCCTCGCTTATCTCACCGACGTTACCAGCTGTAATTTCGGTCCTGCGCTTATCGCCATAGGTATTTCTTATTGCCGTAAATTCCTCCTTGACAAATTCCAAAAATGCTTTTTTACTCTCCAGTAAAAACATGAATTCTTTGATGGCTTTTCTTTTTTCGGCGAGCTCATCATCTATCTTCTGGCGTTCCAGATTCGCAAGTGTCGCAAGTCTCATCTCCAAAATTGCTGCGGCCTGAACGTCTGTGAACCCAAAATTTTTACAAAGATTTTTCTGGGCCTCTTCGCGATCTTTTGAAGCTTTAATCGTTTTAATCACCGCGTCAATATTATCCAGCGCCTTTTTCAATCCCTCCAAGATATGCGCCCGCTCTTTGGCGCGCGCAAGATCAAATTCAATCCTTCGCCGCACAACTTTGTTCCTATGTTCAAGATATTTTAAAAGCACATCGCGAATACTCAAAACCTGCGGCTGAATGCCATCAACCAACGCCAACATATTGAGATGAAATGTCTTTTGAAGTTCTGTGAACTTATAGAGCGAGTTTAAAATTTTTTGAGGATAAGCCTCCTTTTTCAATTCAATGACTATACTCATCCCGGCTCTATCCGATTCGTCGCGTATGTCTTTTACGCCTTCGATCTTCCCGTCCCGCACAAGCTCGGCCATTTTTTCAATGAACGCGGATTTATTCACTTGATACGGAATCTCCGTTATTTCAATGCGTTTGTCATCTTGGATGTCCGCAACGCCGCGCATAACTATAGGACCGCGCCCCTGCGCGTAGACCTCACGCATATTCTTTTTGCCGTAGATTACTCCGCCGGTCGGAAAATCGGGGCCTTTGATAAACTTCAGCATATCCGGTACAGAGGCATCGGGGTTATCCGCAAGATAAATCAGGGCATCCATTACTTCGGCAATATTGTGCGGCGGAATGTTTGTCGCCATGCCAACGGCAATGCCCATAGTGCCGTTAATCAAAAGCTGGGGCACGCTGGATGGCAAAACCTTTGGCTCTTTGCGCGTGGAGTCGTAGTTATCCGCCCACTCCACAGTATCCTTTTCAATATCCTTCAGCATTTCTTCAGCCATCTTAGTCATCCGCGCTTCTGTGTAGCGCATTGCCGCAGGCGCGTCGCCATCCACGGAACCCCAGTTGCCCTGGCCGTTGACAAGCGGATAACGCAAAGAGAACTCCTGCGCCATGCGCGCCATTGAATCGTACACTGCCGAGTCGCCGTGAGGGTGATATTTTCCTAAAACATCGCCCACGACTGCCGCCGACTTTCTAAACTTCACACTATGCCGCAAACCCATCTCGTGCATAGTGTAAAGAATTCGCCGATGCACCGGCTTTAAGCCATCGCGCACATCGGGCAGAGCACGCGAGACAATAACAGACATCGCGTAGTCTAAGTACGCTTTCTGCATCTCTTGCGAGATTTCTCTTACTTGTATTTTGCCTATGTTGGTCATGGTCCTAATTCTTCAAGAAATTTTTGCAGTTCCTCCTCGTTTGAAGTTGACGTCGCATACTCTGGAGTAGTTGTGCCGTATTTTTCCAGCCGGAATTTTTCAAACTCCTTCACAAACTCATCTGAAACTTCAAAGCTGGGCAAATTTTTTTTGTATTCTCTGCTGCTTTCTCGAAAGCTTTGAAAAACTTCACTTTCTTTATCTAATGAAAAATTGTAATTCTTCACCTGTTTCTGCCAAAAAAATATCGCCAAGCCAATAGTCAATACTCCAAAAGATAATGCGGCTAGAAAACGATTCAAAGAGTATACTCGTAACTGGCAACTAGCAACTGGTAATAAGGTTACTAAGAATTACAAGTTACCGACTGCAAGTTACCGACTACTAAATCTTCAAAATAACAACCCTAACCTTGCCTTCTTCTGCCTCTAGATCTTTCTCTCTGATACTTAGCTTGTCCTGCGGAACAATGTCATCTTCGCCAAATTCCTCCAAAAACTCATTTACTCCGGAAAGTTCGGCTATCGTGAGCTTGGGAATTTTATAATGCATGGGGATAACCACTTTCGGCTCTATCTGATTGATTAAAGTCACGGCCTGCTTCGCATCAACCGTAAAAAATCCTCCGACCGGAATCATCAAAATATCAACATCGCCAACCTCTTCGACCTGCTTGTCTTCAAGGCGCTCCTGTCCTATATCGCCCATGTGCAAAATTTTAATTCCTTCCACTTCTATTAAATACAGAGTATTAAGACCGAATTTTGCTCCTTTTTCATTATCATGAAAGCTTGAAATGCCCTGCGCCTTTACTCCTTTAACTTCATACTCTCCGGGGCCATTGATCAAGAAGTAATCTCCCTTTACGGTGTGAACATTGCTATGGTCGGCATGTTCATGCGTCACAAATACCAAGTCGGCCGAAACTTGCGGCGGATTAAGGCCGATAGACTTCGCGTATGGATCTATAATAATCGTCCGTTCGCCGCTCTGTATCTTAAAACAAGCTTGCCCGTACCAAGTGATAATCATGACTCTATCTTATCAGATATTGCCTAAACTCTCAAGCTATGCTAAACAAATATCATGCCGCTGGTCAAAGACAAAAGTAATACAATGAAAAAGATTATAGAGCAGGACCGCGCGTCTTTTCAGTTGCCAAAAGATGGTGAGATTGTTGAAGGCCCTATCATAGCGAAGGAAGGCAGTGAAGTATACATTGATCTTGGCCGGAGCGGCATAGGCATAATTTACGGCCGTGAATATTATGAAGCGCAGGAAAAACTGAAGGATAAAAAAATAGGCGATGTTATTTCGGCAAAAATAGTTGATTTTGAAAATGAACACGGTTTGCGGGAGTTGTCGCTTGCACAAGCCGGAAGAGAAAATTCCTGGCAAAAACTAGACAAAATAAAAAATGACGCAGAGCTTATTGCCGTAACAGTCACAGCGGCAAACCGCGGCGGACTGATGATTGAAAGGGAAGGCATTGAGGGGTTCCTGCCTGTTTCCCAGCTTGCTCCTGCGCACTATCCGCGAGTTGAAGGCGGAGACAAGGAAAAAATCCTTCGGGAACTGCAGAAATTTATCGGCGAGACTTTGGAAGTGCGTGTGCTTGATGTTGACCAGCGCCAAAACAAATTTATTGTCTCCGAGAAGGCCGGGGAACAGGAAGCAATTAAAAAGGCGCTTAGCAAATACAGCATTGGCGACACCGTCGAAGGAGAAATTACCGGCGTGGTGGAATTCGGTGCGTTTATCCGTCTGGATTCTCTTATTGAAGGCCTTATCCACATCTCTGAATTGGATTGGCAATTAGTACAGGATCCGCATGATGTGGTCAAAGTGGGCGATAAGGTTCAGGCGAAAGTAGTTGATATCACTCCTGATGGCAGAATATCTCTCTCCCTCAAAGCTTTAAAAGATGATCCGTGGGGAAAAATTTCCGCAAAATTTAAGCTGGACGATATTGTGAAGGGCGTAGTCTCAAAGCTAAACAATTACGGAGCACTGATTAAATTAGAAGAAGGCGTCCAAGGCCTCGTGCATATTTCACAATTTGACTCCCAAGAGGCAATGACAACGAAGCTAGAGGAAGGCAAAGAATATGACTTTGCAATCCTGCAGGTTTCGCCGAAAGAGCGAAGAATAGCATTGCGGCTGAAGACCCCTTGACAAGATTTCAGAAGTGCGCTATAATGGAGGTAATAAAGATGGGATTCTCCTCTCTGTGGCTTATTTAAGCCAATAAGCAATAGAGAGGAGGATCTGCGCCATGGGATAGACGATAGCGATAGATAGAGAGTCAACAGGCGGGATGCACGGTTGCACCTAAGCCTGTAAATCCAGCAAAGACCCTCCGACCCTCTTCTCTGTATTTTAGATTTTAGATCAAGCATTACTGTTATAAACTAATAAGCTAAAATTCAGAGAGGAGGGCCAGAGAATAGTTCTTTGGCTCTACTATAAAAATGAGGAGGTGCGGTTATGAGAAGCCGCGATGCCCCTACCGGAACCCCGGCGACCCTTTGTGTGAATTGTTTCGACCTGGCCCCCGGCCCGGACACCCTCGCTTAGGGTAAACCGGCCAAATAAGACGAAAGGAGAAGAGAGGATGCCGCCTCCCACGTCAATCAGCTGGCCTTAGTGTGGTCAGCTAAAAACAGCAAGGAAAATCCTGGATCAGCCAAAAGCCCCTACCGAAGTAGGGGCTTCACTATTTTTACCACTCCCGTGAGAATCATCGCATATGCCCGCCATGACGCCGCTGGTGCGCCAATCTTATAGAATTGCCCTTGGGCAAAATTTCTTTACGCACAAAAAGCAAAAGAGAGCCGCCGATTATTCCAAACATAGAAACCGCAATAAAAATAACCTCAAAGCCAATCGCCTTCGCGATAAATCCTCCGGCCATGCCGGCAAGACCAACCCCAAGGCCCAAGAGTGAACTTTCAAATCCCCAAGTCTCGGCCTCTCTGCCCTTATCAATATGGCGAGTAAACAGCCCGCCCCATGGCGGTATCACCATCGCCATCGCAAAAGCATAAAAAACCTGCAAGGCATAGATATGCCACGGCTCCGATGAGATTAAATACCCAAGCGGGACTAAGCTTGCAAGAAAGGTCCCAAGGGTTAAAACGTAATAATCATCTCGCTCACCCTTTATCTTGTCCAATATCTTCCCTACTGGAACTTGTAGAAGCGACTTTGTGACCCAATAAATCCCTGAGGCTAGCCCGGCAACGCTGGCGTCTCCGCCCCTGATAGACTCCAAAAGAAAAACGGCAAATATTGGCGCGAGCAATCCCCACGCCGAGTAAATAACAAAGTCAGAGAATATTAAAATTTTGATAATTCTATTGAAAGTAAATGCTGGCATTTTTTACACCTCGCTCTTTAAGGATTTTACAAAATTAACCGCGCGCAAGAGCATCATCCCCACTCCCAATTTTATCAAATAATACACACCTGCGCCAACCATAAGCATTTCGGCGAAACGCAGGATGAAAGTAAGCGCCGTTCCCGTGCCTAGGGCATAGCCAACGCCGGAAAATACCGCGGCAAGTATCGCTTCCTGCGCGCCGAGGGCCGCCGGTATCGGCGTTATGTAGGCAAGCGACGAGAAGCCAAGCGCGATAGTGCTTCCCGAAGCAGAGAGAAAACCAACCAGATAATAAAGTATCAGCAAATTGCGTAGCCAAAGAAGTATGTACTTTAAAACCGACACGTTTAGTACCCAAATGAGATGCCGCCTATTGCGTGCGGCAAAGAAATCAATAAAAATCTTCTCCGTTGCGTATAAAAAGTTAGTGCCTTTTGACTTTTTCAAACCAAACGGTTTTAAAACAAGCGCGTAAAGAATGCTCTTTCCTTGAAAAACAAAAATCAGCATTAAGACCACGATGCCGCCGAAAAACATTACGCCAATAATGCTCGCGGAAATAATTTTGGAAAGGGACTCGGCTCCAGGATGGCTCAAGAGGACAAGCGCTCCAAGAAATATTGTTGATATCCAAATAATTGCTTCGGATATTCTATCAACGGCCATCGAAGCAAGCCCTTCTTTCCATGGCACACCGTGTTTTTCCTTCAATATATAGCCCCGGAGAAACTCACCTCCGATATAAACTACTGGAGTTAGATAGCTTATCGCGTAACCAGCCAGCCAAATTTTAAGCATAGGGAAAAACGCAACTCTATACCCCATCACAGCAAGTATACGCTGCCATTTTACCGTGCTTAGTATGTTAATCGCTACGGTTAACAAAATTAAAGGAATAATGCCCCAAATAGAAAATCGGAAAAGGGCATTGGCAATCTCCTGCGGCCCTACCACAAAAACCACGCTTCCCAAAATTAAAAAACCAAATATAAAGGATAGACCGGCGAGAGCAATTTTTGACATATATAATTAGAAGAGTTTAATCTGTTCTTTAGCGCTGCGCTTCTCTCCCTCTTTAAATATCTCTACTTTGCCGTATTCTCCATCATAGCCGGGCTTAATATAGAGCTCGCCGGCCCTCACCCTGCGCAGCGCTTCGCCGATTTCTGGAAGAGTTGCTTTACTCACTTCTTTGACGGGGACTTTGAGCAGGATGTTAAACTCACTCGCAAACGTTTCAATAAGCTTATTATACTGCTTTTTGACAGATTTTGTCTTGGGGCCAAACCCCAAGGCCCCCGCAATTATTTCTTCCAGAGGAACAAGCGAGCAAAACGGCACGGCGTTTTTCGGCTTATACCCCTCGGGCCTGTCGGCAAGCTCCTCCACTCGCGAGAGTACTCCGACCGTCAATTTACTGCCGCATTGGGGGCAGACTTCTTTGATTTTCTTGGATTCTTTGGGCGAAAGACTTATTTTGCAAACCCGATGGCCGTCATAGTGGTATTTGCCCTCTTGCGGATAAAACTCTACGGTCTCGACAAGTTTTAAATCTTGATTAGGCGCGGGCGGGCGGGAATGCTTTATTGCTTTAATAATTTCTCCGTAGCCCAACTTGTCGCCTTCAAAGATATTCGCCTCCCGGCCTATCCGCGATGCGCTATGACAATCTGAATTAGAAATTAATGTTATCTTGTCCAGCGCCGCGAGCCGCCAGTTCATTGCCGGATCACTAGAAAGCCCTGTCTCTATAGCATAAATATGCGGCGCCATTTCTTCAAAACATTCCTCTATGGAGTCAAAACCGGATTTTGAGCCAAATACGGAAAACCAAGGAGTCCACGCATGTGCCGGCACAAGCAGACAATCTTCAGATACATCTAAAACTAATTTTAATAACTCTTTGGCCGGCAAACCTAAAATCGGCCGTCCATCGGCGCGCAAATTTCCCACCGCGCCGAGTTTTCTGTTTATCTTCGCGGCGGCCTCAAGCGACGGCGCAAAAACTATATTATGAATTCGCCTAACTTTCCCGCCTTGCGAGTAGATACTGCTGACCTCGACCGTGAGTAAAAAACGAGTATTCTTGATTCTTGATTCTTGATTCTTGATTCTATATAGTCCTTCTTCTACCGGCTCCAGTTTTTCGCGCAATTCTCTAAACCACTTTGGGTGAGTAAAATCGCCAGTTCCCAAAACATCAATCCCCTTAATCCTTGCCCATTTGTCAAGTTCCTCGAGATTCATGTCCTTGGAAGTAGCACGTGAATAATGAGAATGGATGTGAAAATCACCGATGAAACGCATACTAAACATTATACTTTGTCGTACCGCCATATGAAATCTTGACTATATATAGGTACCGTGCTATCCTATTGTCAGCGCAAATTGCCCGCATTTAGTAGTCAAGTGCACCACTGTTGATAGCTTAACTGTATGGCTTTGC
>CAZDDE010000005.1:0-7433 GCA_964504205.1 uncultured Candidatus Saccharibacteria bacterium
GTACCTCATAAATCTATTTTACTATGAGGTGGTGCACTTCAAACGTACATTAGCACTAGCATAGGAGACAAAACAAGGTAAGGAGGCGAGCTTTGTTAAATCTGCCCGAACGATTTATTTTGTTTGATCTTGAGTGGACTACATGGGAAGGGGCCGAGGCCCGCAATTGGTCTCGCGAGGGAGAACACATGGAGGTTGTGCAGGCAGGTGCAGCCTTATTGGATGGAAGGCATATGGAAGAGTTGGAAAGCATAAACGTGCTTATAAGGCCACAATTCAACCCAATTCTTTCACAGTATTTTATAGACTTAACAGGCATTACGCAAGAGGAAATAGAACAAAAAGGAATTGATTTCCGCGCCTTCCTTAAGATATTTCTCGATTTTTGCTCCGAATTGCCCATTTACTGTTTCGGCAGAGCAGACGGAGGTGGTTTATCTGATTACGATGTGCTTGTAAAAAATTGCGAGCTTCTCGAAATGAAGTTTCCCCTCGCAAGGACAAGATTTCACAACATCAACGAGATCTTTCACCAGCACGGCTATGAAATAGAACAGAGCGGGTCGTCCCCGGAGGCTTTTGGCATAGAACTGCCATTCAGGCCGCATGACGCCCTGAATGATGTTAGGGCTGTGCTAATCGCCTTAAGGGCATTAAATGAAAGATTAAAATAGAGCACGCCTCGCATACATCACCGCGGGGCTTTTTGTATGCTACACTAAAATCATGACCGCTAGCACGCAGCAGAATGAACCAGAGTTACGCCTTCCGCCTATTGACGCGACTCAAATTTTAGAAAAGATAATACTCGGGGGTATTATCTTTATCCTCGCTCTGCCGCTCTTGGGCGATTACGGACTTTGGCTGTTCCCGATCGGCAGGGATGTTATTTTTAGACTCGCAGTGGAATTACTGTCTGTTTCATTTCTATTGACCGCACTTTTAACAAAAAGGGAGTTCCCCCCTCTTAAAGTAAGAGGGGGGCTAGGGGGGAGTTATTGGATTGTATTTTCTCTCCTCGCCTTATGGGCCATAATGTTTATATCAACATTAACCTCCGTCCAGCCAGAATTCAGCCTCTGGGGCAACATCTATAAAAATCAGGGCTTACTCACTTGGACACATTATCTATTGTTTTTCTTTCTTTTAACACTTTTCTTGCGCGATAAGAAACAATGGCAAATGCTTATAAACTGGTCAATCGCAATTGCTTCGCTTGTAAGTCTGGTTGCCGTTTGGCAAATGCTGGAGCACGACTTTGCCTTTCGCGCCGCGGCCACTTTAAACAATTCAAACTTTCTTGCCGCGTATCTTGTTTTGATTACGCCGGTAACATTTGCGGTTTTTTTACTCAAACGTTCATGGTGGCTTGGCTCGGCCGCAGTATTGCAATTTTTTGCTCTACTCTTTACGCAGACGCGCGGCGGCTATTTAGGAATGATAATTGCGGTTTCTGTATTTGCAATACTTTATTTCTCCAAGGAAAACTCCCGCCGCGCCAAACGCGCGGCGGGAGTTTTCCTTGCAACAGGAATATTGATTGGACTAATTGTTTTTACACCTCTTGGCCAAAAGATCCAAAGCAAACTCCCCAACTTCGCTGACAGGTTTTTAAGTATGCAAAGCATCAAGGGCAGTTCGGCTCCGCGCCTTGAAGCCTGGCGCGCCGGCTGGCAAGGCATATTAGACAAACCCCTTCTTGGCTATGGTCCCGAAAACTTCTTTGTCGCGTACGATACGCACTACAACGGATTTTTGGATAATGACCTAGTACCGATAGAACTCTCTCCGTGGGAGGCTTGGTTTGACAAAGCGCATAATTTTATTTTCGACATCGGCGCGACTACCGGACTCTTAGGATTGTTCGCATATATTGTAATGTTTTTTTTACCGATATGGTTATTAGCCAAACGCCTTAGAATCATGAATCATGGATCACGAGTCATCAGCGTTGGACTAATTGCTGCACTTACGGGTTATCTCACGCAAAATCTGCTAGGATTCGATACCACAGTGCCGGGTATTTATTTAATGCTTTTGCTGGCTTACTCTGTTTTTTTAACGCAACAAAAAGAGGAAATGCCCATTCGCGCCCAAGGCGCAAGTGGGCATTTCCTCTTTTTCTGGAAATGGCTAAAAACTGCCATACCAGTAATTGGCAGCATAATGTTCGTCATTTCTCTTAGAATTCATATTGATATACTAAAAGCTAACCACGAACTCAACCTCGCCGAAGGACTTGCTCATTCTGGCCAAATTGAACAGGGTTTTGCCGCGTTTGAAAAGGGCCTTGCGTACGACGCCAAACCAATTAGCCCCAACCTTCGCCGCAGGTACGCCGTAATTGCGCTTGCCTACTACGATGCTGTGCAGAAAAAATGTCCGCCCAAGGCGGATCCCTTACAGGGGGATGCCAAATGCGCCTGGCTTTATGAGGATTCGAAAAAGAAGCTAGCTCGCGCTTTAGAACTTCAAGAAGAAAACTCCTCTAAAGAATGGCCGCGCTTTACGCGCAACTATATCTATGCGGCGCAAATCACGCACATCCTAGAAAAGTATGAAGAATCTGATATTTTTTTTAAAAAAGCCCTTGAATTAAGCCCGGAACGAAAAAGCATACAGTCTGAATGGGATAGACTACGTCGCAAAAGAGATTAATTAAATTTAAGATTTACTTATACCAAGCAAGTTCCGCCTCATTCACTTCGTACACCGCGCTCCAGCTATATCCGGCCAGCACAAACTCCTCTGCGCTCATATCTAGCCATGTTTTGTTGCCGGCTGTGTCCGCCTCGTAAACTCTATAATCCCCCGCCCTGCGGATTAAAAAAGACTCTGTAAATTGCGCGAGAAATTCCGGCTGGACTTCTATAACATCGTTCCAATTGAAGTGTCGGTAAAAATTAAAAATCTCTGGCGTCTGAATCCAACGCATAAAAACTTCGCCGATTTTTGAGCTGTTTTTTACGATATAGACTCTAGAATCTCCCCTTACTCGCACCAGCGCACCTTCAGCAAAACGCGAAGCAAATGCGTCGCTGATAAATCCTTCTATTGTAAAACCAGCCGAATGCGCCGCCAGGTCATTTTCACTCGCCAAAGTAGGTACGACCACAACCGACGAGACTTCTTTACCAAAACCGTCAACGGAAAAAACAGTGCCGCCTGATAAATCCCATTGCTTTATTTTTGTTCCCCCGGAAAAATCGCTGATAACATAAGGAAAATAAAGCCCTTCTTTTTGCGCGGCGTTAACGCGAATGTATAAAGTTGTTTCCTCGCCCACAGCTCCCGGCACGAAACGATGCCACTGCGCCGACCAATTGTCTATCATAAAACTTGCCCCGCTTAAGTTGTTGTCGTAAACGCGAAAAGTGCTAGTTGGCAAGACGTGCAGATTCGCAAATGATAGGTTTTGAGATTTGTAAGAAAACTTCTCTTCGCCATTTAGAGAACTGTTGATGTAAACAGCCAAAGCCCAATCTCTAAACACGTCTTGAAATTGCTCCGCGCGCCCCAGAGATACCAGCGCCTCGTTTATGCTTGACGCGCCGACGCTATCTGCATTCATCATTTGCCCCAGAATCTTCTCCCCGAATCTGTCCACTAAGTAGTGAATAATTACGTTTGCCGCGGCGTGATCAACACTCCTTCCCCGCCAATCGCTCAGCGCATCTGAAGGATGAGCCAAAAACTCATTGACCCGCTTCTCCAGATAACCGCCCTTGTAATTATTATTGTAGCCAAGAAGAGTTGGCGCGTATTCCGAACGCGCCTCGTTGAGCCATTGCTCTTCCATGAGAGCACGTTTGTTCTTTTTCTCATTAAAAGTTATAAGGTGCTGAAATTCGTGGGCAAGATATGCAGGCGAAAGTATGCGATTTGCCGCCTCGCTGATGCTGATGTATATTGTTTCTCCGTCTCCTTCGCGCGTGTACCCGCCCACACCCTTTTGCATTTGATGCAGGACGATTTTTATTTTGCCATCTTCCGTGTTTTTCTCCTTGCCGAAAACGTCGCGCATGATCGCGTAAATTTTATTATCAAACTCCCCCATCAGATATTCAATCGCCGCACGCAATTCCACAACTTGATTCAGCGACAGGGTATTGTAATAATCCCTTTCCACAAAAAACAAGGATTTAGTGCCGGAATATATCGCGTCCGCTTCAAGACTTTTTCTCTGCAAGGCGTCTAAACTTTCTTTAACAAAAAACTCATCGGCAGAAGCCGCCTTTGGGAAAAATAAAAGTGAAGCAAAAAAAATAAATAGGATGCTTTTTCTCATTAATGGCCATTATACGTTATGCTCTTTCTACTTTTTTAAATCCGAGAGCTCTGATTTGTAAAGCTCATTATCTGGAAAAAGTTCTACCAGCTTCAAGAAGTACTCTATGGCTCTCTTCTTATCTCCGCTGTCTTTAAAATAACCCCCGGCATAGACTAATATATTTGCTAAATTATCTCCCGCCGTAACAGATATTCCCTCGCTAATTATATCCAGAAAACCCCTCTCGTCATCGGGGTGTACAATCCTATACACTTGCGCGTAATTTATAACGGCCGAAGAATCTCCGGAAAGCACTCTCGTGAGTTTTTTATAAGCCGCTTCGGCCTTTTCGAATTCGCCGAGATCCTTGTAAGAAGTAGCAATGTTATTTAACCCGTAACTGTTTTCCGGCAAAAGACGAAGGCCCTCTTGGTACGCTTCAATCGCCGCAACGTCATCGCCAAGAACATGCAAGTTAAAACCAAGCGTTACAAAAGTTTCGCCGTAAAAATTTCTGTCGCTTGCACTTCCGTTCGCAAGCGCCGCCTCGTTCTCGCGAATAAACTGCAAATACTTTTCACCATTGGGGCGATTCTTGGCAAGTTCTGTGAGCTTAGCGTAGTCCAGCAGTTCTGTGAGCGCTTTTTTGTCGTACCCCTCTTCGTAAGAACTGCCGCGATCTTTGGAAGAAAAGAGAAGAAACCCTGCTACTACCACCAAAATAGGTAAAGAATACACCAGATATTTTGTAATTTTACTCATACCAATATATTAACAATAACACTTTGCGTGTCAATGCAAAACCCCGCCAGTCCATGGACTGGCGGGGTTTTAAGCAATGCTGATTTTAACTTTCTACGAGGTTATTGCCGTCCCTTCGGGGTAAAAACTGGGCGAAGCCTCAGTGTGATTAATCTTGTAGATAGCATCCCAATCGCGTCCGCTGGTTGAAAATTGAACGGCTGTTATATTTAGCCATTGTTTTACTCCGACATCAGAATTGAGAGCTGAAGAAACTCTATAGACTTTTGGATCAAACACCGAACCGTCATCATTGACCTCTATAACTAATTCGGAGAGAGTGTAGGCATCCTGCACTGCTTGTGAAACAGTTTTGACATTTTCCCATGCTAGATGCCCGTAGGAATTAAAAATTGCCGGATTAAGAATGAGGCGCTTAAACTTTTTACTCCCGATCAGCTTGACGATATAAATGTCAAAACTTTGTGCCGTTTTAATAAGATCGCCGTCCACGATTGCTTTGTTCTTCACATCAACCAGGCTTACCGCGACTTCTGGTTTTGGCGCAGTTCCTTCAGTATAAGCCAAGAGCGCAAAACGAGTAAAGTGATTGGCTGTCGCAGTTACTTTTTTGAGACCAGCGTCCACAGTGCTTGGCAAGGCAATCCACTTCTTCTCCGATTCGGAATAGTAATGGACTTTCAATGTTGAAACATCCACCCCTGCAACTTGCGCGTCATTGTAAGTAAATATTAAAGTCAGGTCTTTAGAAAACGTGGCGACAGAAGTGCCCACTCCAGCAAGGGTTGCCGAATACTCATAAATACTAGCGCCGATAATCTGGCCCCCAGACGGAACGGCAGAAACTAACGAGGACACGCTAAGAGAAGTTTTTGCGACAGGAGATATAAAAAATGTGGTGTTCGCCGATAAAGCTTCGGATGGAATATTAATCGCGGCCTTGGTGCCTTCATCGCTGATGTAAGTAGTTTCTCCACCCTGCATTGTGGTGGCTGTTACGGTACCGGTCGTAGTGATTGGCGCTGTCATTGGGGCGACGGGTGATGACGATAAGTTTAGGGTTGATACTCCTCCGCCGCTGCTGCTACTGGTTACTGTACACACTGTACTTGGAGTAATCGTAACGGCAACTGCGCTAGTCTGCTTGGGCAAAACCAATCTTGAATCTCCCGCATTGCACTCCGTGCCCGGATCGGTGATGCCAGAAACCGTAAATCTGTATCTATCAGTAGTTGTTATTGTAATCTGATCATCAGCATTCGCCGAAATAGTTATCACGATATTCCCCGTATTGACCACGATTTGGTCAAACTTAGCGCCGTGAATAACCATGGTCATAGCCGGGCTGGTCAGGGTAACATTCACTTGAGCTGTTAAAACCACGTCCTGCACCGCGAGACTAACTCCTGGCATCACGAGAGACGATGCTAACAAGACTACCAAAGAATATTTTTTGAGCATAATAATATGTGTATACTATAATATCTACGCAGTTATTATTCTCCTTGGTGCGTAAGATTAACGAACATCAAGATTTTATTGTCGCCTGTCGTGCCGTCGTAAGAGTTAAGGGCAATGCCGATAGTTTGGCCCTTCTTACTTGCTCGCATCGCAACTCCGGGCACCGAAGACGAAGTGAGACGATCGCCAACATTGATAAGTCCGTTTTCAAGAGAAACTTTCACACGCACGCGTCCAGCCAGCGCCACTGGCACGGGGTTGTCCCGCCCGTCAATGTTGTAGCCAATGACATTAAAATCTCCAGATGCCTGTGACACTACGCCGATAGCCGATGAATCATAGCTCTTGGTTGTTTTTGTAAGTTTACTGATCTTATCGCCATCTTTCGTGCGCGCGTATTTATTTCCAAGACCAACCACGTCTCCGGGTTCAGGTGACCCATAGGTTGGATACATTTCTGCGTAGTCAGCGGATGGAGCACCATTACAATCAACCAGCTTAACATTACTCGTGGCCGCAGCGTCGTTCGTACCGTCCCCCGAGTGGCAGACTGCAAAAACGGTGCTCGTGGCAGTATCCAGATCAATGATCAAAGAGCCGTCCATACTGGTTGTGGCATTGATATGCAAGCCGCTAGTTGGGTTCGTCGTCCCGATTCCGATAAAGCCAGAAGGCAGGATGGTGATGCCGGAAGATGTTGCCGTGAATGTGCCGGCCGGCGTGATTCTGAACTTATTCGAGTCAGACTTATCAAAACCAAGGTACCAGCGATCCGTACCAGACCCTTCAAAGTTGATGTAAGAATCGGCGGCATCATTAGTATTGTTAATGGCTAAGGTGGAAGAAGCTGTAATTTGCTCGGTGGAGATGACGGATAGAGTTAAGGTTCCGGCAGTCAAGGACCATGTTGATCCCAAGTTGCCAGTGAGCGTGAGCGCTT
>CAZDDE010000005.1:7533-57511 GCA_964504205.1 uncultured Candidatus Saccharibacteria bacterium
TTAAGCCCGAAGATGTAGCCGAGAAGGAACCAGCTAGAGGTGTGATTCTGAACTTCTCACCATCACTATCATCAAAGCCGAGGTACCACTTGTCCGTGCCAGTGTCTTCAAGGATGAAGAGAGGATCGCCGACATTAGTATTGTTAATGGCTAAGGTGGAAGAAGCGGTAATCTGGGAGCTAGAAGGCACAGCAAGAGTAAGAGTTCCGGCAGTCAAGGACCATGTTGATCCCAAGTTGCCAGTGAGCGTGAGCGCTTGAGACGCTCCGCCAACCACACTCAAGGCTCCTCCGGCTGGGCCAGTGATTGAAGCCGCGCCATCAGCATCTACAAAGGTGATGTCGCCTACAGTGGAGAAACGAATCGCATCGGTGCCGTCGCCAAGCTCAAGTCTTCCGGCAGGATTGGTCACCCCAATTCCCACAAACCCATCCATGCCAATGGTTAAGCCCGAAGATGTAGCCGAGAAGGAACCAGCTAGAGGTGTGATTCTGAACTTGTCGGAGTCAGAATTGTCAAAGCCGAGATACCACTTATTTGTCCCCAAATCCTGGAAACGAATGTAAGGATCGCCGCTTGCATCATTGTTTAATGTAAATAAACCGGCAATAGCAAGATCGCCACTAGTGGCTGTGGTTGTGGCAAAGCCGTTGACGTTGAGGTTGGCATTGACTGTTACGGCGCTATCAAAGCGCGAGGTGCCATCCACTTCAAATGTTCCGGTGATATAAACATCGTCACCATCTAAGGTAACGTTGGCCGTGCCGCTCCCAACCGAAATATTCTGGCTAAGCGTAACAGCGGCGCTCGCCATTCCCCCCGATAATAAAACTCCTAAAACGATATTAATAATCACTCCCCCAAATTTTTTTCCTTTTTCCATATTTTTAGTATAAAAAGTTAATTAATTTTTTAATTATAATTAAATTGTAAGAATCTTAATTTTTATTATAGCAAAAAAAATAAAGTAAAATATAGCGTCAACTGTGGATAACTAATCCCGCTAGGAAAACGAAACCCCGCCAGTCCATCGACTGGCGGGGTTGTGTCTAACGGTCCTAACAAGGAATTTGGACCTAGACTCATACAAGATGTTACTTAGTCAGCGTACTGCCTGTCATCGGCAAACCATCTACGATCGCGTCAACACTGATATAAGTTGCAGTGCCGTCATCCCAGTTCACATCTTCCGTATCGGTTCGTTCTCCAGTTGGCGCTGTAGTGTTGTCCTGTAACGACAATCGGAAAGTGTTGCCCGTAGTCGTGTAGTCAGTAAGATCGGCTTGAATGAAGTACTCCTTGTAGCTTGGGCTCGCTATCGAAATCGTCGTTGTTGCAAATCCGAAGTTCACGCCGCTGTAGTTCGCAAAGGTCGTGCTGACCGTCTGCAGGGATGCTGACTTACCAACCTCAAAGAAGTTAACATTTCTTCCGGTTGCAGTGCCTCCGCTTTGCGCCACAGTAAACTGCATATTGTTCTGTGCCAGAGAAAAGCCCACATCGTCTCCTTCGGCCGTAACTCTAAAGCGCAAGACGTCCACCACTCCCGGCACAAGTTGGCCGGATGGCGATGCCTTAGAGCAGTTTGATGCCGTGCAGAGCGCGAAGATCGGCTTGCTGCGCACAACCACAATATCATTGAAGTTTCCGACAACTGCTGGATCTTTCGTTCCGGAGCCAAGGGTAACTGTTATAGCATTCGATCCGCTGTCCACGCCTCGTGCCGTAAACACTGTGGAAGTACTGCTTGGGAATGTGAATGATGAAGCCATGCTCGGGAGGATAAAGAAGTGCGGAGTTGAAGTGGAGTTTGCGCCATTGGAAGTGCCATTCATATCGGCCATCATCGTCAGAACGACATTTCCGCCTTTTGCAACCGTCAGCGCCTTAGCAGTAAATGCGGTACCCGACCATGTTCCGAAGGTGAAGGTTGAAGTAGCTTCTTGAGTTGCGTTAGTTCCGGAAGGATAGGAATACGAACTAATCGGAGTAGTGCCGTTGTACAAACGAAGCGAAGCAAAGTCGGGAACATCGTTCTTGTTCGGCGTATCATCATTGATCTCAAGGGTCATGACTAACTTTTCAAGATTCATCGGCTCATTTGTCGCGCTGAATTTAACTTTATTCAGCTCAACGCCCGTCTTTCCACTCTGCCCCACCGCCACAAACTTTCGCGCTGGAGTTCCGGCATCAACGTCAACTGTAAGCGTCCCAGCCGCAGCTAGGGTGATCGAACCGCTATCGTCGCTGTTTGTTCCGGTGCCATAGATCGTCGTGTTAGACGAAAGACCAGTTGAAACAACATCCGTCGCGGTACCGCCGCCAGTCAGATCAAAGAAACCGACAAAGACCGTGCCATCTCCGGAGGCAAGCACATTGGCCTTCAGTTCAAGAAGTTTAGAAGTTCCTTTCGGAATGGTGACTGAAAGACCGCTGAATGTCGCGGTGTCTCCTCCGGCCACGTTCGTAAAGGCAGACAGTGTCTGACCAATCTGTGTTGTGCCATCAAACAGTTTCAGTGTTCCAAATTCTGTGTCAGCGGAACTTGCGCCGCCGGTGTTGAGAGTTGTCGTGCTTGCGGCAGTAAACTTAATAGATGTCACTTTGACATCACCTGCTGTACCTGCGGCAAGCACTGTCTTTGAAATGACCGGCTGTGAAGCGTTCACAATGAGCGTCGTTGAAGGCACTGCCTGGAAGGCAACGGTCAGGGTTTCAACAGAGGCAGTCATCAGGTTGCTGATAATATCGGCTGAAGGATCGGTTATATCAGCTCCAGAAGATACTCCTGTTGTCGTAAGGGCTAGATCCATACCTACTGATGCCGTACTCGCGCTCCAAGCTTCACTGTATGCGTTGGTGGGCACATCGGCACTCACAGCTAGCGACACAGTCTTATCTTTTCCGATCTGAAGATTGAAGTTGAACGATCCCGATGTTGTTGGGCTAGCAACTGTAGTGCCAAGCTGTGTCTTTGTGCCGGTGGTCATATCCCACAATTTCAGATTTGTGAAGTCTCCGGATTCAGCAGTACCAGCAGCTCCACTCGTGCCAACCGCTCCATCATAAAGGTTGACAGTAGCCGAAGAAAGCGTTGCCGCTTCATTAGCCATGGTAAAGTCAACTCTCATGAACGTAAAATCGGTTACTCCGGGGACAACATTCTGCGCGGATGGGTTGCTCGGCGAAGCAGACATTGTCAGGGTGCCGGTATTGGCCAAGCTGTGTCCTGTTGCCATAACCTCTGCGGCTGTGTCAACAGCAGTAATAGTTGCCGCTCCGATATCCGCCTTTGATTGCACGCCATCTACCCTTATTTCATTAACGAAGATAATAATAGTGTGGGTGTTCACCGCGGAAGTAGTAACATCGGATCGCACATGCACGATATAGTTTTTGTTCTTCTCCACATCAAACAGGCCGGGGTCAAGAGTTGGCGTGGTGTTTAATCCGTAGGTGGCAATCGTGCCGACAAAACCGGTTGCGGAACCAATCTGTGTTTCAGTGCCGGTGTCTGGATCGTACTTGTACAAAACCACATTGGAAAGATCTGTTGCGGCCGCGCTGGTTCCGCCAAGCGAAAGCTTAACTCTCGTTATGCGCTGGGTTTCTCCCGCGCCGTTCGAGAACCTGAAGGCGGAAACAAGCACCTGGCTTGCCCCGCGAATAAATGTTTGAGCGGAAGGATGCGTTGCGCCGTTAGTCGTAACTGAAAGCACGGTGCCCTGACTAATCGTTTGCGCGGTACCAGACTGCGTTGTGTATGTTGCTCCGTCGGCTATGGTAATTGTCACTGATCCGCCAGAGTTTGCTCCGATTGCCATTACATCGGCGGCGTTAGTGATCTCAAAGTCTATAGTTCTTGACGTGTTGATGCCCGAAGCGATATCAGCATGCGCGTAGATAATCTTGTTGCTTCCGGAAAGAATAGACACTGGACTAGTTGTAAGATCAAACGTCGCAGTGCCATCAGACGCAAGAGACGCAATCGTTGATCCGATTTGCGCGCCGCTTATCTTGAGCTTGATATTGCTGATATCGGCTGTTCCGGCAGAACCGGTATTCGTGATCTTGATTTTCCTCACATTCATCCCTTCGTTCACAGCAGAAAACTGCCATGAAGCGATTTCCTGATCTGTTGAGCCGGAAATTGGGCTTTGATTCGCTGGGACTGCCTGCACCACCACATCAAGCCGGCCAATAGCAAGACTTGCAATCGTCATGGGATTTCCGGCTATCGGAAATGTCCCGGAAATTGTTTTATCCGCAGTTATATCTTCCTTTGCGGCAATTCCCAAACGCGGGGCTGTGCTCGTCGCGGCAGTTCCTGTGCCAGCGATGCTGCCGGTGATTGTAAGAACTTTTGTCAGTCCTGCCGGTACTACCCAACTTAATCCGGTAAAGCCAGCTTTGTGCGTTGTTGAGTTGAGGGCCTGTGTTGAACCAAGCTGTGTCGCGCCATCCCAAAGTTTAACTTCGGAGATGTCCGTATCGTTGGCAAGGCCTGATCGCGTTGCGGTTATCGCGGTAATAGTCGTGTTCTCTCCGCCAACAAAATTAACCTTAGCGAAGACTATATCGGCCGCGCCCATCGCCACGGAATTAGCCGGTGGCGTATCAGAAGCCAAAGATACAGTTACGCCTGTTCCAGTCGGTGCTGGGGTTGGGCTTGCGGTTGGGGTTGGGGTTGTGCCGGTTGGAGTAATATCGGTGCTTACGGTGTAATTATCGCGGTCTACGGTATTAATCTCGTAGATAGAATCCCAATCATTTCCTGCGGCCATGAATTCCGCCGCGGTCATATTAACCCACTTCTTGACGCCGGTATCTGAATTTAACGCAGAAGAAAGCTCATAGACTTTTGGATCACCGACCGCGCGGACAAGCTTAGACTCGGTGTACATTGCCATTTCGGCAGAAGATACCGTCTTAATCTTGCTCCAGCTTAGATGTCCATAACTCTCAAACACTTGAGGGTTAAGGATCAGCCGGCGGAATTTCTTGGCGCCCATGTGCTTGACAATCCACACATCAAAACTGTCTGCGGTCTTGATCGTGTCGCCCTCATTGATAGTGACGGCTGTCGCTGTAAACACCGGCATAAGCAAAGAAATACCCGAAACCGACAGGGTTGTTGCAACACTTGTCGTTATGGCTAGTGTTTTCTTAATAAATTTTTTATTCATTTTTACTTTATTTTCGTTTCCTATTGCTTCTTTAGAGCTATGGCTTTAGCTATTAGCCACAGATCGTAAAGCGCAATAGAAATCGACTTTCTTTTCCATTTGCTGATATTATCGACCCCCCTATGCTTAATATCAGATCTATTTTTTTCTCCTCTTATCTCAATGAGCCTTCGCCAAAAGCGAATCAACTCGACCTTTTGACTCATTGTGTTCATTATATTTAAATTACAAAAGATGCAAAATGTGGATAAATCGCTTTAATTCTTTATCAGTTTCTCAATCGCGTTCACTAGATCCAGCGCGGTAATGAGGTCTCCTTCCAAAAGGGCTTGCTCGGCATCAGCAAGTAAATCCTTCACTTGATCATCTAAGCCCTCGCCAAATATCTTAAAGTTCTCTTCGTAACGGCGCTGATTCTGCATAATCTCGCGGACCGCATCGCCGTCCTCTACCTGCGCAAATAAATCTTTTACATAGCCAATTTTAATTTGAATGCGTTCGCGCAAAATGGCCTGAAAATTCTCTCGTTCTTCGGCATCTTTGTTAAAGATAACAGTAGGCGCATTAGAATCAGGAGAGTTAATCCCTTTAGTTTCCTTTAAGCCATTCCCCTTGCCCCCCCTTGTCTCTATTCGTGCCAACTCCTGAATTTCAGCCACTTCGCTTGCCGTTTCATCCGTCACATGCCTTAGACTCGCCGTAAGCGCCGGGCTGTTGCCTATTTCCAAATCAACTATCCCGGCGTTATAAACATTCAATCCGCCAACAGCCGCAACAACCACAGCCATTGCAGAAATCGCCAAAGATTTCGGCACGGCAAAACCAAAAATTCTTTCTAACATATCTAATATGTTTATTATA
This sequence comes from uncultured Candidatus Saccharibacteria bacterium, assembly GCA_964504205.1. Taxonomy (GTDB): domain Bacteria; phylum Patescibacteriota; class Minisyncoccia; order Spechtbacterales; family HO2-43-30; genus CAZDDE01. The sequence continues at coordinate 13,581 of CAZDDE010000005.1, forward strand.
TTTATATTACTATTATTATAACCAAGCAGTCTTGTACGCGTGAAATCAGCCCATGCTTTATCGGGGCGTATATCGCGCAAAATTTTTAATTGAACGAAGAGTTCTTTGTCAGTCATTTTTGCAGTGAGTTTATTGAACTGCTACTAATTATGACGGATGAGGGAAGAAAGTGTTACAACATTAGCTGTTGCAGAGCGCGAAGGCCCCGATGTAGCATCACCCGCACAGTTCCCTCCGGCCTTCCAGTGATCACCGCAATCTCGCGCACCGACATATCTTCTACATAGTGCCACATGACTATATCGGCCTGCTCGCTATCCATGCTCCGCAATGCCGCCATAATTTTTTGCACGCGCTCATTTTTAGCAAGCGCAACCTCTGGATGCATAAATTCGCCACCACCAACTTGCCTTGCAAAACGCGAAGGAATGTTGGGGGAGTCCACCACATTTTCCAGCGAAATATTATGTCGAGATTTTTGCCGATAAAAATCAGTAATCAAATTTGACGCTGTCCGAAATAAAAATGCCTGCACATTATCAATAGCCCTAGCGGGATTTCGTTTGAAATATTCAAATGTGCGCGTAAATGTTTCCGCAGTTAAATCCTGCGCTGTTTCTTTAGAATTAACGCGCACAAACACAAACCGATATATTTTATCCAGATATTGATCGTAGATTTTTTCAAAAATTATTTCGGACATAAGTCACCCATTTCGGCATTATTGTAATATTATTACGGCAGAAATTGCCTCCATAACATCTCTATACTTTAAATTTATGCCGCAATAAATTTTGCCCCTTTTGTCACTCCCTTTTTAAAAACAATGCCTTGAGCGATGAGACCCGCAAGTTCTCTATTTACTGATCGTTTGCTTAGCTTCAAAAATTGTGAGAGATCAGCTAGATTAGCCCCCTCTTTATGCTGTCGGAGAAAACCAATTATGTCGTCTTGTCTTTCATTCGGACTTTTAGGTATTTTCCGTTGCGCCATGTATGCTTCCCCTAGCAGATTAGTCTCTTTTTGATTATCACTATACAAAGTACAATATGCCCCAGCTAAAATCTCGAAATTTTCTCCCTCCACCCAGTTTTGCCGCTTTGCAACATTAAAATGCGCGAGTATCACTTCTAACTTTTGGGGATTAAAAAACCTACTTTCAATAGTAGGACCTTTCTCTAAATCATAAATTATGACCTCCACTATATCAAGTGCGGCATTCCTTAATTTTTCCCGTAAAACTTCATTCGCGGGAAACTTGTCCGTAACTCTGTACACAGCCAAGCAAAGTTCAATAGCTCGTTTTATAAGCTCTTTTTTGCCCATCAAGCCAATCTAACTTACGCATTGGCTTTGGTCAATATACTTTTGAGAAGTTCGTATATTCTAAAAATATACGAAACCATGATATCCCCCATCTCCACTTAGCATACCACAAATCTGTCAAGGGCTATTTATCCACAGGATAAGAAAACTCGATATTTGCTTTTAGATACCCTTCCTTGGATCCGCAGTCGTACCACTTGCCTTCTAATTCGTAGCCATATACCTTGCCTTCCCGTGCCAGCATATCAATCGCGTCGGAAAGATAAAACTCACCTTTGATTTTTTTGGTCTTTTTTATTTTTCCGAAAATATCCGGTGTCAGCACAAACCGCCCCACGCTTGCCAAGCGCGTCGGGGCATTTTCAGGATCCGGCTTCTCAATGAGTTTTGTTACTTTTATAGTTCTTGCGGCAACTCGCTTCCCTTCGGCTATGCCATATAATTTTACGCTTTCTTGAGGCACTTTAAATAATCCTAAAACAGAGTTTTCTTGCCCTGAGCCTGTCGAATGGGTTTCGTAAACTTTTATTAACTGCCCAATCGCCGGACTCGGCGCGCGCACAATATCATCTGCATAAAACACTGCAAACGGTTCATCGCCGATCAGTCGTTGCGCCCGCGCCACGGCATCGCCGCTCCCAAGCGGCTCGTCTTGAGAGACATAGATAAAACTCGCAAGTTTATGAATCGGTTTAATTTTTTCAAGCAGTTCATACTTTTTGGCGCGGCGCAAAAACGCTTCAAAATCTTTATCGCGACTGAAATGCTGCTGAATGGCGTGCTTATTTCTATTCACGACGAAAATAATCGTGTCAATTCCCGCCGCCGCCGCTTCTTCCACCAAATACTGAACAACCGGTTTGTCGTAAACCGGTAGCATCTCTTTGGGAATCGCCTTTGTCGCCGGCAAAAATCTTGTGCCCAAACCGGCAACCGGAATGATGGCCTTTTTTACTTTACCACTCATAGGCTATACCATAACACAAAACAAAAGTTTTTCAACAAAAAAGCAGCTAAATTGTATAGCCGCCTTAGTAGTTTCGCTTAACCAACTGTCCCTGCGCGCACAAGTTTTATGCGTACGGGATTCAAGTACTTAGATATAACTGCGTTCACTTCGCTCGCGCAAAGCCGATGTATCCGTTCGTCTCGCTCGCTAGCGGCGAGGCCGATTATTTTATCGGAGACAAGCTCCTCGGCAATCCCTTTGAGGCTTGAACGCATATATGATCTAGTTCCCCGCAACATTGACTTTGTCTCCTCAAGCTCCTCCTTACTAATACCTCTCTCGTAAAACTCACTCACTACGCGCATGATCTCTTCCTGTGTGCGCATGATGTTATCTGGGTTCGTATGGGCAATCACGGAAAAATACCCAGGCATTGTATGCATCCACTCCAACGACGCACTCACATCATATGAGAGCCCGTGCTTCTCCCGTACATGCTGAAACAGGCGCCCGTTTGTGCCTCCTCCCAGCACAGATATTGCGGCGCGAAGCGCCGAATGGTCCCGATGAGTAGAGGAAAAAGGGATCCTGGAGCCAAGCATCAAAATAGCGCTCGACTTCTGCGGAATAAACACAGTCCGCTCTTCGTATTCGTCCGATCCAAAATCATGCATTGCGTCTTTGGCCTCTTCTTCGGGCTCGCCCGAGGCACAAAGCGCCTTCCATTTGCCAAAAGTATCGCTTAGACAAGCATATATGATATCCAAATTTATATCTCCTACCAGTACAATCCCTGCGCGATCAGGCGCGTAGCGTTTTTCCCAAAAATCATTAAGGTCGTCTCTTGTTACAGACCTAAGCCCGGCCATAGCTTCTCTCGTTGGCAAGATAAAGTGCGGGTGAGACGACCCATAAAGCATTCTTCTAATCTCCTCTTCTGCGCGGGCCTCTGGATCGCTTGCTTTCTCACGCAATTCCGCCTCGAGCATATCTTTCAAGATAGCGAGCTCATTTTCGGGAAATGAAGGACAGCTTAATGATTCGTGCATGAGCATAAAAAGCTCCCCAATATGCGCCTTCAGCGCCCTTGCGCCAAACTCGCTAAAGAAACGCGATGTAGACGAGCTTGCCGCGCCATACTCAAGCGCATGGCAGTCCATAATGTCTTCAAACTTTTCTTTCACGTGTATTTTAGTGCCCTTCGAAAGCATAGGCGGCACAAGTCGATGCAGCCACCTGCGCTTACCAATGGTAAGCCCGCTCTTTACCCAGCCATGTACCTCTACAAAGGGTAGAGAATAATCAGGCATGACCGTTATTTCAAAACCGTTTTCAAGAATACTAGTGCGGCTCTGCATTATACTGCCTCCTTTTTTATAGGAACATACCAGCCGACGGTCAGATTATCAGAGACAAGATACTCTCTGAAGACGCGCATCACATCTTCTAGTGTTACTTCTCTGATGCTCTCCATGAGAGTAAAGTAAAGCTCCCACGATCCCGCGCCTTCCGCCATGCTGAAGTCCATCAACATTCTGTTTAGACTGTCCCGCCCGTACCAGACGTCGGCCTCGGCAAGGCCCTTGGCCCTCTTCACTTGATCTTGCGCCACTCCCTGTTTCTGGAGCATGGCAAGGTACGCGCGCGCCTCTCTCTCTATCGCGCGATGCCCCGCCATCTTCAACAAACTAAATCCTAAATAAAATGGAAACGGATCCCTAATGGGAAGATGCGCAATACTAATACCAGAGACTCGGCCAGAGTCCAGAAATTTCTGCTTGAGGAGGTTTCGCTTGCCCACACCCAGAATATATGCGAGCACCTCAAGCGGCGCAAAGTCCGCGTGCGCGGCACCAGGAGACATCCAGGCAAAATGAATAATTCCATTTCCTCCAGGGCGCTTCACGATCACCCGTCTCTCGCCTTGTTGCCGAGGCTCTACTGTATGTACTTGAGGTATCGGCAAAGAAGACGGCGCAACAGCTCCAAAATGCTCGACGATCATATCTAGGGCTTTTTGCTCGTCCATATTGCCGATAAGTATCAGCATCGCGTTATTGGGATAGTAGAAAGTATTGTAAAACTCTCTGAATTTCGCCGTATCCACGCCCTCTACATCCGAGCGCCAGCCAATGATAGGATGATGATAGGGATGCTCCTGTATGGCTGTAGCTATTACTACATTTCTAAGAACTTCGGAAGGATCATTATCTCCGATTTCCAACTCGCTCCGCACTACTGTCATCTCCTCCCGCCGGTCCTGGTCACCGAACGCCGCATTACACATTCTGTCCGCCTCAACCTTCATAAACAGCTCAAGGTGCTCGGGAGAAATAATTTCATAGTAGTTAGTTCTGTCCAGCCATGTAGTGGCATTGGCGTGGGCGCCTGTGCGCGCGAATATCTTGTCAATAGCGTGCGTGTCTTTAGGAAAATTTTTAGAGCCTTTAAACATCAAATGCTCAAGAAAATGCGCAGAGCCGGTATGGCCAACCCCCTCGTTACGGGAGCCGATATTGTAGTGCACCATAAATGCGACAACTTCCCCGATACGGTGAGGCACAAGCAAAACTCGTAAGCCATTTGTGGTCAGTAAAAACTCTTTAACACCGCTATGTTCTTTCACAAACTCAAAGACGCTTCCCATTTTTTTTACCTCCTTTATTTTATTCCCGTTGGGGCGTTTTGGCGAAAAAATTTTTTGTAAAAGTGCCCAATCGCAGTGCAATATACCACAAAAAAAATCCCCGCGCAATTATGGCTATCTAAAAAAAACCCACATCAAAGCGGGTTAAAGAATTAATCTTCGGTTGTTCCTCCAAGATGTTTGGCAAGAAACTTTTCAGCTGCCTTATAAAATTTCATCCGATTTTCCGGTTTGGCGAAGCCGTGACCTTCATCTTCAAAAAGCATGTATTCATAGTCTATTCCCTTTTCACGCATTGCTTCCACGATCTGTTCGGATTCCGCCCGCTTCACGCGCGGGTCGTTGGCTCCTTGCGCTATAAGCATGGGAATCTTTATTTGGTCAACCTTAGAAAGCGGTGAGCGGGACCACACAAAATCTTCCTCGATATTCTCATCACCGATTCCTTTGCGCAAAACTCCGAGCAAGGGAATCCAGTAAGGCGGCACAGATTTAAGAAGCGTTACCAGATTACTGGGACCCACTATGTCCACGGCACAGCAAAAAATATCCGGAGTAAAAGCGGCACCTACTAGAGCCGCGTATCCGCCGTAAGAGCCGCCGAAAATGGCAACGCGTTTGGGATCGGCATATCCTTGCTGAACCGCCCAATCCACGGCATCAATCAGGTCGTCGTGCATTTTCGCGCCCCATTCTCGGTCGCCGGCATTTACAAATTGCTTGCCATAGCCAGTTGACCCGCGAAAATTAACCTGCAGGCAAGCATACCCACGATTTGCGAGCCATTGTACTTCTGGGTCGTAGCCCCATACATCCCTACCCCAGGGTCCGCCATGCACGTTCAGCACCATAGGATATGGCCGACTGCCTCGACGAGGTAGCGTTAAATAGCCGTGAATAATCAGCCCGTCTCTTGCCTTAAATGATATCGGCCTCATGCGGCAAAGATTGTACTTAAACAAAGCCGGCCGGCTGTGGAAAATTAATTTCCCCTCTTTGCTTTGGCGATCGTATAGATAAAAAGACGCGGGACGATCGTCTGTCGTGAAAGCAACCATCCACAACTGATCGTCCGCACTGCGGCTTATAACGCCGAAGTCGCCGCGATGAAGATTGGAAATTACTTCCATATCCGCCCGTATAGACTCGTCTAGCACCCGCCATTCCTTACGCGCCCTCACAAAAGATACGGCCAGCGTCGCGCGTGTATCAGGATGCATCATAACATCTCCGACATCGTAATGCGGGTCCTCGGCGATGATTTCTGCCTCTCCGCTTGCAAGCTCAATCTTCAGCAGCCGTCCGGCATTAAAATCACGAGAGTCTTTGATGTATATATGCGTACCCCCGGCGTTAAAGCCGATGACATCACTACTCCGCGAATCTTCACTGCTCCATGATATAAGGGTTCGCCACTCTTCCGTTTCACCATCGCGAACCCTTAACTCCTTTCCGCCGGCGGAAGATATGCGCAAATAGCCCAACACCCGCAGATGCGCGTCGGCCACCCATCCCATACTATCGCTAAACCCGCCGACACTGCCTGGGTTTGCGACAACTTTCTTTAGCCTGCCGGAAGTCAGATGCAAACTATAAACATCGTGCAGTTCGGGATTTTCTTTATTTAATCCCACAAGCAGGCGCTTGGGGTGATGCTTACTGCGCGCAATAACCTGCGCCTTCACATTGTCAAAGGGGGTCAAATCCCGTTCCCAGCCGGTGTTGACATTCACGGCGTAGAGATGCCAGTTTTCGTCGCCCCCGACATCCTGAACATACAAAATATTCTTGTTATCGTAAGCCCAAAAGTGCGTGCGGATTCCCCGATCAACGTCGCGCGTAAACACCCTAGCATCTCTTTCGCCCACTGTTTGTACCCAGATGTTCATAACGCCTTCATGCGGGGCACGATAAGCAATCCTTTTACCGTCAGGTGATATCAACGGATCGATCTTTTCCGGGTTGCCAAAAAGTACATTGCGCGGAATTAACAAATGATTTGCGCTACGTTTCTTAGTCATTTTTCCTCCTTATATAACGCTGTATGTATGTTGTTAAAGAAAAGAAGATGCACACCTACTTTAAGGCATGCACCTTGCCATCGTAAGAAACAGCATATACCACATCTTTGCCGACGGCAAATCCGACCGGCTCGCCATACAGCTGGTATTTCCAAATTTCCGTGCCGTCTTCAGTTTTAAGCGCGTAGATATATTTGTTTTTCGCTCCCGTGTAAACTCTGTTTTGAGAATCAATGACTGCCGGATATTGCGCAATGGAGGGCTCTTCGGGGCCAAATATCCATTGTGCAGCGCCTATCGCGCTTGCCAAAACTTTCTGGAACAGTCCGGAGTTTTGAGTGGTTATTATCCCAAGATAAATGTTCCCATTGGTGTCAAAATTAGGCAGATTAGTGGACGGGGAATCTCCGATATTATTGCTCCAAAGTTTTGATCCATCCGTCGCGGAAATCGCAAAAAGCCCCGACTTGCCCATGTTAAGATATCCGCCGGTATAAATAGTTCCTTCGGCGTTAATACTTACGCCGTTTGCCAGAGCATTGTTGCCAGTCGGATTTTTTTTCCAGACTTCGCTACCATCGCTAGTGTTTAATTTCCAGATATACCTGTCGCCAGCATTGTTTGAAACTTTACCGCTTACATATATATAACCACTGTCTATCGCGGGTATTACTAGGCCAAGCCGCGACGGGCTTAAATTAGTTTCCCAATTCAAAATTCCGGAAGACGAAACAGAATAAATACTTTGTCGGCTCGCGTAATAAACAGCGCCGGAAGAATCCAAAATCGGCGAACTTAAATCCTGACCATGCCCATCTTCGCTTGACGCGTATTTCCAGTCTAAACTGCCGTCGCTGGTTTTGATAGAAAATATCCATAATTTGCGCTCGGTGTTATCCGTGTAAACAGAATAGATTCTTGAACTATCGAAAGACAATGCCGGAGAGGATCCGGCGAAACCTTGGCCAACACCGCTTTGATCGTCGGGATTAAATGCCCATTGTTCAACGCCGCTGGAAATTATTTTATGCACGATGCCGTAACTATCAGTCGCGTAAATATTCCCGGCGTAATCAATCACGGCCTGTGCCCGACCGCCGGTGTTTGCGCCGCTTCCATTTGTCATCTGAAATGTCCAGCTTGAAGTGGCTTGTGAAGAACTTGTCCAAGCGGGCCCGGCAAGAGTCGCCAGACCGGAGTGTTTGGCGTCTTTTTGATACATGCCCCAAAGCGGCGTATATGAAAAATTCGAATCATAGCCGGTGCCGCTCGAATTTATTGGCGTTGAGGACGCCGACTGCGAAAAATCGCTTGAGTTGTTATCGCCATCGCTATGACTGGAGTCTCTTGTGATAGACTTTCCCGAATCCGGCGCCGAGGCGGGGGATTGCTCGTAGAGAGTTAAGCCCGCTCCCCAGCCAACCGCATCAATTCGGCCGGCATAAGCCGCTTCGCTTGTTGTGGCGCTTGGATCAAAAGGGAAGATGGCTATGGTTCCAGCAGTATTGCTAATCTGCGCTGAAGTATAGGGCTGCCAATCGGCATTGGGGTTGCCAGCGCTTGACAGGTAATCTTTTAAGCCAATCAGGAAATAGCTATTAGCGGGAATTGCTGCCGCATCAGGAAATTTTTGATTGCGCCACGGATCATTCCAAGCGGTTTTACTGGATGAATAATATGAAAAATAGTATCCGGCCAAACTTTTGGCGGAAGAAAACTGATTGTATAACTCCACAAATTCCGCATCGCCGGCTTGAATTTCGTTAATCACAATGCGCGTAGTTGTCGTGGCTTCGGGCTCGGGCGCAGGCGTCGGAATGGGAGTTGGCGTGGGAGCGGGAGTAGGCGCCGACCCGCCCGAAGAAGATGGGGGAAACATGAATACATTCGGGGCTATTTCAAAAGGCCGCAGTGTTGAGGTCAGCTCGCCCTGAGCTTGTCGAAGGGTTGGGATCTCGCCCCCTAGATCTTCGGCGATCTTTTCGGCAGTTTGTACAATATCTCTGCTAATTTCTTTAATCGTTTCTAATTGCTCATTACATGCTTTGCCCCAAAGACCAAGTTCCAGTCGTTCTGCTTCTGCTTCTGCGGATTCAAACCTGTGCTCGTACTCATGTGTTTCGCCAAAATTATTCACACGGGCATATCCCCTCTCAACTAAATCCAAATTCACAAAAGTATCCGCGGAATCAATTACGCCATCCTGATAATAATCAAGCCACACAAAACGCAGTAATCTATCGTATTTATCCTTGTCGTTGTGATTGGGCGCTTTTAGCAAGATTATCCGCTTCTCCTCAACCAAACTTTTGTTTCTCTGCTTCGCCTGCTCGGCGTAGCACTCCAGTAAATCCTCCGGCGTGTCTATGCCGACATAGCGCACTCTTTGGCCAGAGGCCAATTCAACCGTATCGCCATCTATGACTTTTTTGACGAAGGCAAACTCGGTTTCTGCCCCGTCATCCGACGGGGCAGTCGTCGGGTCGGATGACCCGACGACTGGCTCCAATGGCCCTGCTTCTGAAGCTTCGAGTTGAACTGGGTTGGGGGCGTCTTGCCCTGCAGAGCCCGAAGGGCGAAGTGGGGGAACGGAACGTTCACTATAACTCTCCTCCCCAGCCCTGCCTGCCGGTAAGGCAGGCCCCTCTCTTACATTAGGAGGGGGGGAGCGCGTGGAGACGTTTTGGTTAATTATATTTGTATCTTGTGGGATAGAAGCACTCACCTCCCCCAATGCAACGGGGTCAGCTTGCGTAGGATCATCTTTCCTCGTCACCGAAGCTATCAAAAATTTTGACGCAGGCAAAGTAATCGTCTTCCCCACCCCCGCAATCGCGCTTCCGACGCCCTCAAAGAAGCCGCCAACTTTTTTAGCTATTTTAGTTGGAGTAGATTCAAGTATTTTTTCCGGATTCTTATATTCCTCTTTCTCCCAAGCAAAAGTCGGCGTTTTACCAAAGTAGTTACCGACGAGAGGAGGATTTAGATATTTTTCTTTTTTTGTATCTACTATATTAACAAAAGGTATATCTGTCTTATCCAAGCCAAATACCTTATATGGATTAACACCAATAGTGGGTGATTTTTGTTTATCAAAAGATGCACCATCTCCAAATCTATCGATGTAAGACTGGTCTAACGAAATAATTTTTAAATCGGATGAATCAAGAGTCCTACCATTAGAATCCCATCCTTCTCTAGCTTCCCATATATTAGAATCGCAAGCACGCCCTCTAATCTCAACCGGACAACTAGCATGGGAGCCATTGCCAATATAGACCCATACACTTTTATTCTCAGGATTGTTCAGCTTATTGCCAGATCCATGGGCAGATCCTACCACCTTATTTATGTTCCTTGATTCTTTGTCCACAAATACAAATACCGACTCCCAATCGCCGTAGTGGCCATTTTCGTAGTTATTCATCACATAAAACAGCCAATACTGATACACGAATTCGTTTCCAGTATCGTCCACTTTATAAAAAATCTTGGCCGTATCCAGCTTTTCATCCAAAGACAACTTGTCGTATTCCGCGACGGCAGTTTTTCCTGGAAGTTCATTTCCGCTTTCATCATAATAAAAATCCAACGGGTCGGTTGGATAGTATTTTTCTTCGGAATCAAACCAAAAATTGGGCGCGTATTCTCTCGCATCGGGATAACTTGCGGACTCTTGGCCACCTTGCGCCAATAACAAAAAACCGGCACCCGAAAGCGCTAGTATTATAGATGATATAAAAATAAAATATTTTCTCACTGGACTGTTGGGGCCTCCTTCTCTTTTTTGCTTAGCTTTAGCGATAGAGATAACCCTAAAACTACGCCGATAATCAAAAAGGTTACTACATAGCTCGCAAACAGCGAATTAAACAATTTGCCAATGATGTTTCCCAAAATTGGGCCGATTATCGCGGCTAAACCAAAGCCAACCGCGCCTTTCAAAATCATCGGCAGTATTTTTTCCTTAATGCCAAAGGCGAAAAACAAGCCCATAAAAGCTCCGGCAACAGCAAAATTGAGCCAGTAGGCCGCAACCTTTAAATTAGGCTCTAGTTTTATTAGATCAACAATCGCATCTGGAAAAACCGCAAAAATATTTGTGCCCAAAATCAATAAAGGATAAATGCCTAAGCCAACTATACCAAATCCTATCACAATACCAACAAATCCCAGTGCTAAAGTAACAAAAACGCGTCTTGCGTCTCCAGCGTACAATCCTATCCCAAGCCCCCCCAACACAGCCAAACTCAACCCGCCGATCGCGGTAAGCGGATATCCCGAATGTTGACCCGCATACAACGCCCCCCCCCAAATCGCCCCCGCCAAACCGAAAAATATCATGGCCGACAACACTCTTGATTTATACATTTTTATAATTGCATTATTCATTAACCAAATTTATTACGTCTGCTAGGGGTTCATACGGGAATTGAGCCGCCCTCCTCTTTTTGATTAATTGCAAGTGCCAGAGATAATCCTGAAATTACGCCGACTGTAAAAAACGTTAAAAGGTAAGTGGCAAAAGTTGAGACGAATAAATACGCGGACAAATTTCCCAAGATTGGACTGAGTATAGAGGATATAGAAAATCCAATTGCCGTATATGACACTGTGCGAATGATTTTTGTTCTCAGAATTAAGGCGTATGCAAAACCTACAACTGCACCAGTGAATAAAAATTCTATCCAAAGATTTCCAAAATGTAGATATGGATACAATCCCGTACGTAAATAAATAGCATCTAATAACTCTATGCTTATAAATTCTATCTTGCTAAGTAGCCCTAAAATAAACGATACCGAGAACGCTCCCAAATTTGCTAACGGCTCCACCCACACCGCCGGCACCAAAAACGCCGCCAGCCAGCCGACGAGGCCGAAACCGATAATCTTTACGGCTTCGCGCGCCTGCAACCCCCTTGTATAGGCCAGCGCCGCTCCTCCGCAAACTGCCAACGCCACCGCGCCAAGTATATACGAGAAAGGATTGGTAAATGTTTCTCCGGAGCCGACCGTGCCACGATACGCTTCCAACCCCCAAATCGCCCCTGCCAAACCGAAAAATATCATAGGCATCAACAAACGCGAGTGGAGTATTGTGTGAAAATGTTTACTCATTGCCTATGCTTATTACACCGGTAAGCAACGCTAATGCTATCAAAATCCAGTAGCCGCTCATTAGAATTAAGCTTATCGCAGTACTCTTTGTTAATACCCTATTATGCGACACTGCTAATACAGCGATTGAGACAAGCATTACTATGGGATTGATTAAAAAGAATGACATTCCCAGAGAAATAACTATAGATAAACCATCAAGAGCTTTGCTTATGGACGAGGTGCTGGTTAGAGTAAGAATTCCCAGCGCCATTCCGCTTAACAAAAATGGAACGCTAAAAATAATGCTTCCCAGATAACCTAATCTTTTACTAAAAATACTTAAAATTGTACTTACCAATACCAGCGGACCTGCCACTAAAGCCGCTAATAGTAGAGCCCAAATTAAGATAAGGCCCTCGCCATCGGCTCCTATTTCAACCAAAGCGTAAAAGATTACTAAGCCAGTAAATCCAACTAGAGCAGCAATCGTCCCCCCTTTCCACAACCATTTTTTGAACTCCTCCGTCATTATCCCAATTTTACCGTTTAGCAATAACCACTGTCAACAATAAACAACTCGTCGCGTGTCACCACGTGACACTACTTGCATTTTACAGTATACAAAACTAAAACGATCGTCTTAGTTTTGTATAGAGGTTATTTATAAATTTGTAGTCTATGTAATCTCAAATATCTTTTCCCGCGATGCAAACCCCGAAACCAGCCGCACGCGCGACGGCGCGACGTTAAAATGCTCTGCCAGCGCCCGCGCGATGGCGCGGTTCGCCGCGCCTTGGCGGGGCGGTTCTTTCACGGAAACCTTAAAATGCGTTGAGTCCATTTTCTCAACGCATTCTTCTTGCGCATTTGGCTTTGCCTGAACAAAAACTTTCATACCTACTTTTGCTCGACGATAATGTTCTCCTTCGCCTTCAACTTCCGCCCCACCGCAAAATAATAGCCGATAACAATCCCAGACACGCCGATGATGAAAAAAATGATGAATTGGGTCATGTCGTAGCCTAACTCTTACCAACTATGCCCAAGTTCGCATAGTATAAGCCACACTCTCACTTCGCCGAGAGAAGGACACCCCTCTTGCATAAACTTCCGCACTTCGTTGCATATGTCGTCTTGCCTCTGTACTCGCTCCGGAAGAGCGTGCGCTGTTACTTCTAATTCAACATCGCCGATCATCTTGCCGCCCACACTAATAAGGCGAGTGCTTATTTCTTCTGCTGACAGCTTCTTCTCACCGGTACTTAGTTTTTCAGCAACAAAAGACTTGAGTCCGATTTCCAGCTTCTCCAATTCTTTGGCTTTATTCTTGTAAAAAATATTTACAGTAGGCATAGTAAATATCTACTTATAATTTTTTCCTTTCGTTCATAAATTTATTCTATCAAAAAATCTATCCTTTAAAAAATTTAGCTAACGCCTTCGTCCACATTCCTTGTACCGGAAACAACTCACGATATGATCGTTCACGACCCCCGCGCCTTGCAGAAAAGCATAAGTTGTTGTGGGGCCAAAAAATTTAAAGCCGCGTTTTTTGAGGTCTTTGCTTATCGTATCACCCAGTTTTGTTGTCGCGGGAATCTGATCTTCTTTTTTCCACGCGTTTTGTTTGGCATTATCGCCAACAAAATCCCGGAGATATTTTGCGAAACCCCCCATCGTATGGTGGGGGGCAAAACTGCCGAGTTCTTTTTGAATAGCGAAAAAAATTTTGGCGTTTCTAACGGCCGCTTCTATTTTTCCGCGGTGGCGGACAATGCCCGTGTCTTTCAAAAGTAAATTGATTTTTCTTTTGTCATACCGCGCGATTTTTACAGGATCAAAATTGCTAAAAGCGCGGCGGAAATTTTCGCGCTTCTTCAAAATAATATCCCAGCTTAAACCGGCTTGAAAAGAATCAAGCAAAATATATTCAAAAAGCACGCGGTCATTGCGGCACGGTGTGCCCCACTCGGTATCATGATACGCGCGCATTTTATCGTTGTTTTCCGCCCACGGACAACGTTTTATTGCTGTGAATTTTTTCATTCCGTCGCAAGCTCAAGAATTCTATCCACGCGGAACACGCGTTCATCGCGCCGCATACGGCAATAGGCGGCAAGGCCAATGTATGTTTTGCCTTGATATTCCATTTCTCCCACATCATGCGGATCAACCACGCGGCGGGATTTTTCGTCGTTAGGCTTAAGATAGGTGATAGCGAGGGGTTTCTTCGCGCTAATCGCCGCGCGAATAATCGCGAGTTTCTTTTCAAATGGAAGAGCGGCGTCGGATTGATCATACTGAAATCGCGTCAGAAAACGCACGATGTTTCTATCCATCCAAATATGCCCCTTGAGAATCGGCTTCCTAAAAATAAGACCGTTAAAACTGCGGCAACGGCTCAACGCCACATACACTTGCCCATGCGCGAAAGCTCCCCTACCTATATCAATAATCACATTATCAAAAGTTTTCCCCTGGCTTTTATGAATTGTTATCGCCCAAGCGAGGCGCAGGGGATATTGCGTGAACGACCCCACCACTTTAGTATCTATGAGTCCGCGCGATTTATCAAAGAAATACTCGTGCATTTCCCAGGTATAGGGGCGCACCTCCACTTCCTTCTCGCCGCCCGCAAGCTTTACAGAAATAATATCGGAAGGATCATCGTACTTTCCTTTTTTAATGTCGGAAATTGTGCCAATGCTGCCGTTCACCCAACGTCCTTTGGCATCATTATTCAAAAGCATGACCTGCGCGCCTTTCTTCACTTCAAGACGCAAGGCCGTCGGCAAATTTTTATCTTCAAAGTCGCCTAGCATCTCGCCATAATAACTTCTGGGCTTGCCGTAAAGACCCGCAAGTTTCTCATAATTTACGCCGTCTGCCGCCGCGTTGGTGGGAGTAAGCGTAACATAGCCGCTAGCGTCATTTTTGCGAAATTTCGGAGAGTATCTTTTATTCAGCAGAACCATATCTTCTTCTTCCACGGAATTATTGCGAATCTTATTGAGCAAAGCGATAAATGCTTCGTCTTTTTGGCGATAAACTTTTTCAAGCTCAACAAACTCCATTTCAATCGCGCTGATGATCTTCGCGCTGAAAAAATATGGACTGGCGTATTCCGTGCGGAACAGTTCCCGCTCCTCTTTTCCTGAAACTACCGGCGGGAGCTGATAAAGATCACCGATAAAAATCATCTGCACGCCGCCAAATGGTTCGCGACTTCGTCCGCGATAATGGCGCAACGCTACGTCAATACAATCCATTAGATCAGCCCGCGTCATTGACACTTCGTCAATAACCACCGTCTCCAGATTTTTGTAGAGCTTCTGTTGGTCCGGGCGCAAACGCTTGCGGCGCGCTTGCTCGGCTGTAATGTTCGGGTGGAAACGAAAAAAGGAATGTATGGTCTGCCCGCGCACGTTCAGAGCGGCAACGCCCGTGGGGGCAAGCACAGCAATTTTCTTTTTTGTGCGCGCGCGGAAATACTCAAGCAAAGTGGACTTGCCGGTGCCCGCTTTGCCGGTAATAAAAAGGTGTCGGCCGCTTTTTTCCATAAGATCCAGTGCTTGCGCAAACCCCTCGTTTATTTCTATTTTGTTTGAGACTTCCATATACTTTGTATTTTAACCACTTTTAACAGTAAAGATAGATTGTTCGCTGAAATTTGATTCGTTAAGGCGTTTCATGGATTCCATCCCTTAAACATTGAAATTTTTGATATTTATATTCTTTACCCTTGTAAAAAAATTATCCCGCCAACCTTTATTATTCACGTCTTCCAATTCCTTCCTGTATTGTTCGCAGGCTCTCTTGAAATCCAACCAATACTTCGGCGTAATAATGTGCCAACTATTTTGGATATGCATTACACCTGCTGTCACTTGGATCTCTCTTTGATTAACAAGAATTTTAAGCTGATCTAAATTAAGATCGGATTTTTTCTTATAAACCCCGTATATCGTAAACTTTTTACGCTTTGGCATATATTCATGGGTAAGACCACAGCGTAAATCATCATAGATTACATTAATCCTACTTCCTTTCCTGTTGTGGGCTCTGAGCAATCGGATGTATACATCGCCCAATCTTTCAAAAAATGTATCAAAGTTTTCTCCACCATTTCCCACTCCCTTCCCCGTCACAAACGATCCTAATATTTCGGTATAATTAAGCAGCCCTTGGGCAACCAAAAAATTTGCTCTAGCATCAAATATGCATGGCTCTAAATCGTCCACCATCCATCTCTTAATTACATCAAACCTACGAAAAAGTTCTGCGTAGCTTAACCGTCCCATAGCCCAATCTCTCCCCGCAACAGCTTCGGCAAAAGCAAATCGCGGAGAGTAATGTCAGTTGCCTGTATTTCTTTCGGCAAATCCATTTCCACGATTTTAATAGGCCTATATTTCTCGCGATAAGCACTGAGATCAACTGACTCCAAAAATTTTTCTATCTCTTCTAATAACATAGCTGTGTAAACTATTATACACAAATTAACAAAAACTAGAACCGCACTGGCACCTCCAGCGCGTCGTCATGCTCGGGTAAGCCGGAAGGGTTATCTTTTTTCAGAATAAGATAGCCGCGGTTACCCGTAAGGATAATTGGAGATAACGTTTGCTCCTGTGGATAACTTTTGACTCACAAACGCTTACTATGCTATACTGTAAGCAGTACTTGGAGGGCCCTGGCCCTGTCACGGCTATCCAAGCTGTAACCAAGTACTACTAAAGAATGCCGCTCTGCGGTGTTTTTTAGTTTAATCACGCTCGGGACAGCCACTATGTAAAATTCTTTTGCTATTCATTTTATCAATTCCCCAATAAGGAATGATACTCCAAAAATGTTTTGCCCCGCCATGAACTTCCTTAACAATAACCTTTGCGCGCACACTCTCCACAACGGCAATAAATTCATAAAAAGTAACTTCCTTCATAACCCGCTCCCACCGGCTATTAGTTTTTACTGCTTCAAATAATCTTGTTTTCCAAATACCCTGGAGCGTGTGCGAATCTTTTAATATCTGCGGGGCAAGATGTAAAAGTTTTAATCTAACGTATTGGTCGCTTCTTAGCCGCGCTTGTCTGTCTGTTTTAAATTTGAGATGCCTTAATCCTTTTGCGTTGAAATGAATTTTTTCTCTAAAGTATGGGCAATAAATCTCTCCAATACTTGCGTAAAAATTCTCGGCCTTTTCTTTTACTTCGTCAAAATCTTTTTCGTTTAGATTAAATCTTCCCATGGCTAGTAATTTTTAAATTCTTAGAACCGCACTGGCACCTCCAGCGCGTCGTCGTGCTCGGGGAGGCCGGAGGGGTTGTCTTTTTTGAGGATGAGGTATCCGCGCTCGCCATAAATTGGCTTTTGAAAATTGAGGGTTGCCGTAAACGGCACAAAATCGGTTGTCATCCACTCGCCCTTGGCCGTGGCATAGCTTTCGGCAATGATCAGGCCGTCCCAGTTCGTGAGCACAACGGGAAACGTCGCTTCAAAAAACCAGTTGCCCCGCGCTTCGCCGGATATGGCAAGCGGACTCTGAATCTGCTCGTTTGGCTGGGGAGTGGACACGCGGATCAAATTTGAAGTTGCTTTGACTGGAGCTTGATCTTCGTGAGGTCCTTGAGGGCCGAAAACAAAAAATGCGCCGCCGATAAGCGCAACAAGTATAATTACAGAAATGACGATTCGCCGCATTGATTTACTCATCTTTTTGCTTTTTCCCCTACCTTCCACTAATAATAGAATCTCGGCAAAAGGACGGTACCGAAATCTTTCTCCACATAATACCAGTAATATTTTAATCCTTTGTAAATACTCACAACATCGTTGTTAAATTCCGGACATTGAAGCGGCACAAATCCGCTCTTGCCGTCGGAAAGCCGCACTTTTTCAAAAACACAATCTCCAATCACAGTTTTTTGGATAGGCGCAAAAGTAAGTCCTGTTGAATAAGTTTTTACAAAATCCGACGGATAAAACCCTTCTCCGCTCACCTTCTTGTTATTGACATCATTAAAAGTCCTCACTGTATTTTTTATTTCCCTCCATCCGCCATACGGAGTGGGGTCGTCGCGCTCGGCAATGCCATCGCCATCAATATCGACCCATCCAAATCCTTCTTGCATTTCGCGGCTGATATACTGAAAATTATGCTGAAGTTCGTACTCGCCGTCGTTGTCGTAATCCCTCAAATATATTCCAGTGTAAGATAAACAACCCTTTGGCGTGTTTTCTTTTTGCGTCCATCCTGGTTCTTGGCCGACGCGAATCTTAAGGTCCTGGGGTAGTTCGGCGTAATAGTAATTCGGCATCTTCTCTCTGTGCTCGCACCAGCTCATTTCTGACTTTTTTTCACGCCCGCTAAGCGGATCTATGTCAAAGGGAAACTCACTGTTTGTATCCAAGGGCACATGAGTCCCCTCCCAGCCAAGACCATGTATCAACTCATGGCTCATAATGTTGAACATCTGCTGAAAGTCCAGCAAGGCTCCCAGTCCAACTTCTTTATCGTAAGTTGAATACGCTTTATCGCGCTTAATAAACCAATACGGCACTTCCATAGGCACAGGATAAGACATTAAACTATCGCCGCCCGGAGGACCATCCGGTACTTTTGTCGCCGTGTTTATGATCGGAACAATCATAAATACCTTAAAATCTTTTGCGCCGAGAAGCCCCAGTTTCGCGATAGCGGCATCATATACTTTTTTCTTGTTGTCTTCTAAAAATTCGCCTGGTTCTGCGCTATCAAATAAAGTGAGGATGGTCACGCCGCTGGGAGGATCTACGACAACCGGCGTTACATTATACTGCACTGGGTTTGCTTTTTGCATTTTTTTATAATAGGCATTAAGAAAATTTACATACTGCCCAGTCCAATCAAGCAAAACTTGCTCGGGATAGTACTCCTCGTACGGTAAGTAGACCAGCAGAGTTTTGGCGATCTCGCCCAGAGCGGTTTTGGGTTTATTTGGCCCGTATGTTTGGACTGTCATCTTCTTTTTTTGGCCATACACTTCCTTTTCTATGTCAAACTGAAGCGTCCATTCAGACCCAGTAGTGTCATACAGTTTGGAAGTAAACCATGTCCCAGGTATCGGAACTCCACGTGAACTGCTCCCATCCGGGACAAAACCAATCTGCGGAGATGACGCAAGGATACTCTCGCCGAACATGACATTTCTTGTTAGCCATAAATCGCTCATAAACGACTTCATCTGCGGACAATACCCATAGGAAGCAACTGTTGTGCCCAAAGTTTCAGCCCAGCAAGCGTTGAGATACGACAAACCATTTGCGCCGCATACGGGATTAGAAATAAGCGAGCAGACTAAATCAGCCGTACACGACGAACCGGGAGGAGGCGGAAGGTTGCCGTAATCTTTACAAACTTCCTCTTTATAATAAGGCTTACATTCAGGATTTTTCCTATTTGTGCTTTGGAAACAATGCAATGTATCGGCGAAGGGGAGATCGCGTACTACCGCGGTTCGCAATGGCTCATCCATGGGCGGCTCGATGCATTTTTCCTTATACGGCACAAGTCCTGCCGGGCAACCGCATATTGAAGAAAAGTCTATCAGATTTCCCCCGGAACAATATTGCGGCTTCGTCTTGGAACACTGTCCCCATGAAGTACCATCAGAACAACCCCGTCCCCCGCAAGATCCTCCCGCACATGGCTCTCCGGCCATGCATGTTATTGGTTCGCCCCATTCAAAGCACGGATCTTCATCGTAATAGTTGCACTCCTGCATGACGCCTTGAGACAAACATCTTGGGCCATCGCCCGAAGAACACTCGTCTTGGCAAACGGCTTTGGGTGCAAGCGGCAGATTCAAACTTTTGCGGTCGTATTTTGGGACTTGGGCTGTTGAAGTATAGTGCGTTGATTTTGGATACCAAGCGTATTCGCTGTTGTTGATACAGAAAACTTTTTGGGGGAAATTGGCTTCTTCTAACGATGCCTTATCGCCAGTCATATTCAACCAATGAAAGGCCCCGGCGTCTTCGGCAGTAACTTCGGTGGCATAAACTTTGGGATCGTTAGCTTCGCAATTCCTAAAGTATCCAGAAGTTCCAAAAGCATCGCGTGTCTGCGGCGGCACTTCTTTAACATTTTCCCACTTTAGATGCCCGTAAAATCCAAAAATTGCCGGATTTAAAAACAGCCGTTTATAGCCGTGTTCATTCACAATATAAATATCGGGGTCATCAATTGCGCTGATGAGATCTCCCTCGCGCAGGCCAAAATCTTCTGGCTTTGCCGCATTAACGGCGCTTACTGGCACTGCGATCAATTTAATTGCGACAAGCGCAAGGAACAAAGCGACAACGAGGCGGAAATATTTTTCGGGAATACGCGCGACTGTTTTTTGGGCGATCAGGGCGCCAAGAAGCGAAATAGGAATAAAGGCGGCCATGCCCCAAAGCAAACTCTCTTCAAGGCGCGTGCCGCCCGCAAAATACGCGCCGATGCGCGTTGTGTCAATCATAATGCCAATAGCTCCGGAGGTAAAAATATATGCGGCTTTCGGCAAGTTATACGCCGCAAGAAAAGCGCTGCGCACTGCCCCGCCCGCGCCAAACGCACCGGCAATTAAGCCGTAAAAAAATCCGCCAGTAATTGCCGTGGCTCTTTTTTCCGGAAGTTTCCATTCCGGATTTTTTACGATGAAAGCAACGTAAAGCAGTAAGAACACGCCGAGCGCGCGCAAAAGCACATCCTCCGGAATGCGAAAAGACAGCGATGCTCCAAGGTAGCTTGCCACAACGCCGGTTGCTCCAAAACCTAAAATTATTCTCCAGCGCAGACCGCTTTTAAAAAGAAGCATCTTCCAGATATCGTTGAACCAGTGGATAATGGCCACAAAGAAGAGCGCTATCGGCAGAGGAAAAAACAGCGCCATCACCGGCACCATAATTGTGGAAGCGCCAAAACCGCTTAACGTGCCAACAAAAACCGCGGCAAGCACTAAAAACGAAATTAGGAAAATTTCTGGGAACATTCTATCTTATAATATAGAGTATTTAAAAATCGTCGCGACCAAATTCTTCAATAAAATCTTCATCGCTTTCCATTAAAGCATCTAGATCGTCTCTATCCTCATCTTCTTCAAAACCTCGGTCAAAATTGCGCCCATTCATATTTTGTCCATCCATGTCTTGTCCGCCCATATTGTCTCCCTCCATGCCCTGCCCCCTCATGCCACGCCCTCTCATCCCCTCCTTCTTAAAATCATCAGTATTAATTCCATGCCGCGCGGCAAAGGCCATGCATTCCAGCATATTTTTCGGATTTGAGCAGTAAGACATGCAGCTTTCGTCGCTACGGCAGCCGCCGGGGCCGCTCGTGATGCCTTTGGCCATCATTTTACGCGCCATCGCCGCTTCTTCTTTGGACATAAATCCCGCGGCTTCCGCAAAATCAAGACAGCCGCCCATATTCTCCGGCTTCATGCAATACGCTTCGCATGTCTGCTTGTTTGTACAGCCGCCGGGAAGTTTAACTCCCCTTTTTAATGCTGCTGCAACCTTCATCGCTTCTTCTCTTTCTCCCGGAGGCATTAAGTCGTGCTTTACGGCAAAATCAATACATTCGCTCATGTGTTCACCTTGCGAACAAAAGATTTCGCAGGCATCTTTTCCAAAACAACCGCCCGGGCCCACGCCACCGGTCTTGCGCACCATGGCGGCTTCTTTGGCAGTCATGAAACCAGCAGCTTCGGCAAAATCAACGCACTGCTGAATATTTTTAGGCTGGGAACAATACGCCTCGCATGCCGCTTTGCCCTTGCATCCGCCGGGCAATTTTGCGCCCTTGTCTAAAGCCGCAACAACTTTTTCAGCTTCGGCGAGTTCGGCCTTGTCCATCATGCCATTCTTTTTGGCAAAAGCAACGCACTCCTTGATGTTATCCGCACTGCTGCAATAGGCATCGCAAGAGGCCTGCGAATTGCACCCGCCCGGCCCTTTTGTTATGCCAAGCTCCGCTATCTTCCGAGTCTTCGTTGCTTCCGCCTTGCTCATCAGGCCATTCTTTTCCGCGAAATTAACGCAGGAGAGCATATTGTCAGGATTATCGCAAAATTCCTTGCACTCGGCTTGGCCTGCGCAATTGCCCAGCTCGCTGATGGGAAATTTGATATTTGCCGCATCGTCGTGATGGTCATCTTCTGCTCCGCGCGGCGCGTGGGCAAGCAGTTTAGATGAATTTTGCGATATGCTTGCCGAATAGTTGCCTGGATTTACAGCAATAATAGCAAATACTCCTCCAACGACAGTAAAGACAAAAAGAAGCAAAAAGTTCTTTGCGGCGAAACTTGTTCTTTTATTTTTGCGGCGTCTTTGCGCCATTACTTAAATGGATTGGTAAATCCTTCCTCAAAAGGATTTATTTCTGTCCCCTTAAAAACGTTGCTCTCGGGAATGGTTTTCTCCGGAGCAATTATTCCTTGCGTGCCGATACCCTCGGTTGGCTCAAGTATGCGGCCATTTCCGGCTTTCAAGAAAAAATACGCAAAAATTCCCGCGGCGATAAAAATTATGGCGATAACAATTAAGAGAATCTTTTTGAGCACCCTTCTATTATAGCATGCAAACTTAAAATCCCCAGGATTGGGGATAAAACAGCGCGCAATCAGCGCAATTTTCGAAAATCCTTAATAGATAGTATTTCTGCCTGCAAGTGCCGCGCCTCAAGATCCATCTCTTTGCCAAATTTTTGAATGTCGTTATCCACAATACTTACTACGATAAATGCAAATGACGCTAAAACCAAAAATGCAAACCAGTCAAACGCCCGGGGCTTTTTGAACCCTCTTTTTAAACTGCTGATCGGCATGTTTACATTATACCGGATCTTGCCTTAAAATACTCCCCCAGCGCTTCCTGCCATGGCCGCAAAGACGGAAGTTTTGTATTTAACAAGATGGAATAAGCAGGGCGTTGAGCGAGGCGAGGATACTCCCGCGAGGAGCAAGGATATACAGAAGTAAGACGATCGTTTAACTTATGCAATTTACTGACGGTATTTTTTTTATGAATAATAGCTTGCGCGAATTCGTACCAAGTTGTTGCTCGCTCATTGACAATATGATAAATTCCAAAATCCTTATGACCGTCAAGTAATTGCTTGGTCGCCACTGCCAAATCCAGCGTAAAAGTCGGCTTGCCGTGCTGATCATTGACAACCCGTAACTCATCTTTTTCCTGCGCAAGGCGCAGTATTGTCTCCACAAAATTCTTGCCATTGAGACCAAAAAGCCATGACGTACGTATTATATAGTAGTTCCCGCCCACATCGCGTATAGCACTTTCTCCGGCAAGCTTGCTTTCGCCATAGAAGTTCACAGGATTTCCCGGCGTGTCGTCCTCGCTGTATCCTTCAGCTTTTCTCCCGTCAAAAACATAATCAGTGGAATAGTGCACTAAAACCGCGCCAATTCTCTTTGCCGCTTCGGCCAAGTATCCCGGAGCTTTGCCGTTTACATTCATCGCAAGATCACGATCTGTTTCGCAGTCGTCAACATCCGTATATGCCGCGGCGTTAATAACAACTTCCGGCTTTATATTTTCAAAAATTGTAAAGACCGCCTCTCGGTTTGTTACATCAAGTTCATATTTGTCTAAAACATATGGCGCTTCATTGATAAAAACCTTACGCAGAGCACTGCCAAGCATCCCTCTTGAGCCAAAAATTATGATCCTCATATAGACAAGCGTAACATTTTTTTGCTAGTGTATGAAGATGGAAAATTACTCGGACCAAGACTTGCGGCTTCAAACTCTCGCCAAACTTTTCAAAGATGGGAAAATTAGCATTGCTGAAATTTCTGCCATCACCGGCGCGCCGCAGAGCGCCATTGAAAAAGCTTTTTTCGAGCGGGGCATTATTAAAATGCGCACAATTCTCATTGGCGGCGGGGCCGGGTTTATCGGGAGCAACTTTATACATCTCATTCTGGAAAAATATCCGCATTACAAAATTATCAACTACGATAAGCTTACTTACGCCGGAAATCTTGATAACTTGCGGAATATAGATAAGGATCCGCGCTACACTTTTATTCAAGGAGATATCGCCGATCTTGAAGCTGTCGAAAAAATCATTCACGAAAATAACGTTGAGGCAGTCGTGAATTTTGCCGCAGAAACCCATGTCGGCCGAAGCGTAATGTATAGAGTGGATGAGTTTGTGCGCACGAATGTGCTCGGCACGCACTCCCTGCTTGAAGCAGTAAAAAAGAACCAGCCACAAGTGAAGCTCTATATCCAAATTTCAACCGATGAAACCTACGGCACCTTATCTCTTGACGATACCCGCAAATTTTCTGAAGATACTGGTTTTGCGCCAAATGTTCCTTACGCCGCGGCAAAGGGAGGAGGAGATCTTCTCTGTCGATCGTATCATCGCTCGTACAATGTGCCGGTCATCGTAACACACTGCTCCAATAACTATGGGCCGTATCAGCATCCGGAAAAACTCATCCCAAACTCAATGTTTAGGGCCCTGCGCAATCAGCCGATAACCCTCCATGGCGCCGGGCGCCATGTGCGCGACTGGATTTATGTGCGCGATCACTGCGAAGCTATCGATTTAATCCTGCATAAGGGCAAGCCGGGAGAAGTGTATAATATAGGAAGCGACAATGAAAAAAGCACTTATGAAATCGCCAAGATTATTTTACAAATGCTCGGCAAACCGGAATCGCTGATCACGCTTGTCCCCGACCGCCCGGGCAACGACCTTCGCTATTCTATTTCAACCGAAAAAATTCGCGCAGAACTAGCTTGGGAACCAAGAACGCCATTTGATGAGGGCATCCACCGCACCATCCAGTGGTATCAGCACAACATTGACTGGGTGGAGCGGATCCGCGAGAAGGACAAAGATTTTTCGAAGTACATTTAAAAATTATTCTAATTATTCTAATTGACCTAATTATTCTAAATAAATCCCAATGCCTAAGGCCAAATCGTTCAGAACCCTATCTACCCCCATTAGCGGCTTAAAAATTCACCTCAACAAAGTCGTTGATGACAAGCGCGGATTTTTTTGCGATCTTGCGGAAACCGATAATCCGATCTGGAAAACCAAAGTAAAACACCTGCATGCGTCTATTGGTATGAAAAAAGGAGTTTCGCGCGGCGAACATTATCACTTAAAACTGATAGAAAACTTTTGGGTGTTATCCGGCGCATCGCTCTGGATTTTTCACGACTTTAATAAAACATCAAAAACTTACGGAAAAACATGGTCGCTCGTACTGGATTTTCCACCGAAAAAAAATAAGTTGTCTCAAATCGAAATTCCCCCGTATATCTATCACGCCCTCTGGCCGCTAACGAATGAGCCGGTAGTCGTGTTCGCAACGGGAACGACAGGATACGATTCTACGGACTTTGTGAGGCCGAAGATAGACGAAGTGCCGGGGGCTTTGAAGATTTTAAAAAAGTTTAAAATAAAATCGTGAAAGCTATCGTTACTGCCGCGCGCAGCAACAGTTTAAAACCGCTCACGCATACTGTGAATAAACACTTGATTCCTCTGGCTAATAAGCCGATGATTTTTTATGCGCTGGAACATATCGCTTCATCAGGGATAAAGGATATTGGCGTTGTTATCAACGAATATGAAACCGAAGTTCCCCAAATTGTCGGCGATGGATCGCGCTTCGGGGCAAGAATCACCTATATCAAGCAAACCGGCGGAACTCTTGGCCTCGGGCATGTTCTTAAGATTGCGCGCGATTTTACCGGCGGAGAAAAATTTATGCTGTACCTCGGCGATAACATTATCAGCGATGACCTTATGCCGCTTGTAACTTATTTTGAACAAAGCGCGGCCAACTGCCTGCTTTCTTTAATTAAAACTCCAAATCCCCAAAGGTTCGGCGTGCCGGAAATGCAAAACAACAAAGTAATCCGCGTTGAGGAACAGCCCGTTTATCCTAAAAGCGAATATGCGGTCGCCGGGCTTTACTTTTACGATGACACCGCGCATCTTGCCGCCGAAAATATCAAGCCGAGCTCTCGCGGCGACTATGAAATTTCCGACATTCATACTTATCTTGCCCAAAACGGCTACGCGGTGCATTGGCGAGAAATTAAAAACTGGTGGAAAGACCGCGGCAACCCGCGCGATCTTTTAGAAGGCAATAAACTTATTCTCTCCAAACTAATTCGCGCTAAAAACGCTGGGCATGTTGAGCCGCAAGTGAAAATAGAGGGCGAAGTTGAAATTAAAACTGGAACAAAAATTGGCGGGAATACTTTAATTCGCGGGCCTGTCTCAATTGGCGAGTATGCTTTGATCAAAGATTCTTATATCGGCCCTTTCACTTCAATCGGCAATAAGAGCGAACTCCACGGCGCAAGCGTTGAAAACTCGCTTGTTTTTGATGATGTGAGTATCGTAACTTCAGCAAAAATAACTGACAGCATAATTGGCTCCGGAACAACAATAAGCGATAAAAGTTTTGAGCGGCCGGAAGGGAATAAAATTATCGTTGGAGAAAATTCTAACCTTGCGATATGATGCTTTCAATTATCATCAACCATTATAAATCTCCCGAAGTCCTAAAACTCTGCCTGAAATACTTAAAGCAAAATGCCCCGCAAGGGGCAGAACTTATAGTTACCGACAGCGCAACGATTGAGAAAACCGAACTTATGATGCGCTGCGAATATCCTGCGATTAAATTTCTTGCCGCAAAAAAAAATATCGGCTTTGCAAAATCCGTCAATAAAGGACTCGCTGTGGCGAGCGGCGACTACTTCTTGATCGTCAATGCGGATGTCATAATCTCTGATAAAAACGCTGTTGGCAAAATGCTCAAGTATATGCAGGCAAACCCCAAAGTCGGCATAATCGGCCCGCGACTTTTGAATATCAATGGTGAAGATCAGCCGTCGTGTTTTCGTTTTTATTCTCCGCTGACAATTCTCGCGCGGCGCACGCCCTTTGGTAAAACGCCATGGGGGAAACGGGAGCTAGAGCGATTTCTGATCAACTCAACAATTCAGCAACTCAACAATTCAGCAATACCAGTTGACTGGCTGATGGGTTCGGCTCTTTTAGTCCGCCGAACCGCTTATGAACAAGTCGGAGGATTATGCGAGAATTATTTTATGTATATGGAAGATGTAGACTGGTGCAGAAACTTTTGGGAGAAAGGATGGAAAGTGATTTATTATCCCGAAATTTTCTTCTACCACTATCACTTCCAAGCCAGTAAAAAAAGAGGCCCGTTCATCGACCTCTTTACGAATAGATACGCGCGCACGCATCTGGCGAGCGCCATAAAATACTTCAAAAAATACGGCTTAAAAGTACCAAGATATGGCATTTAGTTTTAACTTTTATTAACAAACGTGAGCCAGTGGTGGTAACGCTTCCTGCGGCCGCGCACGACATTTCTGTATAACCCAGCAAAAAACTCTGTTATCTCTCCAGGCGAACCACAACCAATCGGCGTTTTATCTATAGAAACCACCGACAAAATCTCCATTGCCGTGCCGCAGACAAAGACTTCATCACTTGCAAGTAAGTCATCGGCAGTTAGATGCCCTTCGGAAACTTTGTAGCCGTAATCTCTAGCCAGAGTTATGATACTATCTCTCGTAATGCCGGGCAAAATAGTTCCAAGAGGCGGCGTAAATAAATCGCCCTCTGTTACTATAAAAAGATTTTCGGCCGAGGCTTCGGCGACATAGCCTTGATAATCTAACAAAATTGCTTCATCATATCCACTCCGTCTAGCATCGCGGAGCGCACGAATAGAATTGGGGTAGTGGCCAGTTATTTTTGCGTTGACATCAGTGCTGTCTGGATGTATACGTACAACCGGCGATATTTTTGCCCGCAAAGATTCATGCTTGAGTTTCTTTTCCCACGAAGAAAGAACAATGAATACACTCGCTCTTTCGCCCTCAAATCGAAGGCCTAGCTCCGGATCGGTATAAACAATACATGGACGAATATATCCTTCGCCCATCTGGCATGCCAAGATAAGGCGGCAGATTGCTTTAGTCAACTCGTCAGTTGAGTATGGAATTTCCATTTCCAGTTGTTTAGCAGTATAAAAAAGACGATCGATATGATCCGCCAACCTAAAAATAGCAGGGCCATCCTTCGTCTCGCAAAAATAAAACCTGACTCCCTCGAATCCTCCATATCCGTACTGCACAGAAGGACTGAAAACATTTATAACAGCTTCTTCAAGCGGGATAAATTCCCCGTCTTTCCAGACAATTTTTGAAAGAGCCATTGCTATCCTCCTTTGGCTCGCCGTAGCCCCGCAGGGCGAAGGCGGCCCTTACGCCCCATGTTTTATAATCAGCACATCGCCGTCTTCTACCCTATACTCTTTTCCGACAGTCTGGACAATGCCTTTGGCTTTGGCATCCACCCAGCTTTGGGTTTTGAGCAATTCGTCCCACCGAATAACATCGGCGCGGATAAAATTTTTTTCAAAATCGCTGTGAATTGCGCCGGCCGCTTCCGGGGCAGTGGCGCCCCCTCGCACTGTCCAAGCACGCGTTTCTTTCTCTCCGGTTGTGAAAAAGACGATCAAGCCAAGAGTTTCATAGGCCAGTCTTATCAGCTCCGGTAACTTTGACGCGCCCAAACCAAGCTCCCTTCTCTCTTCATCGGAAAATCCTGCGCCATCCAGTTCTTCGCGGACGTTCATATCTATAACCGGAAAATCCGCGGGAGTCTCACCACGCAGCGCGGAGTCAGATCCCGAAGCATTAAAAAGCAATATCCCCTTCTTGCTTGTAAGCAGTTGTAATTCTTTTTTCAATTTCTCTGCGCTCGCCTTCAGTATCTCGCCATCAATTTCATTGAACACCTTGTTCGCCATGATACCATTCGACAAATCATCTTTAAGTTTTTCTAAAATAGGCAGCTCCGCAAGAGCTTCCTTATCGTTGCCCTTCGCCTGCTTCTTTACTTTTTCCAAATGCTTATCCACGGTCTCTAAATCTTTCAGCATCAGTTCTGTCGTTAAAATCTCAAAATCAGCTCTGGGATCAACGCGCGCTTCAACATGCTGAATCTCCGGATCTTCAAATGCGCGCAAAACATAAAGCACTGCGTCTACCTCGCGGATATTTGCTAAAAACTGATTGCCGAGCCCTTCGCCTTTATTCGCCCCGCGGACAAGGCCGGCGATATCCGTGAATTCAACAATTGCCGGAATTTTTTGCGCGGAACGCGAAAAAGCGCCGAGCTTGTCGAGACGTTCGTCCGGCACCGCCACTACGCCGATATTGGGATCAATCGTGGCAAAGGGATAATTGGCAATCAAAACTTCTTTTTTAGTTAACGCCTTAAACAGCGTGGATTTGCCAACATTCGGCAAGCCCACGATGCCGATGGATAAAGACATGCCATAAGCATAGCAAATTAAAAACGCCCCCTCAAGGAGCGTTAGCTATTTATTTATTCCCGACCGTCTATTCTCTATGCCGTCAAGAAAACTCCACCAGGCGTCGAGCGCTACATCAGCATCCCTTTCTATATAACTCTGTAGGCGATCTGGTAAAAAATACCACGACAATGCTTCGGCTTCGCGCAGAGCATGCATATTGTCCAGATCACTATGAACAACAAAGAACTGAAGGGACTTCTCGTCAGTAATGCCGTAAAATTGACATAATCCTTCCATTTTTACCGTTGCAATCGCGGGCACTTGCTTTTCGTAAGCATATATTGCGGCAAGTCCTGCAAGTCCTGATTCAATGGATGGGTTTTTGTCCGAACACATTTGGAAGTAAGCGGCAATTAGATCTGCGGTTTCTTTGTACCTATTCGCAAGGATCAAACCCTCCATACCAGCGCCAACGCTTTGGCAAAAATTCAGCCAGAGGACTCGGTGATTCTCCTCGCCATGTTGCTCATCCCAAAGATTTTCAAGGACAATTTTTTGCACATCCTCATAAACACAATTATGGTGTATGCCGCTCAAGAATCTTGGCAGATAATATTCAAAGTTATAATACTGTGCGGCATATCTCCGCAAGTCGTCTCTTGTTAATTCGCCGCGCTGCCAGGCCTGATAAAACGGGTGTTTGAGTAAAGACTTCTCCGCGATTTTTTGGTCCAGCCGTTCAATAAGACTTGTCATGAGCCCTCCTTTGGTGAAGCATTTTTATTTTGGCATGATGTAGTAATCTTATCCCGCGACTTTTCTATAAACTATGCAGTTAAATTCTTCGGCAATGCTACGTACATCCGTATTTACCGGCATATCCAGAGAGATTATCGGATCTGGCAATCCCATAACTCCCGCAAGCAAAGTGCCAGGATACTTAGCAATTATTTGATCCGCGATCTTCCTACCGTATTCGATTGAAAATGCCATGATATCAGTGCAACTATCGGGCATCTCTATATCGTCTTTGGGCATAATCCAGTGACGAATCAGTTTGCCTCCGGTTGACATTCTCTGACAATTAGTACAGTCTTGATCTCTTAGTGCTTTTATCATTCCATTATAGTCGCCGGGTGGCAAGCTAATCTTTTCTGTATGCCCGCACATACGTGTAATAATGTTGCTCACGTAATATACCTCCTTATGACCTAACCAAATTTGCTGTGTTTAGTTTAAAATGTACTGTCCGGATTTTTTTTAAAAGATCATCCAATTCCAAAGTTTCCATTGATTCACTCCACTCCTGAAATTAAATTTTTTCCGACCGCTTCGGATAACTTTCCGTATACCATCAACCCGCTTAAAAGTCCAGCGAGGCCGGATAAAATATCGGAGAACTCATAACCGCGTCCGGGAATAAAATTTTCCTGGATAAACTCGCTAAGGGGGATAAAAATGCAGAGCAGGACTAACACGAGTACTGCTCCACCCCTTCGTGGCGGAGCAGTACTGTACAAAAGAGCCGACAAGGCCAAAAACAAAAACATGCTATAGTGAATAATTATATCAAGATTATAAATTTCGCCTTTGGCTCCAACCGATGGAGTAAACAAGGCGAAATTTACGCTAAAAAACGACAGCCAGAAAAAAGTTTTGGAATGCTTATGAATAAAAATAAGATAATTTTTCATCTGGATTTAGACGCCTTTTTCGCTTCCTGCGAAGAACGGGAAAATCCGCATTTTCGCGGCAAGCCCATAATAGTTGGCGCCGATCCCAAAAATGGCACGGGGCGGGGGGTTGTGTCCACCGCAAACTATATTGCTCGAAAATACGGCGTGCACAGCGCCATGCCGATTTCACGCGCCTATCGCCTTTGCCCCAAGGGAATTTTTCTGCCGGTAAACAGCGCTTTATATCATCGCGTTTCGGAAGCGGTTATGGCTATTTTACAAAATTTTGCGCTTGAGCACAATGGAAAATTTGAACAAGTCGGCATAGACGAGGCATACCTAGATCTATCGTCCATGCTAAACAAGTCAGACTATAGTCTGACTTGTTTAGCAGTGGATATCAAAGTAAAAATACACCAAGAAGAAAGAGTTACTGCGTCTGTCGGCATTGGGCCTAATATGCTTATTGCTAAAATCGCGAGCGATTTTCAAAAACCGGACGGCCTTACGATTGTAAAATCTCTAGATGTACAAAAATTTCTTGACCCCCTGCCGGTAAGAAAAGTGCCTGGCGTTGGGCCAAAGACCGAGCAGGACCTTGCGAGGTTGGGTGTACATATAGTAGCGGACCTTCGAAAAATATCCCAAGCCGCTCTCTATGACAACTTTGGCCAGCACGGCGTCAATCTCTACGAATCGGCGCGTGGCATTGACAACCGCGAAGTCTCTTCTGAAGAAACCGCAGCTAAATCGATCAGCGAAGAACATACTTTTGAAAAAGATGCCGCAAGCGCGCAACAGATACTGCCTATTCTATTTTCACTCACAAAAAATGTTCTTCAAACCGCGCAAAGGGCGGGCTACAAAAATTTCAAAACTATCACGATAAAAATCCGTTATGCCGATTTTAAGACGCACACCAAATCTCACTCAGAAAATTATTCGCTTGAAAATTCTAATCATGTAGACCAAACCGCCTTAAAACTCCTCTGGCCGTTTCTTGAAAGACAAAAAATCCGCCTAGTCGGCTTCCGAGTCAGCGGATTTAAGTAAGATTCTCTTAAGCAAATACCTCTTTACTCTTCCAGTAATTCTAAATCTTCTATCCAAAAGCAAAAATATGTATGTAACGCCAACTATAGTTCCGGGGGCGATGTTTTCGGCTAGGGAAAAATCGTGAAACCAGGCATCGGCGCCTTGGGTAAACCAGAGAAAAAGACCGATCAGCATATAAAGCAATGTAACATTGGCTATGCCAAAACATGATTTTAGCCGCAAGCGTCCCCAGAGCGGAGCGTACGTTCGCGGCACAAACGGGTACAACAGAAGCATAAAAACTATAAAACTGAATTCCAAAAAGATGAACACTGTGTGATACAAACGCGCGCCAAGATCAACCTCCCCCGCTTCGCGAAATGCTGAAGCGTCCGGCTCGAAAAAGACAAGTAATAGACCGCAAAGAACAGCCACGCCAACCGACCAGCGCGGAATCTTGCCTTTGTTTTTTGCAAGTAGATAAAAAGCAATCGCGTTAAACGTTGGCAGGACTAGATGATCGCCATACTTATATGCCCATGAAAACCATTCGCTCCAGTTAAAAACAAATATAGCCGGAAGAGCCCATACTATATATATGCTCAAAAACCCGAGGGCCGCGGCGGCCCAGGGATGTTTTTGTAAAATCCGCATGGCGGACCCCCTTTTAAAAGTGCTTCATACTTTATAGCGCAAAACAGCGCAAATGGCTATACGGGCCTGCCTGCCCTTGACAAGATTTTAGCCCTGCTTTATAATGCGCGGTTGACTTAAAAGATTGACTATATCCCCGTTTTATGCCTTTAGCAACAAAACGCGGCTAAGTCAGTTTTCGAGGTTAAAAAAAAGAATATGAACACGGCCAAATTTAGTGCGTTCAAGACCAATAAAACCCTGCTTATCGTAGGAGGGAGTATTGTTTTATTGGCTATTATAAGCGGTTTAGCGCTTGCGCTTGTTCCTTATGCGCAGGATGCGTCTGCCGCGGTAATAGTTGACGGCGAACTGGTAAAAACAGCGTCAAGTCCGGATATTTACATAATTAAATTGATAGGAAATAAGCAGTTTAAGCGGCTTATTTTGAACCCCGACATCTTCAATAGCTATGGCCATTTGAAGTGGGAAAACATTAAAACGATAAGCTCCCAGGAACTGGCCCAATATACAGTTTCAGAGCTTGTCAGGGCTGTTGGCGACCCTAAGGTTTATCGGCTGACTTCTCCTTCTTATTCAGATACAGGGGTGAAATCATGGGTCAATATGACCGCGGCTCAATTTATCGCCGAGGGCTACGATTGGGATTCGATCTATGAGATAAACTCTTTTGAGCGCAATTTGTACGAGAACGGTTCCGACGTTCTTCCATTGGGCAAAGGAGGAAACCCTGAAGAAACAGGAGTTATTGCAACTCTTGCGAGCGGCAATCCGCAAAGCACAACTGTAGCTAAAGGCGCTTCTAACGCCGCGTTCCTTGCGATTAAACTTACGAGCGCAGAGGGCGCAACAGTTACTGCGCTAACTATAACCAGAAACGGCTTGGCTCAAGATACAGATCTCTCTGAAATAAAACTCTGGGATAATCAAACCCAGCTTGGCTCTCCAAGCAATCTTAATACGACTACGCATAAAGCCGTCTTTACCGGTCTAAATCTTGTCATTCCGGCCAACGGTGCAAAAACCCTTACAGTTACTGCCAATATATCTTCAACAGCTACCACTGGCAACGCACCAAGATTGAGTGTTTTGGCGACAAGCGATATAACTTCTGCTAAGGAAATAAAGGGAGCTTTCCCGATTGAGGGCAACACTATGACTATTGCGGGCCTTGCCGTTGGGCGGCTCGATGTTACGGCAAGAACTGTTCCCACGGATCAAAACCCGATTGCCGGTTCAACCGATCAGGAAATAGCCTCCTGGACGTTTGAGGCGGTCTCGGAAGGAATAAGTGTCAAGAAAATAGTTGTTACGCAAGTTGGCACGGCTTCAAACGATGATGTGAAAAACATCAGGATAAAAGTGAACGGCGCGCAAATCGGAGCAACCGTTGTTGCGCTTTCTCAAAATGCGCGCATCGCTGCATTTGACCTTTCGCAAAATCCTATCGTCATCAATGCGGGCACATCTAAAATAATTTATGCCCATGCCGATATTGGAACTGGCGTAAGTATCGCCAATCGAACGGTTAAATTTGAAATAACCAATGCCTCTGACGTAACAGCTTTTGGACAAAACAGTAGCAACCAGATTGAAATTACAACCGACGAGGGCGGTGATGGCTCAACCTTTAGCGCGCAGGACGGCAACAGTCAAACAATTAAACTCGGCGGCGGATTCACTGTTACTATCAATGGCGCGACAAACCCTTCAGCCAAGGCATTCGTCAACGGCCGAACGCAGGAATTTGTCTCCGCGTTTAGATTCTCGGCCGGCTCCGGAGAGGATATGCAGATTGTGCGCTTAAAGCTTAAACTTTTTGGCACAAATGCCGATGCGACTGATCTCTCAAATGTAACGCTTTATCAATACAATCAAACAACCGGCGCAGAAACACAGATTGGCACGCCCGCAAGTTTCTTAGGAACTATCGCAACTTACGGCTTTAATTCAACCGGACTCGATCCAGCGCTATTGCAAGTTAAAAAAAGCCAGAATGTTGTTATTCATGTGCGCGCCGATATCTCAACTTCGGCTTCGTACACTGGATTGGGAATTGGCATCAACGAAGTGAAGGTAGATGGTGTGCAATCGCAGGCGGATATCGCCAGCGCGGATATAAGCATTTCTGCGGTTGACGCGACTGACGGATCAGAAGCAACCTTGCACAGCGCAAACCTTTCTTCGGGATCCTTAACCCTTGCGGTTAACCCCTCCAATCCGAGCGGCCAAAATGTGGCTCCAGGATCGAACGATTATACTTTCGGCAAATTTGATCTGACCGCCAGCGGCGAAGACATCACTCTTTCTTCACTCACGGTTAATCTCTGCGATGGCGCAGGATGCGTTGATGGCGATGCCGGAACAGCCGAGAGCGGAGATTTAGCGAATGTCAAAATTTCAAACGGCTCAACCCAGCTTGGCGCAACCGTTGCTTCGCCGACTACTGGAGCGAGTTTCAACTTTAATCTTACGATTAAGAAAGATCAAACTATAACATTGACAGTAACTAGCGATGTTCCGACAAACGCGGCTGCGGATTGGGCAAGCGCGAAAGCCGCCGTTGCAATTGATCGCGACCTTACAGCAACTGGCGTATCCAGCGGCGCAACGATCAGCGATCCTTCAAGCGACGCGCTCGGCAATGCCATGACAGCTCTTGCTGAAACCCTCACGGTTTCTTTCCAGAGTCTGCCTTCAAGCACTTTGGTTAAGAACGCTTCCGACGCTCTGATCGCAAGATTGATCGTAACGAGCGGCACGGCCGGAGATGTGCGCGTATCTTCTATTAAATTCAGCGCGGACGACGCCACTGCTCTTAACAGCGCAAGCGCCGCAAACACCACTTTTGGATCTCTCAAACTCTACGATGCAACGAACGGAAAAATTCAGCTTGGCACTGTCATGAGCTCCTTTAGCGATGGCACTCCTGA
Organism: uncultured Candidatus Saccharibacteria bacterium; assembly: GCA_964504205.1. GTDB lineage: Bacteria > Patescibacteriota > Minisyncoccia > Spechtbacterales > HO2-43-30 > CAZDDE01. The sequence goes on from CAZDDE010000005.1 coordinate 49,308, forward strand.
CACGCTTACCTTCAGCGGTCTTAGTTTAACTGTTGAAAAAAATATATCAAAAGTTCTTGAACTGCGCGCCAATGTCCTTGCAACAACGGGTTCTGCCCTCTATGTGGGCATTGCCGATCTTACAACCGCAGGCGGAAGTGATGTTGTCGGCACGGGTCTCCTTTCCAATACGACTGTTTATGGTTCAGGAGCAGATGCCGATGACAGCGGAGCAATCAGTGTTGTCAGCGCTGGCTCGATCACTGTGTCTGTTGACGCATCAACACCGACCAGCAAGATTATTGCCGTCGGCACAAGCGGCCTTACAGATGTTGAGCTGGCGAAATTTAAGTTCAGCGCTGTAAATGAAGCTGTTAACCTGAAGGGTGTTAAAGTAACCCTGGCGCAGACAAACAGCCCAAGCTCCGCCAATGATGTGCCTAACTTCGCGACAATCAAGATTTATAACGGAGCGACGTTACTCGCCACTGGATATCCGACTGGTTCAAACGTTTCTGCGGTTCTCGGATTAACTCTTAACTTCAACGGCAACAGCGTTACTGTTCCCAAAGATGGAAGTGTTATCCTAGTTCTTAAAGCCGATTTGAACGGCTCATCCAACGGCGCGGTATCCATGAGCACGCCAAACTTCTATATTGCTGATGTGGCCGGCTCTGCTGATCTTCTCGCGAGCGACCTTGAAGCCAAGGGTGTTGATTCAGGCATCAATGTAACTTCCGCGGCTGGAAGCAGAGACCCATCAACTCTTTCTGGAACAGAACCGACTAATATCAACGCTGTGACTATCGCCAAAAGCAAGCCAGTATTCGCGCTTTCCAGTACCACTCCTTCCGGCGCGTTATTGCCGGGAGTAACTGAAGCAATGCGCTTCACAATCACTGCCGAAGGCGATGATGTTATCTTTGACGGAACGAACCACAATATTCGCTTCACAATTGCCCAGTCTGGCGGATCTACCACTGGCAGAACCGCGCGCATCTTTGAAGTGGGCAAGGGTTCTGCGCTTCAGACAATAGATAGTATCGATCTGACTTCAGCCGGCACAATTAACTTCAGCGCGATCTCAACCACAGTTGCTAAGGGCTCTTCAAAAGAATTCTATGTAGATGTTGACCTCACTGATTACACGTCTACTGGCGAAACCTTTAGATTGTCTATTGGCACCGCGACAGCTGATCTCTCCTGGGGCGATGGCGTAACAGCCGACATCACCACCACTCTCACCGATGGTTTGCCGCTAACGGGCGGAACGCTGGTGAAGTAATAAAGCGAGCATGAAAAAACCCTTTCGCAAATTGCGAAGGGGTTTTTGATTGGTTACATATTATGCAAATCGCCCGGGTCTTTCCAGTCGGACGGATCCACATACATTCCTACTATCGGGAACGACACGCCGTCTCGCTCTATCCAGAGATAGAAGGGCTCGTCTATAATGAGCCACTGCGGCTTATGCCTCACAGCTGTGATCGTAACACCTATCGCCACCGCACTCTTCACGCGAGCGCCGTATTGGTTCATCTTAAACTTTGTCTGCTGAAGAGCTTGTGAAACCTCAGCATAGTTGCCCTGCTGATCAATAGTATTCATGCCGATGAGCCAGCTTATATCCGGCCGATCATTTATATCAACCATTGGGAAGATCATCCCGGCCCACTCTCCGGGAGAGGTATTCAAATCTCGCCTAATATACTCTATCGCAAGGTAAAGAGCAAAATCTTTTGGAGGCCATTCCGCATGCCCTTTTTTTTCCGCGACAGTCACATATACTTTATCGCCAGTCTTAGTACGTAGCATACCCACTGGATGAGGATGGCGCGACGATTCAAACACTTCAACCAGTTGCGTGTATTGACCGTCTACTCTTCCAGTTGCACCCATTCTTACCGCTGGATATACAACACCATCGGCTATAATCTCGTCCTCTTGGCCTTTTATAAGCCACTCAACCAGCACGTCAAGGATGGAGACGACTCCAAACTCCCCTTTCTTGAAATCCTTAAGTTGGATGCCAAAACCCTCTTCACGCAAAATCTTATTGAGATTCTCGGCTACCCAATCTACCCAGTAGCGCAGTTCTTTGTGGCCAAGCTCACCCTCGGCAGTTTTCTGAAAAAATACATTAAGCTGATCGCGCAGTTTTAACAGTTCAACAATCCGTTCCTGATTTTGATTCTGCGGCTTCCATAACCTGCCGACACCTAAGATATCTTCTGTTCCGACCAAAGCCGCCATTATCGGCGCAACGCATACGGTGGTACTCATTGATACCTCCCAAAGAACTATTTCTGCCGCGAATTTTACGGCAGTATATCTAAGTTACTACAAAGAAAAAATAATGCAAGGTCAAGACATTAAACGAATTAAACTTAAAAACTCAACACGTCACCAACTACAATCCCATGCTCTCCGGTCCAAAAGCTATTAACCTCCAGGACATACTGGGCGGGCGAGCTTGGTTGAAAAGTTTTCGGATAAGACTCGGATTCCGCATTCTGCGTAATATCAACTATCTTTTTATTTTCATCAATCCAAATAATATCAATCGCAAATTGCATATCCTTCATCCAGAAAGAATAATAATCCGGTTGATCAAAAACAAAAAGCATGCCTTGATTTTCGGCAAGCTTTTCGCGATTGCTCAAACCACGCGCTCTATCCTCTAAAGTTTGAGCAACATCAACATTAAGTTCGTTATCACCTATTCTGATTGGCAGTCAATACAATAACGGCGGCGAGCCCTCGTAGGGCTTGGGAGTTGCCGTTGGCTCTGGTGTTGGCTCCACCTTCTTTTCCACAACCGGCGAAGGAGTGACAACTATAGAAATGTTTGTAAATAGAAGTTTTTGTTCAAATGTTAATCCTGGTATGCTTGGCGCCGTCAATTTAAGCACAATGCCTCGCGATACTTCTTCTTTTGTAATATTGGGCGCTGTTATTTTGACTTTTGTTTGTCCTTCTTTATTTGTTTTTGCTGTGGCGGGTGTTATAAGGACATTTTTTGCAGATTCCCCGAGACTATCTTTGTACACTGCCCGTACAACAATTTCTCTATCCGGCACATTCGCAACGACAGATTGGCCATCCATATATGAAAGCCACGGAATTATATTGAGGGTACTGTCGGGCTTGGCGAAATCCAGCGTATAGGCCACCGCTCCGGCGAGGGTTAATCGCGCCTTCTCTTTCTTAAGTCCGCTAAAGTCATAGGTGATCGGCGCTTCGAATGAACCGACATTAGGGGAAAAGAAACGCTTGGAAATATCGTTATTGTCGGAAAATAAATCGTTGCAAATATTTTTTATCATTATCCTTCCACTTACCGGGGATGTGCCCCTTGGCAAAACTTTCCATATCGCTGATTCCCCGGCTTGTACTGCGATCGCATCTTGCCCGATAATACGGGCGGTAGCACCCGTATCAATCGTCATTATTCCTCCCTGCCACCCTGTGGGTTTTGCCTCTATTTCAAATGGTTCTCCGGCCTTGACGGTGACGAACTTGCCGTAGTGCGGTTCGGCATTGCCGCCTACACGCACGATTTTTCCAACCGGAAACTGTGGACCGCCGACATAATAGCCGCTTTTGCCGCTCTTTGTAATGAAATCACTTTGTTTGGAAGCATCGCCGACAACGTAATGGATATTGTATTTTACCTCCTGCCAGCCATAGGGTCCGATGTTTTTATCTGAATCCCATGGGGTCGTCTGATCGGCCTTGAACTTGACCCAATACTTTTGCGCGGGCAGACGCGGTCTTTTCTGTTTCCGCCCGTTGCCAGCGATGTAGTCATGCGTTTCCCATCTTATATCGTCCACCCCCTGAATTATCCTCACTCCTTCTCCTGCATTAATTTCAGATGATTTAGGCCCCCAATCTATGAATTTTGCGTTAATCCTTACCCATGCATAAGAACTCAAAGCAATAGATAGAGAATCGATATGAGACACAAATGAAACTACGACCGCATTATCCTGACTTTCTTGTGAAATTTCCGGCGTAATCGTCATTGTGCCAATTTCGCTCTGTGCTTCTAAGCTCGGCTTTGGAGAAACTGGAGGATAACATTCGGACGCGACGGATGGAAGTGATGGGGAGGTCGTGATGGATGTTGTTCCTCCGGCAATTCTCTTTTCTTCCCCGGCGGACAAAAGTTTTCCAGAAAGATCTTCGCCAAGAATCTCCTTATTCTCATTAAATGCCTGAAGATACCGCGACGCGTCTCCGCCAGCTCCCTTGATATATTCCGTAAGAGCCGCTTTTTCCTCCTCCGAGCTTTTCTCATAGTCACTGCGAAATCGCTTCACCGCATTTTCCTGTGCGCCCTGAATACCGGCCTTCGCGCTCTCGGGAACCTTCTCTTCGATTGCCTTTAATACTTCCAGATTCCGCAAGGGCTTAAACGGACTCCCTGCATCTTGCGACGCTTGAACCAATGCGTTTTTGATCTTATCGGCATCGCCGATAACGCTTATCGCTTCGGCAATATGCACAATCGTTTTTGTCCGCGTATTTTTAACAATAGTCGCTTCGTCCCCAACTGCTTCTTTTTCCAGTTTATCCAGCACCGCTTGATGACTTAAGGTGTTCGCGATTATTTTTTCAGCCAAATTGGGTAATTTATCCTTTAATTTTACGGCCATCCTTTGAGCCGACGCTAGATCTTTTTCGTAGCTTAGAAGATGCTTAATCGCTGTTTTCTTATCGCCTTTATCCGCGACGATTTGCGCTTCCACGATCTTTTCATTGGCAAAACGAAGTTTCAGCTCGGCCTTGCTTTCCGGTGAAAAAGCGATCAGTGACTGTACTCCGCGAGCTGCATTTTTCAAAAAGTAAAATGGATTTCCGGGAAGCACTCCCGGCGCATTCACTCCTAAGCCTTCCGGCGCAACAACTTGGTCTTTAGTTATAAACGCGGCCGCAAGATATTTTGCCGACGAGTGGTTGTCGTCTACACCTCCGTGCGCGCCAACACCAAAAACTATCCCCAGTAAAATTACTGGAGCAAATAAAACAAATAAAAGCTTTATTTTCATACTTTTACATGCTACAATGATTAATTATAACAAAGAGGTTAGACTACACTTTTTATTATACCAAACTACAAAATTTATGCAAAAACAGTTAGGAGTTTCCTATTTTTTAACAAAATATTTAAGTGGGCGCATTTGGATTCGAACCAAAGACCTCTTCAATGTGAATGAAGCGCTCTACCGCTAAGCTATGCGCCCTCTCAAACCCCCAACTTATTTATCAACACTTCATGCGGCCTTTCTAAGACATCACGAAGAAAGCGATCCAGCATTTTGCGCCGATACGCGAATTCATCAGAGTCCATAACGCTATATTGAATTTCACAGCCCACTTCAGCTTCAAGCTGTTTAAGAAATTTTAAAAATTTTTTTTCCGACATATCATCACCCACTACCAGTAAATCCGTGCGCGAAAGCTCTCTGTCCGGTTTTAGAAAAATCCCGGAAAGTATCGCTAATTTTATTCTGCCAGTACCTTTAACTTTATTCAAAATCCGGGACTTCGAGGCCGGCGAAGATTTAAGCACTAAAGAACGCATTTCGCCAACAAATATAAAGTGTGGATTAATGTAATAAGTTTTTTCCTGTTTTCCTCGCGAAACTTTGGCGGAACGTACGCCAAAATGCGTATAGGCCTTGAGCACTCCGGCGTCGCGCAGTTTTTCAAGCGCCAGAACAGCCGTACGGTGATCCAGCTGGGATTTTTCTTCAACCTCGGACGTCGTGAATTTTGATTTCTCATTGCGCAAAAAGAGCTTTAGCAATCGCACTTTCGCCTGAGATTCAAATAGTTTTTCCAGTATCTGACCGCTCATAGATTCTCTTTAATATACCCTTATCACCGCAAAAAAGTCAACCAAGCTAAGCTTGGTCAAACAAAGAAATCCTCCGGAGAGGAGGATTTCTTGGAAGCGGTTCACAAATTACTTCAGTTCAACCTTTGCGCCAGCCGCCTCAAGTTTCTTTTTAATTACCTCGGCTTCTTCCTTGGCAACATTCTCTTTGACTACTTTTGGCGCGCCTTCAACTAAATCTTTTGCCTCTTTTAAGCCAAGTGTAGTCACTTCACGCACCGCTTTAATCACGCCGATTTTGTTTCCGCCTACTTCCTTCAACTCAACGGTAAAAGAAGTCTTTTCCTCTGCTGGCGCCGCTTCTCCGCTACCTGCAGGACCAGCCATCATTGCCACAGGCGCCGCGGCGGACACGCCAAACTTTTTCTCCAAAACCTTCACCAGCTCGGATAGATCAAGTACAGACATTTTTTCTACTTGGTCTACGAGTTTGGCAAATTTTTCGGGTATTTCTATTTGTTCTTCATTTTTTTCTTCTGCCATGTATTTTAGGTTTTAGGTTTTAGGTTTTAGGTTTTAGGAATTTCCTAGCGCCTAGAGCCTAACCTCCTAGAGCCTTTGCGATCATTTTTTACTTATTGCGCTTAACACCTGCACCAGGCCTCGTATATTCCCTGCCATCACATTCACAAAACCAGAAATTGGCGCTTGCATACTGCCGACCATTTTGGCTAGCAATTCCTCGTATGATGGCAGTTTCGCCAACGCCTCTACTCTATCCGCGCCAATAAATTCTTTACCAAGAAAACCGGCAAGGATTTTTAAGTTTTCCAATTCTTTCACAAATTTGTAAACGATTTTTGCTGGTGTGACTTCATCTTGATAGCCAAGAACCAGAGCCACCTGCCCGGCAAGGGATTTGACCTGAACATCCAGATTATGTTTTTTAAAAGCAATATTCAGCAATGTCTTTTTAGCAATTTTTAAATTTATGCCTTCCTTGCGCAGTTCGCCACGCAATTTTCCCAAACCAGCAACGTTTACTCCCGCGTAATTGACAAATACGGCGGACTTAAAATTCGCGAGCTTCTCATCCAGCTCTCTTAAGATCTCTTCTTTTTTCTGACGCTTTATGGCCATAAAAAAATGCCTATCAAACCATAGACAAAAGACTTTCGCGCCTCGGCAGGTCTTGTTACTTGCCTGCTGTCTATGGCTATGTACACTATAGCGCAAAACAAAAAACCCGTCAAGTTTTGACGGGCCTTCGCAATACCGAGCTTACTTGATAAAAATTTTGCAAAATCTCTATGTACGATCGTAAAAAACCAGTCTCGTAATAATCAATGCCGTGCTTTTCACAATAGGGCTTCACAATGTCTCTTGCTTTCTTTAGGTTGCATCGCGGCATTGTGGGAAATAGATGATGTTCTATCTGATAATCCAATCCCCCCATGAATAAGTGGGTTAAACGATTTGACTTTACGTTCCTTGCAGTAATCACCTGCATTTGTAAAAAATCAAAATGTTTATTGATAAGCGGCATGCCTTTGTGATTTGTTGCAAAAACACTAGCCATATAAATGCCTGTTAGGGCATGATGAACTACGACGAAAAGCGCTCCGTGCCAGACATCCAAAAAGAAAAAAACAATTCCGAAATATAGCACATTACTGGCTACCGCAAGAACAGCTTCGCCAAGCGGATGTTCAATCGAGTATTCTCCCGCATGACCCCTCAAATTGTTAAGCAACGTGGATAAATAAAGAATGCGCATGCGAAATGCGTACAAACTGATCAGCGGAAACCAAAGCAATGCTTGATTTTTACAAATAAAACGTGCGATGCCCCTCTTTCCTAGAGCCTGATCTTCAGAAAAAGCAATGTATGGAATGTTGACATCTGGATCAAGGCCGGTATGATTGGGAGAACCGTGATGTCTGTTATGCTGAAGGTTCCACCGCCCCGAACTAATACCAGTAACAAGATTAGCGGCAATAAGGCCGCATAGTCTATTCATCCAAAGGGATTTAAAAATCTGCGTATGGTCAGCGTCATGCATAATTAGCCCAGTCTGCACGGTAAGAAAGGCAAAAAATACAGCGTTTAACATTTGTAGCCACGGATTAGGAACTAGAGCAAGAATAACCATACTTGCAACAAGCATCCCCAGCAAAGATATTATTTTGTAAGTATAGTAAACCGTCTGCTTATTCAGCAGACCTTGCTCTAGAATGAGTTGCTTGAGTTCTTTATAACTGCCTCTAGCCAAAACATCCGTCGAGGTCATATCCCCCCCCCTGCATTCTATATTGTCAAGGTACAATCGCTAATGTACGTTTGAAGTGCACCACCTCATAGTAAAATAGATTTATGAGGT